>NZ_VDYR01000001.1:647500-971250 GCF_006346325.1 Sphingomonas japonica | reverse complement strand
GGCGCCATCGTCCTGATCCTGGCGCATTTCGGGCGGCCCAAAGTGCCGTCCCCCGAATATTCGACGTCGCTGATCACCCGGCCGCTGTCCGAAGTGCTTGGCCGTCAAGTACGCTATATCGATTGGGAGAGCGATACCGAGGCGATCGCGCTGATGTCGCCGGGCGATATCGGGCTACTCGAAAATACGCGCTTTTTCGGCGGGGAGGAACGGAACGATCCTGAGGTGGCTGCGCGCTTCGCCGCACTCGGCGATCTGTACGTCAACGACGCCTTTTCCGCCGCGCACCGCGCGCATGCCTCGACCGAAGGGCTGGCACATCGCCTGCCGGCCTTCGCGGGGCGCCAGATGCAGGCCGAACTCGACGCGCTCGACAAGGCGCTCGGCAATCCCGAGCATCCCGTCGCGGCGGTGGTCGGAGGGGCCAAGGTTTCGACCAAGCTCGACGTGCTGCGCCATCTCGTCGGGCAGGTCGATCACCTGATCATCGGCGGCGGCATGGCCAACACCTTCCTCGCCGCGCGCGGGGTCGATGTCGGCAAGTCGCTGTGCGAGCATGACCTGACCGATACTGCGGAGGCGATCTTCGAGGCTGCCGACAAGGCCGGTTGCACGATCCATCTTCCCTACGATGTCGTCGTCGCGAAGGAATTCGCTGCCAATCCGCCATCACTGCGCACGTGCAACGTGCACGAGGTGGCGGCGGACGAGATGATCCTCGACATCGGCCCCGCCGCGACCGAGGCACTGGCCGATGTGCTGAAAAATTGCCGCACGCTGGTGTGGAACGGCCCGCTCGGCGCGTTCGAGACGTCGCCATTTGACACCGCGACGATGGCGCTGGCGCGGACTGCGGCGGCGCTCACCCGCGAAGGCTCGCTGGTGTCGGTGGCGGGCGGCGGCGACACCGTCGCGGCGCTCAACCAGGCTGGAGTGGCGGGCGAGATGACTTTCGTCTCGACCGCCGGTGGAGCGTTTCTGGAGTGGATGGAAGGCAAGGATCTGCCCGGCGTGGCGGCGCTGCGCCGCGACCGCGAATAGCCCAATCGGATTGCCGTTTGTTGGCGTTGCGGCACTGGTGGGTGCGCGGTATCCGCGGCTCCTGACAGCGCAGCGCAGGGGGTTTGCCGTGAACTTTTCCGAGATGACCGACCGGATCGCGCATGGGCAGGGGTTCATCGCCGCGCTCGACCAGTCAGGCGGCTCAACCCCGAAAGCGCTGACCGGCTATGGCGTGGAACAAGCCGCATGGACGTCGGACGAGGAGATGTTCGCGCTGATCCATGCGATGCGCAGCCGGATCATAACGTCGCCCTGCTTCGGCGGTGGCAAGGTGATCGGCGCGATCCTGTTCGAACGCACGATGGACGGAGAGATCGGCGGCATTCCGGTGCCCGAGGCGCTGATCGCTCGCGGCGTGGTCCCGTTTCTCAAGATCGACAAGGGGCTCGAGCCCGAGCGCGACGGCGTGCAGGTGATGAAGCCGATCCGTGATCTTGAGGCCCTGCTGACAAGGGCGAAGGCGCTCGGGGTGTTCGGCACGAAGGCGCGTTCGGTGATCCATCTTGCCGACCCGGACGGCATCGCGGCGATCGTCGATCAGCAGATGGCGGTCGCGCAGCAGGTGCTGGCGGGCGGCCTCGTCCCGATCCTTGAGCCCGAGGTCAACGTCCGCAGCGCCGAGCGGGGAGAGGCGGACCGCTTGCTGCGCGACGCTCTGCTGAATGCGCTTGATGCGATGCAGGGCGGAGCGAGGGTGATGCTCAAGCTGTCGCTGCCGGAGACTGCCAACCTGTTCAAGCCGCTCGTCGATCACCCGCGCGTGCTGCGCGTCGTCGCGCTTTCGGGCGGGTTTTCTCGCCGCGAGGCATGTGCCGAACTCGCCAGGAACGACGGTATCATCGCCAGCTTCAGCCGCGCCCTGCTGGAGGATCTGCGTGACGGGATGAGCGACGATGCCTTCGATGCAGCGCTGGGCGAAGCGATCGACGACATCCATGCGGCGTCGACCGCCGCGGCAAAAGCCGGGTGACGCGCGTCCGAGGTTGACCGGCGGGCGTTGACGGCTATCGCCGCGGCCATGACCCAACTCGAACAGGACCCGCTTGGCCCGCTCGCCCCCGATTTTGCCGAGCAGTTTCGGCGGGACGACCGGCGACCGCCATGCCAGCTCTACCTTATCTCGCCGCTCGATGTGTCGGGCGGGTTCGCGGACCGGCTGATCCGCGCGCTTGACGCAGGGCCGGTCGCGGCGTTCCAGTTCCGGGTTAAGGGCATCGACCAGCACAAGGCGGCGGCGCTTGCCGAACCGCTGCAGCGCATCTGTGCCGACGCGGAGGTAGCGTTCATCGTCAACGACGACGTCGCGCTGGCCAAGAGGCTCGGCGCCGACGGGGTGCATCTCGGGCAGAGCGACGGCGATCCGCGCGATGCGCGGGCGGCACTCGGGCCGACCGCGCAGATCGGCGTGACCTGCCACGACAGCCGACATCTCGCGATGGAAGCAGGCGAAGCGGGTGCCGACTATGTCGCCTTCGGTGCCTTCTATCCCACCACGACCAAGGACGTGCGACACGTACCCGACCCGGTGATCCTGTCATGGTGGGCAACGATGTTCGAGATCCCGGCAGTGGCGATCGGCGGCATCACCCCAGATAACGCCCGCCCGCTGGTGGAGGCCGGGGCGGATTTCATCGCGGTGTGCAATGCGGTGTGGGGCGGGGACGAGGCCGACGCGGTTCGCCGCTTCGGCGAGGCAATCGCACGCTAGGCTTTCGGATCGTTCACGGAACAACTGCGGCCTCAAACGCTTATCCCATTCAGGTAAAAGCGTAAGGAGGGTGGCATGTTCGACCGCGTATTGATCGGGACCGCCGGGGTCGCGACGGCCGCCGCCGCTGCAATGGTGTTCGCAGTACCCGATCGTGGCGAAGCGGCCGATACCACCTCGGCCACGGTCAGCGCCCCGGCTCAGACAAAGATCGCGAAAACGGTAATCGACCGCAGCGTCCTGCACGTCCAGGTGATCCTCGATCATCTTGGCTTCGGTCCCGGGGTTCTTGATGGACGCGAGGGACAATCGCTGACCGCGGCGCTGCGCGGGTTCCAAACGTCGCGTAACCTGCCCGTCACCGGCAAGATGGACCAGGCGACCCTACGCGCGTTGCATCCCTTCGCCAAGCTGCGGCCGACGCGCACGCTGACCCTGACGCCGGGCGCGCTGGCGGGTCCGTACAATCCCGAATTGCCGAGCGACCTCAACGAACAGGCGGAACTCGACCATATTTCCTATCGCTCGCCGATGGAGAAGCTGGCCGAGATGTTCCACACCAAGCCGTCGGTGCTGCTCGAACTGAACAGCGCTGCGACGCCGCTCAAGCCGGGGACGAAGATCGTATTCCCCAACGCGCTGCCGACCTCACGCGATTACGATTCGAAGCTGCCGGAGGACTGGCGCGCGACGCTGCGCACGCTCAACGTCGATGCGACGCAGCCGAGCGGCGACCGGGTAGTGGTTGACGAGTCGGAAGGCGTGCTCAAGGTGCTCGACGGCGACCGGCTCGTCGCGCAATTTTCAGCGACGATGGGATCGAGCGAGTTTCCGCTGCCGATCGGGGAGTGGACGATCAAGGGGTCGTCGTACAACCCGACCTATGCCTACACGCCGTCGCTGCTCAGCACGTCGAAGCCGGGCGCCAAGAAGGCGCAACTTCCCGCAGGTCCGAACGGGCCGGTGGGGGTGGTGTGGATGGACTTGTCGAAGGAACATTACGGCATCCACGGCACGCCCGAGCCCGAGAAGATCGGCCGGACCGAGAGCAATGGCTGTATCCGGCTGACCAACTGGGACGCGGCGCGGCTGTCGCTGATGATCAAGCCCGGCACCAAGGCGGTTTTTCAGCGGTGACGCGATGACACGGCTGGGCTGGGCGATCCTGGCGCTGATCGTGCTGGGGATCGCGATTTTCGGGTCGATGCTGCGATTTGGCGGTCCCGATACGCGGGCCATGCGCGCCCCTTCCGTATCCGCGCCGCAGCCCGACGGAGCACGTGGCGGATCGCTGCCCGTCATATATTCGGGAAAGCTGGCAATCCCGGTGCTGGGAGTTCGCGCGGAGACGCTTTCGCCCAATTACGGTGACGCCCGCGACGACGGGGCTCGCGCGCATACCGGGTTAGACGTCATGGCGGCGGGTTGGACACCGGTGGTCGCTGCGGCGGCGGGGACGGTCGAGAAGCTTTTCTACAGCGATGGCGGTGGCGGCATCACCGCCTATGTGCGTTCTCCGGACAAACGCTGGAGCTATTATTACGCGCATCTGGCTGGCTATGCGCCGGGTCTCGCCGAAGGGCAGCCGGTTGCGCCGGGGACGCCGATCGGCTTCGTCGGCGATACGGGAAACGCCGGGGCCGGCAATTATCACCTGCATTTCGGCGTGTCGCGGATGCGCCCGGACGAGAACTGGTCGGGCGGGCAGCCGATCGATCCCTACCCGCTGCTTGCGGGCGGAGCGCCGCGCCGCTAAAGCCGCGCGCTCAGCTCTTTCTGACAGGTATGGTCCCATGAAGATCAGCGGCGTGGACATTCGTCCCGGCAATATCATCGAATATGAAGGCGGCATCTGGCGCGCGGTCAAGATCCAGCACACCCAGCCCGGCAAGGGCGGGGCGTATATGCAGGTCGAGATGAAGAACCTGATCGACGGCCGCAAGAACAACGTGCGCTTCCGCTCCGCAGAGAGCGTCGAGCGGGTGCGGCTTGATACCAAGGATTTCCAGTATCTGTTTGCGGACGGCGACACGCTGACGTTCATGGACAAGGACAATTATGAACAGATCACGCTCGACAAGGGCGTGCTGGGCGACGCGGCCGAGTTCCTGCAGGACGGCATGGACGTGGTCATGGAGCTGTACGACGAACGCCCGATCAGCGTTCAGTTGCCCGACACGATCGAGGCGATGATCACCGAAGCGGACGCGGTGGTGAAGGGACAGACCGCATCGTCGTCGTACAAGCCGGCGATCCTCGAGAACGGCGTTCGCGTCATGGTGCCGCCGCATATCGGCGCAGGCACCCGGATCGTCGTCGATGTCTATGAACGCACCTATGTGAAGCGGGCCGATTGAGATGATGCGATCGATCGCCATCGTCGGCGCCGCGCTGCTGGCATCGCCCGCAGCGGCACAGGACGCCGCGCCGACCAAGGAAGAGGCGGCACACGCGTCGCGGACGCTGGGGCTGATCGTCAGCGCGCTTAATTCCAAGGAAGTGCCGACGGAAACCAAGCAGGGCATCTTCGGCTGCCTGTACGAGCGCTCGCTCAGCACGATCGCGCAGGCGACGAAGCAGGTGCTCGACAAGAACCCGAAGGTCGACGAGACCGACGCGACGCAGCAGCTGATCGTGCTGGCAGGGGTTTGCGGAGCACCGATGCCCAAACCCGCCGAAGCAGCCACGCCGGCGGCGGATGCCGACGATGACGGGCCTCCGCTAGGCGAAGGACGCTAGATGGTTTCGCATTCCGGCCTGATCTCGGTGATGGAGCGCGCGGTGCGCAAGGCCGCGCCGCGCCTGCGCCGCGATTTCAACGAGGTCCAGCACCTGCAGGTCAGCCGCAAGGGGCCGGCCGATTTCGTGTCGATGGCCGATCGCCGCGCCGAGGATACGCTGATCGAGGAACTGCGCCATGCGCGGCCCGATTGGGGTTTCCTGGTCGAGGAACGGGGTACGATCGAAGGCGATCCCGACAAGCCGCGGTGGATCATCGATCCCTTGGACGGCACGACCAATTTCCTTCACGGCATTCCCCATTTCTCGATCTCGATCGCGGTCGAGGATCCGCGTGGGGTCATGGGCAAGCCCGAGATCACGCACGGCATGGTCTATCAGCCACTGACCGACGAAGGCTTCTGGGCCGAAAAGGGGCGCGGGGCGTGGTTGCAGGGGCAGCGGCTGCGCGTGTCTGCACGGCGCGACTTGCCCGATGCGCTGATTTCGACGGGCATTCCGTTTCTGGGCCACGGCAATTTTGCCGAGTGGAGCCGTATCTTCGGTGCGGTAGCCCCGGAAGTGGCGGGCATCCGCCGGTTCGGGTCGGCGGCGCTCGACCTCGCCTGGGTCGCGGCGGGGCGGTATGATGGTTTTTGGGAATCCGACCTGAAGCCTTGGGACGTGTCGGCGGGCATCCTGTTGGTCAAGGAAGCCGGCGGCTTCGTTACCGATTTCCGCGGCCAGGACATGGCGGTCGAACGCAACCAGTATCTGGCGGCCAACGACGTGCTGCACTCCAAGCTGCACAAGCTGGTCGGCGGGGCGCTGCGCAACGCTTGACGTACGTGAAACGGCTCCTGTTGCGAGCCATTCTCAGCCGCCAAAGCCTTGCCCAGTAGGATATCGCGGCCTAGAAGCCGCTCATATTTCCGCAACTGCGAGAAGCCCGTTGGTCGACCTGTCGCAATATCTGCCGATCCTGCTGTTCCTCGGCGTCGCGCTGGCGTTGTCGGCGACGTTCGTATTCCTGCCGATGGCGGTCGGGCGGCTGACCGGGGCGCACAAGCCGACGCCCGAGAAGCTTACCGAATATGAATGCGGTTTCCCGGCGTTCGAGGATTCGCGCAGCCAGTTCGACGTGCGTTTCTATCTGGTCGCGATCCTGTTCATCATCTTCGATCTGGAAGCCGCGTTCCTATATCCCTGGGCAGTAAGCGTTTTCGATCTCGGCTGGACCGCATGGTTCTCGATGATGATCTTCATCGCCGAACTCGCGCTTGGCCTGATCTATGCCTGGAAAAAGGGAGCTCTCGATTGGGAGTAGAACTAAGCCCGCAGCCCGTTGGAGCGCCGCCACCCGGAACGCTGCCCAACCCGCAATTCCTGACCGACCTCAACGCCGAGCTTGGCGACAAGGGGTTTCTGGTCACGACCACCGAAGACCTGTTCCAATGGGCGCGCACCGGCAGCCTGTGGTGGATGACGTTCGGCCTCGCCTGCTGCGCGGTCGAGATGATCCACGTCAACATGCCGCGATACGACATGGAGCGGTTCGGCGCCGCGCCGCGCGCTTCCCCGCGCCAGTCGGACGTGATGATCGTGGCGGGCACGCTGTGCAACAAGATGGCCCCGGCGCTGCGCCGCGTTTACGACCAGATGTCGGAGCCGAAATACGTGATCTCGATGGGGTCGTGCGCCAATGGCGGCGGCTATTATCATTACAGCTATAGCGTCGTGCGCGGTTGCGACCGGATCGTTCCGGTCGATATCTACGTGCCCGGATGCCCGCCGACTGCCGAGGCGCTGCTCTACGGCGTGATGCAGTTGCAGCGGAAAATCCGGCGGGTCGGGACGGTCGAGCGATGAGGGCGCCTGCTCCCCGTTATGCCGCCAATGACGGCACGATCGAACTTGCGCAGGACGCGCTGGGCGCAATGGTCGTCGAGGCGCAGGACAAGGTCGGCGAAGTGACGCTGACCGTTGCGCGCGACAATTTGGTCGACGCGATGATTGCGCTGCGCGACACGCCGGGCCTGGAATATCAGCAGCTCGTCGAGATCGCAGGAGTCGATTATCCCGAGCGCGCCGAGCGGTTCGACGTCTGCTATCACCTGCTCAGCCTGACGCGGAATCACCGGTTGCGCGTCCGTGTGACGACCGATGAGGAAATGCCGGTGCCGTCGGTAACCGCCATCTGGCCGGTCGCGGGCTGGCTGGAGCGCGAGGTGTACGACATGTACGGCGTGCTGTTCGACGGCAATCCCGATCTGCGCCGGATCCTCACCGATTACGGCTTTCGCGGCCACCCGCAGCGCAAGGATTTCCCGCTGACCGGCTTTACCGAGCTGCGCTATTCCGAGGAAGCCAAGCGTGTGGTGTACGAGCCGGTCAAGCTGGCGCAGGATTTCCGCACGTTCGATTTCATGTCGCCGTGGGAAGGCGCGCAATATGTGCTGCCCGGCGACGAGAAGGCAGCGGTCCCCGAGGCCAAGGGCGCGCCGACGCCGCTCAGGGCCGACACGATCGTCAAGGCCGATGCGGCGGCGACCAAGGACACCGATGCCAACGCGAAGGACGTCAAGACCAGCGAGCACACCGGCCAGACCGGCGCGGGCGAACCTGATCCCGGCAACCAGCCGAAAGACAAGCCGATCGATCCCGATGTCGTGCCCAAGGACAAGGATGGGGGTCAGAACCAGTAATGGCTGAGTATCTCGACGAACTGGAGCGCAAGACCGACGCCGCTGATCCGACGACCGGCGATGTCGCTATCCAGAACTATACGATCAATTTCGGCCCGCAGCATCCCGCCGCGCATGGCGTGCTGCGGCTGGTGATGGAGCTGGACGGCGAGATCATCGAGCGGATCGACCCGCATGTGGGGCTGCTCCACCGCGGCACCGAGAAGCTGATCGAGTACAAGACCTACACGCAGGCGCTGCCCTATATGGACCGCCTCGATTATTGTTCGCCGCTGTGCATGGAGCACAGCTTCGTGCTGGCGGTCGAGAAGCTGCTTGACCTGGAGGTGCCGGTGCGCGCGCAATATCTGCGCGTGTTCTTCGCCGAGCTCACTCGCATCTGCAATCACATGCTCAACCTCGGCTCGCACGTCATGGACGTCGGCGCGATGACGCCGAACCTGTGGATGTTCGAGATCCGCGAAGATTGCCTGGGCTTTTTCGAGCGCATGTCGGGTGCGCGGATGCACCATAATTACCTGCGGCCGGGCGGGGTGCATCAGGATGTGCCGTTGAAGCTGCTGACCGACATAGCCGACTGGCTCGACACCCGGTTGCCGCGACTGTTCGGCGACGCGATCAGCCTGGTCGCCGAGAACCGCATCTTCAAGCAGCGCAACGTCGATATCGCCACGGTCAGCCGTGACGATGCGATCAAGTGGGGCTTTTCCGGCCCGATGATCCGCGCGGCGGGTATCCCGTGGGATTTGCGCAAGTCGCAGCCATACGACGTCTATGACCGGATGGAGTTCGACGTGCCGGTCGGCACGCGCGGCGATTGCTATGACCGGTTCATGGTGCGGGTCGAGGAAGTGTACCAGTCGGCGCGGATCATGAAGCAGTGCCTCAATGAAATGCCCGAGGGGCCGATCGCCAGCACCGACCGCAAGGTGGTGCCGCCCAAGCGCGCCGAAATGAAACGGTCGATGGAATCGCTGATCCACCATTTCAAGCTGTACACCGAGGGCTTTCACGTTCCCGCGGGCGAAGTGTACGTCGCGACCGAGAGCCCCAAGGGCGAGTTCGGCATTTATCTAGTCAGCGACGGCTCGAACAAGCCGTATCGCTGCAAGATCCGCCCGACCGCGTTCAGCCATTTGCAGGCGATGGACTTCATGTCGCGCGGGCACATGCTGGCGGATACGACTGCTATTCTCGGGGCGATGGACATCGTGTTCGGGGAGTGCGACCGGTGACACTATCGGCCGGGCATTTTGCTTTCTGGATGGGCGCTGTGGCGCTGTTCGGGATGTTGGTGGTTGACGTAGCCGGGATTCGACAGGTTGAGGTGATCTGGTTCGGATCGCTCGCCATAATCCTGGCTGCGGTGCAATGGTTCGTCCCTTCCCTCCGCCCGCATTTTGGACGACACAGGCATGGCTGACGCACCACACATTCCCGACGAGGCCGAAACCCGTGCGCGCTGGGGCGCGTTCGCGTGGACCGATGCGAACGCCGCCACGGCCAAGGAGATCGTCGCACGCTATCCTGCCGGTCGCCAGCAATCGGCGTCGCTTCCGCTGCTCGACCTGGCCCAGCGGCAGGTCGGGGCGGAGACGCAGACGCAAGGCTGGCTGCCCGTTCCGGTGATCGAATATGTCGCCGCCTATCTCGACATGCCGTACATGCGCGTGTTCGAGGTCGTGAGCTTCTATACCATGTTCAACATGGCTCCGGTCGGACGCTATCATGTGCAGGTGTGCGGGACGACGCCGTGCATGCTGCGCGGGTCGGACGATGTGCTGGCGGCGTGCAAGAATCGCGGGCTGGCCAAGGGCAAGACCACGCCCGACGGCCTGTTCACGCTGACCGAGGTCGAGTGCCTTGGCAATTGCGCCAACGCGCCGATGGTGCAGATCAACGACGATAATTTCGAGGATCTCGACTATGATCGCACAGTTGCGATCCTCGAAGCGCTGGCGAACGGTGAAACGCCCAAGCCGGGGCCGCAGAACGGGCGGCATACCAGCGAGAGCGAGGGCGGTCCCACCAACCTGACCGCGATGGTCGATGCCAACCATGACTATCGCGCGGAGTGGACCGCATGAGCAAGAACACGATTATCACCATCCTCGCCGTTATCGGCGGAATCGTGATGCTTGGCTGGCTGCTGAAGCTGAGCTTCAAGCTGCTCGGCATCCTGATCGGCGCCGCAATCGTCATCGCCATCCTCGCCGGTGGCCGCAAATTGCTGGGGGGCAAGTAGATGCTCGCCGACAAGGACCGCATCTTCACCAACGTCTATGGGTTCCAGCCGTGGAACATCGGCGCGGCCGAGGCGCGGGGCGATTGGGATGCGACCAACAAACTGATGGAGATCGGCCAGGATGCGATCATCGATCGCGTCAAGGCGTCGGGTTTGCGCGGGCGCGGCGGGGCAGGGTTTCCGACCGGCGTGAAATGGGGCTTCATGCCCAAGGAGCCCAAGCCCGACCGGCCAAACTTCCTGGTCATCAATGCCGACGAGTCCGAGCCGGGTTCGTGCAAGGATCGCGAGATCATCCGCCACGATCCGCACAAGCTGATCGAGGGCGCGTTGATCGCCGGCTTCGCGATGCGCGCGCGGGCGGCGTATATCTATATCCGCGGCGAATATATCCGCGAGGCCGAGGTGCTGTTCGCGGCGATCGCCGAGGCATATGATCGCGGGTATCTCGGCAAGAACGCGTGTGGTTCGGGCTATGACTTCGACGTGTTCGCGCATCGCGGGGCGGGCGCGTATATCTGCGGCGAAGAAACCGCGATGCTCGAGAGCCTGGAGGGCAAGAAGGGCCAGCCGCGGCTGAAGCCGCCGTTTCCGGCCGGTGCGGGGCTCTATGGGTGCCCGACGACGGTCAACAACGTCGAGTCGATCGCGGTGGTGCCGACGATCCTGCGGCGCGGACCGGAATGGTTCTCGAGCTTCGGGCGCGAGAACAACAAGGGCACCAAGCTGTTCCAGATCAGCGGGCATGTCGAAAAGCCCTGCGTGGTCGAGGAAGCGATGAGCATCTCGTTCCGCGAGCTGATCGAGACGCATTGCGGCGGCATTCGCGGCGGGTGGGACAATCTGCTGGCGGTGATCCCGGGCGGATCGTCGGTGCCACTGGTCCCGGCGGCGCAGATCATCGATTGCCCGATGGATTTCGACGGTCTCAAGGAACTGGGATCCGGCCTCGGCACCGCGGCGATCATCGTCATGGACAAGTCGACCGACATCGTCCGCGCGATCAGCCGTTTGTCGTACTTCTACAAGCATGAAAGCTGCGGCCAGTGCACGCCGTGCCGCGAGGGCACCGGATGGATGTGGCGGGTGATGGAGCGGATGCGCACCGGCGACGCCGACATTGCCGAGATCGACACGCTGTACGAAGTGACCAAGCAGGTCGAGGGCCACACCATCTGCGCGCTGGGCGACGCGGCGGCGTGGCCGATCCAAGGCTTGATTCGGCATTTCCGGCCGGAGATGGAGCGGCGGATCGTCGCGCGGCGCGGGGGCGATGTGAGCCCGATGCAGGAGGCGGCGGAGTGAAGTGCGCGACAACGACGGACGATTGCTCAGTGTAATCGTATCAGGGTTGCAATTCTCGAGCAAAGGGGTGCAGCATCGGCTTCCGCGTAACCGAGAGTGTAGGAGACAGCCAATGAAACATCTAAGTTTGGCAATCGCATTATCTCTGACGACTTTTGCAACGGAAGCACTTGCTCAATCCTCTCAGCGGCCACCTGCTCCTTCGCCGCAGAGTGTCCCGCAAGCGCGAGCGCCCGGGATTATGTCGAACGGCGTAGAGGGCCCGATCAGACGCCGGCTCGACATGGAACGCCTCTTTCAAAATCCAAGTGCAGCGTCGCACGCTTATGATCGCTCGTTGACGATCGCCAGCTGCGTGGTTAATGTGAGTGGAAAACGCGCTAGCAAGCTGGTCGGTGGTCCAACCACTAATGATCCGAGTTATTCCAATCTCATTCGAGCGATGAATAGTGGAAGATATCCCGCATGCATAGATGCGGGTGAACTTAACGGCTTGTCACCCCGTTTTCTCAGTTCCGCGATCGCAGAGCGATTTTTGATTGACGAAGGCGCCGCAGGAGGCGGTGTCAAGGCGGTTAATGTCAATGCTGATAGTTCGAATGCGTTTCACGGTGACCTGAAAGGTGAAGTAACCATTGACAATATCGGGCGTTGTATTGCGATCTATTCCCCCGACTTGGTGCGTAAAGTGATGGAGACAGAGTCTGGCTCGGCGGCAGAATCTAGCGCGCTTAGCACGCTTTACTCTCAAACCCCGCAATGCGGGTTAACAGGCCTTCCAGAGGGGATCCCATCGACGGCTCAGCGCATGGCGCTGGTTGACGGGATGTATGCTTGGGCGCATCGGGATCGCTAGCTGCGCGAGAGATGTGGCCCGTAGAGCGCCGCATCTCGAAAGTGTATCAAAGGACTCGGACGACGGTTGCGCTGAAGTGTTCAGTCGCACAGAGAGGCTGCGCAGCGCAGATCGGCGCAGTATGAAATGCGCTGCAATGAAGTTGGTGATCTGGGACGGAATTGCATGCCTAAACTAACCGTGGACGGGGTTGAAGTCGAAGTCCCGCAGGGTGCCACCGTGCTTCAGGCGTGCGAGGCTGCGGGCAAGGAAATCCCGCGGTTTTGCTATCACGAACGGCTGAGCATCGCGGGCAACTGCCGGATGTGTCTGGTCGAGGTGAAGCCGGGGCCACCCAAGCCGCAAGCGAGCTGTGCGCTGCCTGCCGCCGACAATCAGGAGATCCGCACCGACAGCGCGATGGTCAAGGCCGCGCGCGAGGGGGTGATGGAATTCCTGCTCATCAATCACCCGCTCGATTGCCCGATCTGCGACCAGGGCGGCGAATGCGACCTGCAGGACCAGTCGATCGCCTATGGCCGCGGGCATTCGCGCTATACCGAGAACAAGCGCGCGGTGACCGAGAAGTACATGGGCCCGATCGTCAAGACGGTGATGACGCGGTGCATCCAGTGCACGCGCTGCATCCGTTTTGCCGAGGAAGTCGCAGGCGTCGAGGAGATCGGCGCGATCGGGCGCGGCGAGGACATGCAGATCACGTCGTATCTCGAGCGCGCGGTGACCAGCGAATTGTCGGGAAACGTGGTCGACCTCTGCCCGGTCGGGGCGCTGACCTCGAAGCCTTATGCGTTCGAAGCGCGGCCGTGGGAACTCACCAAGACGCTGGCGATCGACGTGATGGACGCGGTCGGCACCAACATCCGGCTCGACAGCCGGGGTCGCCAGGTGCTGCGCGCGCTGCCGCGGATCAACGAGGACGTCAACGAGGAGTGGGCGCACGACAAGACGCGGCATGCCGTGGACGGGCTGGTGCGGCGGCGGCTCGACCAACCCTATGTGCGCAAGGGCGGCACGCTGGTTCCCGCGACATGGAATGAAGCGTTCGATGCGATCGCGGCAGTCGAAGCCGGATCGAGCGTCGCGGCGATCGCGGGCGATCTGCTCGATTGCGAGACGATGTTCGCCGCCGGGGCGCTGGTCAAGGCGATGGGATCTTCGCTGCTCGAGGGCCGCCAGACCGGGCTGGCGTACGACGTCACCAACCTGGGAGCGGTCGCGTTCAACCCGACGATCGCCGGGGTCGAGGATGCCGACGTCATCCTGCTGATCGGCAGCGATTTGCGCCACGAGGCGCCGCTCATCAACACGCGCGTGCGTAAGGCGATCAAGCGCGGGGCGAAGGTGTTCGCGATCGGGCCCGAAGTCGATCTTACCTACCGCGCGACGTGGCTTGGCAACGACCTGTCGCTGTTGGGCGACTTGCCTGACGAGGTTGGCGACGCATTCGCCAAGGCCGGGCGACCGTTGCTGATCGTCGGACCGGGAGCGCTCAAGACCGGATTCGGCGGAGCCTTGGCTCTGGCCAAGAGCCTCAACGTGGTCCGCGATCAGTGGAACGGCTTCGGCGTCGTCCATACCGCCGCGGCGCGTATGGGCGGGCTGATGCTCGGCTATGCGCAGCCGGGCGGAATTGCCGACATTGTCGCCGCCAGGCCAAAGCTGGCGTTCTTCCTTGGTGCCGACGAGGTCGATTTCAGCGGATTTGCCGACAGTTTCAAAGTGTATGTCGGGCATCACGGCGATCACGGCGCGCATCATGCCGACGTGATTTTGCCCGGTGCCAGCTACGCCGAAAAGGCGGGGACATATGTGAACCTGGAAGGGCGCGTCCAACGCGGTGATCGCGCCGTATTCCCGCCCGGGGATGCGCGTGAGGACTGGTCGATTTTCCGTGCGCTTGGCGAACGGCTGGGCGTCAGGTTGCCGTTCGACAGTTTCGATCAGGTGCGCGCGGCAATGGTTGCCGACGTGCCCGCACTGGGTGCGGAGGGGCTGGTCGGTTTCGACTGGAACCCGCCTGCGCTCGATGCCACCGCGACTGGTGAGGTCACCTACCCGATTGCCGATTTCTACATGACCAATGTGATCTGCCGCGCCAGCCCGACCATGCAGCGCTGCTCGGCGGAACTGGTCCACGGCGACGATTTCGCGGAGGCGGCGGAGTGATGGGTTATGGACCAGATTTTCGTAGCGCTGCTGGAGTCGCTGACGAGCGCGAAATCGCGATTGGTACGGATCGGGACGATCATCGCTTTAGGATCGATCTGTCTTGCGCTGCTTATGCTGCCGCTTTGGACTGGATGGTTTTGATTAATCGTCCGAAGGCGGCGATGCTCGGCGGAGCTGGTCCACGGACAGGATTTCGCGGAGGCGGCGGAGTGATCCATTCTCCTTGGGATGCCGTTTGTTTCGAGCGTAGTCGAGAAACGGCACAGTCACGCTCCCTCACCGTGTCTCGACTTCGCTTGACACGAACGGGGGAAGGGGTTCGCCAATGACCACATTCTTCCAGTCGATCGGCATGGGCTACGAAGGCGCGTGGTTCACCGCGACGATCGCCGGCATCCTGTTGATCGCTCTGCCGGTGATGCTGGCGGTGGCGATGATCATCTATGCCGATCGCAAGATCTGGGCGGCGATGGCGCTGCGCAAGGGACCGAACGTGGTCGGGCCGTTCGGGCTGCTGCAGTCCTTCGCCGATGGCCTGAAGGTGTTCCTGCAGGAAACGATCATCCCGACCAGTGCCAACAAGGGGCTGTTCCTGCTGGCGCCGATCATCACCTTTACCGTCGCATTGATCGTGTGGGCGGTGGTGCCGTTCGATGTCGGCGTGGTGCTGGCCGACATCAATGTCGGGTTGCTCTACGTGCTCGCGGCGTCGTCGCTCGGGGTCTATGGCATCATCCTGGCAGGGTGGTCGTCCAATTCGAAATACCCGTTTTTTTCGGCGATCCGTGCGGCGGCGCAGATGGTCAGCTATGAAGTCGCGATCGGCTTCGTGCTGATTTCGGTCGTGCTGTGGGCAGGCAGCTTCAACCTGTCGGAAATCGTCGCACAGCAGCAGGGACATGTGCTAGGGCTGTTCAACGGCTTCGGCTTCAACCCGCTGCTGTTCCCGATGGCCGTGGTGTTCCTGATCTCGTCCCTGGCCGAGACGCAGCGCGCGCCGTTCGACCTCACCGAGGCGGAAAGCGAGCTGGTCGCAGGATATCAGACCGAATATTCGTCGATGGCGTTCGCGCTCTACTGGCTGGGCGAATATGCCAACGTCATTTTGATGTGCACGCTCAATGCGGTGCTGTTCTGGGGCGGGTATCTGCCGCCGCTCAACATCGACCTGATCCCGTGGTTCGACATTCCGGGTATCCTGTGGCTGTTCGCCAAGATCCTGGTTTTCTTCTTCATCTTCTCGTGGATCAAGGCGACGGTGCCGCGCTATCGCTATGACCAGCTGATGCGGCTGGGCTGGAAGATATTCCTGCCGATGTCGCTGTTGTTCGTATTCCTGGTGTCGGGGTATCTGATGCTTACCCGTTATGGAGTGGCCGCATGAGCCTCGCCCAGACCATTCGTTCGTTCACCTTGTGGGAGTTCCTCAAGGCGCACGCGCTGACCTTGCGCTATTTCTTCAAGGCCAAGGCGACGATCAACTATCCGTACGAGAAGAACCCGATCTCGCCGCGGTTCCGGGGCGAGCATGCGCTGCGCCGCTATCCCAATGGCGAGGAGCGCTGCATCGCGTGCAAGCTGTGCGAGGCGGTCTGCCCGGCGCTGGCGATCACGATTGAGGCCGAGCCGCGCGACGACGGATCGCGGCGCACGACGCGCTACGACATCGACATGACCAAGTGCATCTATTGCGGACTTTGCGCCGAGGCATGCCCGGTCGATGCGATCGTCGAGGGGCCGAATTTCGAGTTCGCCACCGAGACGCGCGAAGAGCTGATCTATCACAAGGACAAGCTGCTCGCGAACGGCGATCGCTGGGAACGCGCGATCGCCGCGAACCTTGCCGCCGACGCCCCGTATCGCTAAGCGACCGCCACCGAAGGGGTTCGAATGATTCACGCATCGCAAGGGACTGGGCATTGATCCAGGCCATCGCCTTTTACCTGTTCGCGGGCGTCGTGCTGCTGTCGGGCGCGATGACGATATCGTCGCGCAATCCGGTGCATTCGGTGCTTTGGCTGATCCTGGCGTTCTTCAACGCAGCCGGGCTGATGGTGCTGGTCGGTGCCGAGTTCATCGCGATGCTGCTGGTCATCGTCTATGTCGGCGCGGTCGCGGTGCTGTTCCTGTTCGTGGTGATGATGCTCGACATCGATTTCGCCGAGCTGCGCGCCGGCTTCGTGCGCTATGCGGCGTTCGGGCTGCTGCTGGCGGCGGTGCTGGTCGCCGAGATTCTGATCGGGGTGGGAGCTTGGAGTGCGGGCGGCGTCGATCTTGCCGCGCGGGTCGCGCCGATCGATCCGGGCGTTGCCAATATCGAGGCGATCGGGCGGCTGCTCTACACACGCTATCTGTTCGTGTTCGAGGGTGCCGGGCTCGTGCTGCTGGTCGCGATGATCGGCGCGATCGTGCTGACCTATCGCGAGCGGTCGGGCGTGCTGAAGCAGGATATCAACCGCCAGATCAACCGCCGCGCCAAGGATGCGACGCGCAACGTCAATCCGCCGGTCGGGCAGGGAGTGGAGCTGTGATCGGGCTTACCCATTATCTCGTCGTATCGGCGATCCTGTTCACGATGGGGGTGCTAGGCATCTTCGCCAATCGCAAGAACCTGATCGTCATCCTTATGGCGATCGAGCTGATCCTGCTGGCGGTGAACCTCAACCTTGTGGCGTTTTCAGCGTATCTGGGCGACCTTGTGGGCCAGGTGTTCGCGATGTTCGTGCTGACCGTGGCGGCGGGCGAGGCTGCGATCGGGCTCGCCATTCTCGTCATCTATTTCCGCGGCCGCGGTTCGATCGCGGTCGACGATCCCAGCCGGATGAAGGGGTGATCCTCTGGTGATCCAATTACTCGTTTTCCTGCCGCTACTGGCCGCGATCGTCGCTGGTCTGGGCAATCGCGCGATCGGCAGCGTCGCGGCCAAGGCCGTGACGACCGCAGCGCTTTTCGTTTCGTGTGCGCTTTCGTGGCCGATCTTCCTCGGCTTTTTGAGCGGTACCAGCGAAGCGACGGTGACCCCGGTGCTTTTGTGGATGCAGTCGGGCAGCATGACCGTCGATTGGGCGCTGCGCGTCGATGCGCTGACCGCGGTGATGCTGGTCGTGATCACGTCGGTGTCGGCGCTCGTCCACCTCTATAGCTGGGGCTATATGGAGGAGGATCCGGACCAGCCGCGGTTCTTCGCGTACCTGTCGCTGTTCACCTTTGCGATGCTGATGCTGGTGACTGCCGACAATCTGGTCCAGATGTTCTTCGGCTGGGAAGGCGTGGGCCTCGCCAGCTACCTGTTGATCGGATTCTGGTACAAGAAGCCGTCAGCGCAGGCGGCTGCGATCAAGGCATTCGTCGTGAACCGCGTCGGCGACCTCGGCTTCATGCTCGGCATTTTCGGCACCTATCTGGTGTTCGACACCATCTCGATCCCGGCAATCCTCGAAATGGCGCCCGAGATGGCGGGATCGACGATCGGCTTCCTGGGATACCGTCTCGATACGATGACGATCCTGTGCCTGCTGCTGTTCATCGGCGCGATGGGCAAGTCGGCGCAGCTTGGCCTCCACACCTGGCTTCCCGACGCGATGGAGGGGCCGACACCGGTGTCCGCGCTGATCCACGCCGCGACGATGGTGACGGCGGGCGTGTTCATGGTGTGCCGCCTGTCGCCGATGTTCGAGGTGTCGCCGGTGGCATTGGCGGTCGTGACCGGAGTGGGCGCGGCGACCTGTATCTTTGCCGCCACGATCGGCACGGTGCAGACCGATATCAAGCGGGTCATCGCGTATTCGACCTGTTCGCAGCTCGGCTACATGTTCTTCGCTGCGGGCGTCGGCGCGTATGGCGCGGCGATGTTCCACCTGTTCACCCACGCGTTCTTCAAGGCGCTGCTGTTCCTTGGCGCGGGATCGGTGATCCACGCGATGCATCATGAACAGGACATGCGCTTCTATGGCGGCCTCAGGAAGCATATCCCGGTGACGTTCTGGACGATGCTGGCGGGAACGCTGGCGATCACCGGCGTCGGGATCTACGGCTTCGGCGGATTTGCCGGGTTCCATTCGAAGGACGCGATCCTTGAGTCGGCATGGGCCGCGGGCGCCGAGGGACAGGGCGCGTTCTGGGTCGGCACGATCGCGGCGCTGCTGACCAGCTTCTATTCGTGGCGGCTGATGTTCCTGACCTTCTGGGGCAAGCCGCGCTGGGCAGGGTCGGAGCATATCCAGCACGCGGCGCATGCGGCGCACGATGCGAATGACCATGACGACCCCGCGCAGGAAGACGCCGGACACGCTCCATCGACGCAAGCCGCGCATGCGAGCCAGGTGGCGACCGGGACCGCGGGCTATCATCCGCATGAGAGCGGGCTGGCGATGCTGATCCCGCTGCTGCTGCTGACGCTGGGCGCTGTGCTCTCGGGCTATGTCTTCCACCACTGGTTCATCGAGCCGGAGGCGGGCGAGGCGTTCTGGAAAGGCGCGCTCTATTTCGACGCCGGGCTGGCGCACGCGATGCACGAAGTGCCGTTGCTGGTGAAGCTGGCCGCGAGCATCGTCATGGTGATCGGCTTCGTCGCGGCATTCTACACCTACATCCTGCGGCCCGGCTTCTCGGCGACGTTTGCCGGACACTTCCGGATCCTGCACCGCTTCCTGTTGCACAAATGGTATTTCGACGAACTGTACGACCTGCTGTTCGTGCGTCCGGCGTTCGCGATCGGGCGGCTGTTCTGGAAGGCGGGCGACGAAGGGACGATCGACCGCTTCGGGCCCAATGGCTCCGCCGCGTTCGTGGGCCTTTCGAGCCGGATCGCCGGGCGGCTGCAATCGGGATATGTCTATAGCTATGCCTTCATCATGCTGATCGGCCTGACCGCGGCCGTGACCTGGGCGATCACGCGATGAACGGGTTCCCAATCCTGTCGATCATGTTGCTGGTGCCTGCACTGGCGGCGATCGCATGCCTGTTCGTCGATGCGAGGACCGCGCGCTGGACGGCATTGATCGCCACGCTGATCGACCTTGCGCTCGGGCTGATGCTGTGGGCCAATTTCGATATCGCCGCTTCGGCGCCGCAGTGGCAGTTCACCGAATATGCGCCGCTGTTCGGGCGGTTCGCATGGGCGCTCGGCATCGACGGCTTTGCATTGATGCTGATCATGCTCAGCGTGTTCCTGATGCCGATCTGCATCGGCGCGAGCTGGGTGGCGATCGAAAAGCGCGTGCCGGAATATATGGCCGCGTTCCTGATGGTCGAGCTGCTGATGATCGGCACCTTCGCCGCGCAGGACCTGTTCCTGTTCTATATCTTCTTCGAAGGCGGCCTGATCCCGATGTACCTGATCATCGGGATCTGGGGCGGGGCGAACCGAATCTACGCGAGCTACAAGTTCTTCCTCTACACGCTGCTCGGATCGGTGCTGATGTTCATCGCGATGCTCTATATGAGCGTCAATGCGGGGACGTCGTACATCCCGGACCTGATGGAGTATGACTTCCCGGCCGGGGTGCAGACCTGGCTGTGGCTGGCGTTCTTTGCATCGTTCGCGGTCAAGATGCCGATGTGGCCGGTGCACACCTGGCTGCCCGACGCGCATGTTCAGGCGCCGACCGCGGGATCGGTTATCCTGGCGGGCGTGCTGCTCAAGCTGGGCGGATACGGGTTCCTGCGCTTCAGCCTGCCGATGTTTCCCGAAGCGTCGGGGCAGCTGACCTGGCTGATCTTCGGGCTGTCGGCGGTGGCGGTGATCTACACCTCGCTGGTCGCGCTGGTGCAGCAAGACATGAAGAAGCTGATCGCCTATTCGTCGGTCGCGCATATGGCGATCGTCACGATCGGTCTGTTCGCGTTCAACCAGCAGGGTATCGAAGGCGCGATGATCGTCATGCTGTCGCATGGCCTCGTCTCGGGCGCGTTGTTCCTGTGCGTCGGCGTCATCTATGACCGGCTGCATACCCGCGAGATCGCGCGCTATGGCGGGCTGGCGAACAACATGCCGCAATATGCCATCCTGTTCCTGCTGTTCACGATGGCGTCGATCGGTCTGCCGGGCACCAGCGGCTTCGTCGGCGAGTTCCTGAGCCTGGCGGGGACGTATCAGGTATCGACGACGATCGCGCTGCTGTGCACGACCGGCATCATTCTGGGCGCCGCATACATGCTGTATCTGTACCGCCGCGTGGTGTGGGGCGAGCTGACCAAGGACGACGTCCGCGCGATGCCCGACCTTTCGAAGCGCGAGCTGGCTCTGCTGGCGCCGATCGCCGCAGTGGTGCTGTGGATGGGCGTTTATCCGGAACCGTTTCTGGCACCGATGCGCGCCGACGTCGCGACGCTGCTGGATCGGATCGACCGCGCCAATCCGGGCGGCGACTCGCGGCCTACACTCGGTACGCCGGAGGCCATCGCAGCGCAGGAGGCGCGTATCGTGGCGGCCGAAGGACATTCTGAAAGTGCCGCGCAAGCGCACGGGGAAGGCCATTGATGGATTATTCGGCCCAACTCGCGATGGCGCTGCCCGAGCTGGTGCTCACCGGCGGTGCGTTGATCCTGATGCTGGTGGCGGCATGGGGCGGGCAGGCGTCGACGCGCGCGGTTAGCTGGACCTCGATCGCGGTGCTCGGCGGCGCCGCGATCGCGCTGATCGGCCCGGCGTCGAGCGGAGGTGAGGCGTTCTACGGCCTGTACCGCGCCGATGCGTTCGGAGCGTTCGCCAAGCTGCTGATCTATATCGCCGCCGCGGTCGCAATCGTGATTGCGCCGCGCTTTTTCGAGCAGACTTCGGGGGACGACCTGCGTCCGGAATATCCGGTGCTGATCCTGCTGTCCGCGGTCGGCATGGGGATGATGGTGTCGTCGGGCGATCTGCTCAGCCTCTATGTCGGGCTCGAGCTCCAGAGCCTGGCAGCCTATGTCCTGGCGAGCTTCATGCGGCAGGACGCGCGGTCGGCGGAAGCCGGCCTCAAATATTTCGTGCTCGGCGCCCTTGCCAGCGGTATCCTGCTGTACGGCGTCAGTCTGGTCTATGGGTTCACCGGAACGACGCTCTACACCGGCATCGCCGCGGCCTATGCTGGCGGGACATCGACGGGGTTGCTGTTCGGGCTGGTGTTCGTGTTTGCCGGGCTGGCGTTCAAAATCTCCGCAGTGCCGTTCCACATGTGGACGCCCGATGTCTATGAAGGCGCACCTACGCCGGTGACGGCGTTCTTCGCGTCGGCACCCAAGGTCGCCGCGATTGGCCTCGCCATCCGCGTCGCGATCGAGGCGATGGGGCCGGCGACGAGCGACTGGCGCCAGATCGTGATCTTCGCGAGCCTGGCCTCGATCGTGCTGGGTGCGGTTGCGGCAATCGGCCAGACCAACATCAAGCGGCTGCTCGCCTATTCGTCGATCAACAATATCGGCTTTGCCCTGATCGGGCTGGCGGCAGGCACGCAACAAGGCGTCGCCGCCGTGCTGATGTACATGACGATCTATGTCGCGATGACGCTCGGCAGTTTCCTGGTGGTGCTGCAAATGCGCGGTGCCGATGGACAGCCGGTCGAGACGGTTGCCAGCCTGTCGGGCATGTCGTCGACGCGGCCCGGCCTCGCACTGGCGCTGGCGATGTTCATGTTCAGCCTGGCGGGGATCCCGCCGCTATTCGGGTTCTACGCCAAGTTCGCGGTGTTCGAGGCGGCGGTCAGTGCCGGGCTGTTCCCGCTGGCGGTGGTCGGCATCGCCGCGTCGGTGATCGGGGCCTATTACTATCTGCGCGTGATCAAGACGATGTATTTCGACGATCCGGCACCGGCCTTCGCGCCCGCGGGCAGCATGGTCGAAAGCGGCCTGATCGGGCTGACCGCCGCGTTCATTTCGCCGCTCGGCTATCTGGCGATCCCGCTGCTCGGCGGCTGGAGCCTGAACGCGGCGCGGGCACTGTTCTGACGCCGCACATCGTCCACGTCGCCGAGACCGGATCGACCAACGCGGACTTGCTGGCGCTCGCGCAGGGTGGCGTAGCCGACGGGACGTGGTTGCGCGCCGATGTCCAGAGCGGAGGACGTGGGCGCCTGGGGCGGGCATGGGCGTCGCCGCCGGGTAATCTGTACGCGAGCACCATCGTGCGGGTGCTGGCTGGCGATCCGCCCGCCGCCACGCTCGCGCTGGTCGCGGCGGTCGCATTGGAAGAAGCCGTCTCCGCCTATCTTCGTGCGAATGATGATGTGAAGTTGAAATGGCCCAACGATCTCATCGTCGGTGGGAAGAAGCTGTCCGGTATTCTCCTCGAGCGTGCCGACGATGCAGTGGTGATCGGCTTCGGCGTCAACCTCGCTGCGCATCCGGCCCTGCCGGATCGACCGACCACCAGTCTGGCTTCCCACGGCATCGAGCTGAGCCCGGAAGCGCTGCTCGAAACGCTTGCAGAGGCCTTGGCCCGCTGGCTGTCGCGGTGGCGGAGCGAAGGGCTGGGACCAATCCGCGCCCGCTGGGTAGCGCGTGCGCACCCGACCGGTTCCGCATTGTCCGTACGCCAGCCCGATGGCACTACGCTCGAAGGATTGTTCGACGGCCTCGATCAAAGCGGCGCATTGATGCTGCGCTTGGCCGACGGGTCTCGGCATGTCATGCACGCCGGCGATGTCTTCCTGCTGGACTGACTTGAACTCTGGGACGAACAAATGCTGCTCGCGGTGGATGCCGGCAATACCAACATGGTCTTCGCGCTGGTCGAAGGCAGGGAAATCCGCGCGCGCTGGCGGATTGCGACCGACCCCAGGCGGACGGCGGACGAATATGCGGTGTGGCTCAACCAGCTGCTTCAACTCGAGGGGCTCGAGCGCGGCGCCGTCGATGCGGTGATCATCGGCACGGTGGTGCCGCGCGCGCTCCACAATCTTCAGGTGCTGGCGCAAAAATATTTCGCGGTCGAAGCGCTGGTCGCGGGGCAGGGCGCGATGGCCTGGCCAATCTCGCTCGATGTCGACGAACCGCACAGCGTCGGTGCCGATCGCGTGCTCAACATCCTCGCCGCGCACGACAGCCATCCCGGCGACCTGATCATCGTCGATTTCGGCACCGCGACGACGTTCGACCTGGCCGACTATACCGGAGCGTACAAGGGCGGCATCATCGCCCCGGGGATCAACCTGTCGCTCGACGCGCTGGTGACCGCCGCCGCCAAGCTACCGCGTATCGCGATCGAGGCACCGGCGACCAGCAGCGTGATCGGCCGCAACACGGTCGATCAGATGCAGATCGGTATCTTCTGGGGCTATGTGGCGATGATCGAGGGGCTGGTCGGCCGCATGAAGGCCGAGGTCGGGCGTCCGACGAAGGTCATCGCCACGGGCGGCCTTGCCGTCCTGTTCGAGCAGCAGACCGACATCTTCGATGCGATCGAGCCCGACCTGACCATCCAGGGGCTGGCATTGTTGCGGCTACGTACCCATATTTGACACGCGGGAAGCGGCACCATCTTGTGCCCCCGCCCAGAATAGAACAGGAAAATTGTGACTCCCAAGAACGAACTGGTTTTCGTCGCGCTCGGCGGATCGGGCGAGATCGGCATGAACGTCAATCTCTATGGCACCAAGGGCAAGTGGTTGATGGTCGATTGCGGCATCACCTTTGCCGACCCGGCCTATCCCGGCATCGATGTCATCCTTCCCGACCTGCAGTTCATCGAAGACCGCCTCGACGATCTGGTCGGTATCGTGCTGACGCACGGGCATGAGGATCATATCGGGGCACTGCCTTATTTCGCCGCGGACCTCGGCGTGCCGCTCTATGCGACGCCGTTTACCGCCGGGCTGATCCGCGGGAAGCTCGACGAGGAAGGCATTTCCAACCAGGTCAAGCTCAAGATCGTCGATCCAGCCAAGCCGGTAAAGATCGGGCCGTTCGGCGTGACGTTCGTGCCGCTGTCGCATTCGATTCCCGAAGCCAATGCGCTGCTGATCGACACGCCGCACGGCAAGATATTCCATACCGGCGACTGGAAGCTTGACGAAACTCCGGTGATGGGGCGCCCTTCGAGCGCAGCGGAGCTCGCCGCGATCGGCGACGAGGGCGTGCTGGCACTGGTGTGCGATTCGACCAACGTGTTCAACGCCGAAGCCTCGGGTTCTGAACGCGGCGTCCGGCCCGGACTCGATGCCGAGGTTGCCAAGGCCAAGGGCCGGGTGATGGTTACCACCTTTGCCTCCAATGCCGCGCGGCTGCACACTCTGGGTGAGGTCGCCACCGCCGCCGGGCGCCGCGTGTGCGTCGCCGGGCGTTCGCTCGACCGCATTCTCAAGGTTGCCAAGGCGACGGGGTATCTTCGCGATTTCCCCGAGACGGTCGATTTCGAAACGGCAATGCGGCTGCCACGCGACAAGGTGATGATCATCGCCACCGGCGGCCAGGGCGAGCCGCGCGCGGCACTGGCGCGCGTTGCCGACGGCACGCACCAGATCAAGCTGGAGGCGGGCGATACCGTGCTGTTCTCGTCGAAGCAGATTCCCGGCAATGAAGTCGCGATCGGCCGTATCCAGAATATCCTGGCCGGCAAGGGCGTCCACCTCGTCACCGACAAGCAGGCGCATATCCATGTGTCGGGGCATCCCGGACGACCCGAATTGCGCGCGATGTACGACTGGATCCGGCCTGACGTGCTGGTGCCGGTGCATGGCGAGATGCGCCATCTGATGGAGCAGGCGCGGTTCGGCGCGGAATGCGGCATTCCCTCCAGCATCGTTCAGGCCGATGGTGCGATCGTCCGGCTCGCGCCGGGAAAGCCCGCCAAGATCGGCGACGCGCCGGTCGGACGTTTGGTGCTCGACGGCGACGTGATCCTGCCGGCCGACGGCGGGACGATCAACGAGCGGCGGCGTATCGCCAATTACGGGCTGATCTCGGTCGCGCTCGCACTCGGCAAGGGACGTAAGCTGGTGGGAACTCCCGAAGTCCGGATCCAGGGCATCCCGGTAGAGGAGGATCGCGATCCGTTTATCGCCGAAGCGGGCGATGCGGCGCGCGAGGCAGTGCGGTCGGGCAGCAAGGACATCGATGCGCTGAAGGAAAGCGTGCGACTGAGCGTGCGCCGCGTGGCGACGCGCTGGACCGGCAAGAAGCCCGTCGTCGACGTCATGGTGATCGAGGTCTGACCGTATGAAGTGGCAGTCGGCGCTGGCGATCTATTTCCTGTTCTGGGTGTTCAGCGCCTTCATCGTGCTGCCGTTCGGGGTGCGCACGTCGCAGGAGCTGGGCGAGCCGCTGGTGCCGGGGCAGGCGGACAGCGCGCCGCATCTGTTCCGGCCGTGGCGCGTGGTCAAATGGGGCACGATCGTCGCGACGGCGCTGTTCGCGCTGTTCTACCTCAACTACGTCAATGGCTGGGTGACGGCGGAGATGTTCGACTTCGCCCACCGATGATGCGCGCCGCTACGCGCGCAGCCGCTCGATCGCCTGCGCCAGCGCGACGTAGAGCTTGCCCATATCCGACGACAGCACCGTAACGCCGAGCGGCGAGCCGTCGCGGGTGGCAAGGATCTGGCGCAGCATCGCTTCGAAATCGTGGATGTAGCGATTGACCTGCGCCCGGAAATTGTCGTCGGTATCGTAGAGTGCCGAGATTTCCCGCGCCTGACCATTGTCGATCAGCCGCACCGCGCGGCGGGTGAACACGCCGCGATCGCCCTTGAGATAGGCTGCCCAGGCGCTGTCGGACACGTCGTGCGCGAACGACTTGGTGATGTCGATCGCGGTCGAGTTGAGCGCTTCGATGAGCAGCGACACGCGGCGTGAGAGATTGTCGTGATCGGCGGTCTCGATCGCCTCGCGCGCGTCGTCGATGCGCGCCTCGATCGCAGCGGTGGTTTCGCGGATCGTCAGCATCCGTTCCGCAATCGCATCGGAAGCACGCGTCGCGGCAATCACTGCCTGATCGGCGGCGGCGGTAAGATCCGCGATCTGTTCCGACACCGCAGCGCCAATCGATCGCGACAATGCTGCGGTGCCTTCCGCCTCGAGCCGCTGCGCCGCCTGCGGGATCACCGATGCCAGCGCGGCGCGCGCCTGGTCGGCCGTGCGGGCGGCGCTGTCGCGCATCTGGTCGAGCGCCTGAACCAACGCTGGCGCACTGCGCTGGACGAACGCGTCGGTACGCTCGATCGTCGAGGCGACGGTGGTTTCGATCCCGTCGATGCGCACGCGGCCATCGTCGAGCGTGGCGGTCAGTTCCTGGCCGAGCGCTTCCATGCCCCGGCGCTGGTCGGCGATGACGCCGGCGATCGCCTCGATCGCGTCGTGCGTGCTCTCGGCCGCGGCGACGAGCGCCAGCAATTCGGGCTTCGACGCGGCGACGACCGCGCGGCTTTCGCCGATGCGCGTATCGAGGCGGCGCAAGGCTTCGGGCAAGGTCTCGTCGATCTCGCGTGTCGCCGCATCGAGCGCGGTCAACAGCGCGTCGGCCGACCCGATCATCGCATCGGCAGTTTCGTGGCCCTGACGGATCGCTTGGGTGGCGGCATCGGCGCCCTGCGTCAGTGCGCTGACCGACGCGGACAGATCTCGGGTGCGATCCAGCCCGATCTGGTGCAGCACGTCGAACTGCGCCGAGGTCTCGACCAGTCCGTGGTCGAGCGAAGCGAACAGTGCGTCGCTGCGCGCCTGTTCGTCGCCGAGCCGCGCAGCGATTCGGTCGATCGCTGCCTCGACCGCGGCAATGCGCTCGGCGAGCGCGTCGCTGCCCTCGCGTCCCGAGCGTTCGATTGCGTCATGGCTGGCCGAGAGCATTGCCAGCGTGGCGTCGCCCTGGGCCGTGATGCCCTTGCGCGCTTCATCCACGGCCTGCGCCGCGCGGTCGAGCACGCCATCGACGGTCGCCGACATCTCGCCCGCCACCGCTTCGAGCCGCGCGCCTGCGGTCTCCGACATCGCCTCCATCCGCGCGATATGCGCCGCAAGCCGCTGTGCCGCGCCGCCCGCGACGGTATCCGCCTCGCGTCCACGCTCCGCCAGCGCGGCGAATTGCGCGTCAAGGCCCGCGACCCGCTCGCTTGCCGACAGGCCCAGCGATTCGAGCGTCGTCGCCATCTGGCCGAGTTCGCCATGCGCCTTCGGCATCATCGCCAGCGTGACAGTGAGCTTCTGTTCCGCCTGTCCGGCCGAATCGACCAGGACGCGCGCGGCGCCGTGCAGCGCCTTGGCTTCCTGCGCCATCCCGCTGCTGACCGCTTCGAGCCGGCCCGCCGCGCGATCGCCCATCGTCAGCAATTCGTGGCTCTGCGCGGCAAGGCTGCTGCGGCTCGCCTCGATACGATGCGACAATGCGGCGACGACATGGTCGAGCGCGCTCGCCTCGGCGCGCATGGCACGCGCGGTGACGCCAAAACGGCGCGCCTCCGCGCGGCTGTTGCGCTGAACGATCAGCCACAGCATGCCCAGGACGAGCGGCGGAACCAGCAAGGCGGCGGCGAACTGGACGACGCCGACCGGGTCCATCGCGATCAGCGCCGTCCAGCTGAGCGCAACCATGCCGCCGATCCATGCGAGGGTGGCGAGGATCGCCAGCGCCGGCAGCCAAGCAGGCCCTTCGCGCGGCGGTTCTTCGACCGGGTCTTCCCAATAATCGGGATCGCCGATCGTCTCTGGCGCGGGCGATTCGATCGCCGCTTCGCCAAGGGTTGCGCCGTCGTCTTCCTGGGGAGGACGAATACCGATGATCTGAGAACCCCCGTTCATGGGCACATGTTTACCATGTTTCGGAAGCGCACCAACTAAATAGCTACGAAGCGTTAAGCACCTTGGCGCTAACGTCGCACGCATGGCCTATGATCCCGGAGCAATCGATGCGACGCTGGCGGCAGCGGTGGGCGATGAACCCGCGCTGATCGCCGAGTTGCGCGAGGCATTTCTCGACGGTGTGCAGCGCAGTCTGGCAACGCTCGACCTTGCCGGTGAAACCACGCAGTGGCGCGCGGCGGCGTCCCGGCTGAAGGGGCTGGCAGCGAGTTTCGGTGCGGTCCGGTTGATGGCGCTGGCTGGCGAGGCGGCAGATGCCCCGGCGGGCGACGTGACGATGCTGCGCAAGCTGCACCGCGCGGTGGAGCGGCTCTAGCCTATTTCTTGCGACTGAGTTCGCGCATTGCCTCGTCCAGCCCCGACAGGGTCAGCGGGTACATGCGATCGTGCATCAGGTCGCGCAGGATGCGGACCGACTGCGAATAGTCCCATTGCTCCTTGGGGACGGGGTTGAGCCAGACCGCGGACGGATAGGTGCTGACCAACCGCTGCATCCATACCGCGCCGGCTTCCTCGTTGAAATGCTCGACCGAGCCGCCGGGGTGGGTAATCTCGTACGGGCTCATCGAGGCGTCGCCGACGAACACCAGCTTGTAGTCATGACCGAATTTGTGGAGCACGTCCCAGGTCGGGGTGCGCTCGGCGAAGCGGCGGCGATTGTCCTTCCAAACGCCTTCGTAGGGGCAGTTGTGGAAATAGTAGAATTCGAGATTCTTGAATTCCGATGTCGCCGCGGAGAACAGCTCCTCGCATAGCGTCACGAACGGATCCATTGACCCGCCAACGTCGAGAAACAGCAGCAGTTTGACCGCATTGTGTCGCTCCGGCCGCATGCGGACGTCGAGCCAGCCCTGCCTGGCGGTGCCGTCGATCGTCGCGTCGATGTCGAGTTCGTCGGCAGCGCCTTCCCTGGCGAAACGTCGCAGGCGGCGCATCGCGACCTTGATGTTGCGCGTCCCCAGTTCGCGGCTGCAGTCCAGATTGCGGAACTCACGCTGGTCCCAGACCTTGAGCGCGCGCTTGTGCCTGCTCTCGCCGCCGATGCGAACGCCTTCGGGATTGTAACCGGAATTGCCGTAGGGCGAGGTGCCGCCGGTGCCGATCCACTTGCTGCCGCCCTGATGGCGCTCGTGCTGCTCCTCGAGCCGCTGCCGGAGCGTCGCCATGATCTCTTCCCACGATCCCAGCGATTCGATCTGCGCCATTTCCTCGGGCGTCAGGTATTTCTCTGCGATTGCCTTGAGCCATTCCTCGGGAACATCGGCAGGCGCGGCACCGAAGCTGGTGGCGACGCCGCGGAATACCTTTGCGAAGACCTGGTCGAAGCGGTCGAGCAGGCCCTCGTCCTTGACGAAGATCGCGCGCGACAGGAAATAGAATTGCTCGGGCGTGTGCTCGATCACGTCCTGTCGGAGCGCGTCAAGCAGCACCAGATGCTCCTTGAGGCTGGCCGGGATGCCGGCGGCGCGCAGTTCGTCGATGAAACCGTGGAACATGACGCGGATGTGCCTTGCGCCATGACGCGGCGCAAGCGCTCAGCGGCGGCGATAGAGGCGCCAGTGGAAATTGGTCATTCCGCGCGCGCGCATCGTCGCGATCGGCACATAGTCGCGGCCGCAGCGGCGCTGCGGTCCCGGCAGCGACTCGCCGTTATAGCGATCGATGAACAAATAGTCGGGAGCGGGGCAGGGGCTGCGCCGGATAGCCAGTGGATATTGCCCGGTCCGCGCGGCGGTCGCGAGCACGGGTACCGCGCTGTCGCGCTCGACGAAGGCGGTCGCTCCGTCGGGGGTCAGCGCGGCCATCGCGGTGATGGCGCGGCCGGGGTCGCCGCGCTGGTTGGCGATCAGCCGGATGTCCTCGACCACACTGGCGACAAGGATCGCGGCGATGCCGGTTGCGGCGGCAGCGCGCAGCCAGCCGCGGGCCGACCAACCGCGCGCGGCGATGTCGGCGATCATCAGCAGCATCGCCACTGCGATCAGCGTGTAGTAGCGAGCATGGCCGGGATTGGCCGGATGGACGATGGCGACGACGATGGGAAAGCCGATCAGCGCCAGCCAGTAGAGCGGCAGGCGATCGATGCGGATCCGGATCGCGACGCCCAGCGCGACCAGCAGCGCGAGCCCCGGCCATAGCTCGATCTCCGGCACGCCGATCGTGTATCCGACGACCGAAAACAGCGCCTTGAGCTGGTGGAAATAGGTGAAGGGCTCAAGATTGCCGAACCGCATGCCGCCGGAGTTGATCCTCGCCGCAAGCAGGATGCCGCCGAGTACCGCCGCGGCGGCGACAGCAGCCGGCGCGAAACTGCGCAGCGTCTCCCGCACCGCGCTTCGCCAGCCGTCACGCTGCCGCAGCGTCACGAAGGCCCAGCCTGCGACAGCGACCAGGCCGATCGCCATCATCAGTTGGGACAGCATGCCGATCATGGCCCACAGGATCAGCGACGTCGTTGGTCGCGGTGCCCCGGCCAGCCAGCGATCGACGTGCAGCATCACCATCAGCAGCGCCAGGATCATCGGCGCATAACCGCGCGCCTCCGACCCATAATTGGCGAAGAACGGAGAGAAGGCGAATAGCGCTGCGGCGACGATGGCGGCGACGTTGCCCGAGCGTGCCATCAGCCGGGCGGCAACGACGATCGACGCGGTGCCGGTCGCGATTGCCAGCGCGCGTTGCAATAGCGGCGGTGCGTCGATCCCGACCGCCTGCATCCACAGGCTGTTGAGGTGATGGTTGTTGTCGTGGTTGATCCCGAGGAAGATGCCGAGCGGCGTCGCCACCTCATGCGCGTGCATCGCCGACCATGCCTCGTCGAGCCACAGCGCCCCTTGCGCCATCGCGATGCGCAGTGCGCAGCCCGCGGCGGTGATCGCTACGATAATCGCCCAATCACGGCGGGAGAGCGGTGCGGCATCGGGCAGCGTCATCGGCACTACGATTCGCATGCAACAGTTAAAGCCGCGCTAACCCTTCGTCATTTTGCGTAGGCGTCGATGAGCGATCCGACATAGTCGGGACGTGCGCCGGTCAGTTCGGCGACCGGCCGGGCAGGGGCGACGCGTCCGGCTTCGGGCGTGCCGTAGATGAACCCGTAGACGGGGTAAGAGCTGCCGCCGAGGCCGGTATTGTCGCGGTACCAGACCTTGACGCGGCTCCAGTCACCGCGCGGCGACACGTCGAACAACGTCACGTCCTGTTCGGCATGACCGCGCTTGCCGCCCACGCGCGACCAGTTGGCGTGCGTGACCATCACCGTGCGGTCCTCGATAATCCGGCTGACCACCGCGACATGGCCGAGCCGAAGCTGATCGGTCTTTGCGAACACCAGTACCGCGCCGACCTTGGGCCGGCTGCCGCGCGCATATTTTCCGCGGGCCTGATCCCACCAGGTCCAGGCATTGCCCCAGATCTGGATACCCGACACCTGGCGGGCGAAAGGCACGCATTCGCCGACATAGTTGAGAATCGAGGTAGCGGCATCGCGCGGTGTGGCGGCGACGGGCGCGGCTGGCACCAATCCCAGCGGAAGCGCGGCACAAAGCATGGACAGGATGCTGCGATGCATAGCGCCGGGATAGCGCCGCGATGCTGCGGCTGGGTTTCCGAATCTGGTTAAACCTTTGCTACCCCGCAGGCCGCCCGCGACCAATTTAACTGTTGCTTTAATTGATCACTGATGCAATTAAGACGTAAAGTGCGGGAGAGGAAGGACGCTGTGCCGATGTCGATATCGAAACATGCGAGGATCGCGCAGATACTGACCGGGCTGGTACTTGCTGCCGTGACGCTGGGAATCGCATTGAACAGTACAGGGCTGGTGATCGGTCCAAGCGACACCACGGTCCGCTACGCACAGATCGTCGCGACATTGCCGGCGCTGTTCTATCTGGTCGCGATCTGGACGGTCCACCGCGCTCTCGGCGCGCTCGCCAAAGGCGACGCCGTCGAGAAGACACTATCGGAACTGCTGGCGCGCGTTGGGACATGTCTGTTCCTCGGCGGATTGGTGCGCGTCTTCGTCGAACCATTCCTGATGCGCTGGGTCAGTGCTGGGCCGTGGCCGGTCGGGAATTTCGACATCGGCGCAGTCACCCTGGGCACCGTTGGGCTGTTGCTGGTGCTGGTCGCCGGCCCGCTGCGCGATGCCGCGGCGATGCGGACCGAACTCGGCCAAATCCTGTAATGCCGATGCGGATCACACTCGACGCGATGCTGGCAGCGCGGATGATGACCGGAAAGGAACTGGCGCAGCGGGTGGGGCTTAGCGAAACCCAAATGTCGATGTTCCGCTCGGGCAAGGTGCGCGGTATCCGGTTCTCCACACTGTCCAAATTATGCTTGGTGCTCGAATGCCAGCCGGGCGATCTGATTGCTTATCAGCCCGAGGCGGCCGATCTGGAAGCGAGCGGGTGAGGAAGGGCCCCGCGGGGTAGTGGCAGTGGTCTGGCCTCAGGTATCGTCCCCGGCGGGGTATCCCGGATAGGCAGCGACCGTCCGCAATGCCAAGCTTCGTTCCAACCCGGACGCCGGTTTGTCGAGCCGAGGCAAAGGATCGTGGCATGGCCGTCGATATGGACCGCCTGCACCAGATGGTGGGCAAGATGCTGGGCGACCTGGGAGGCGCATACAGCGTTCCGACGGCGCGGATCGGCTTTCGGCTTGGCCTATTCGATGCTCTCCATGCGGCGGGTCCGGCGACTGCAGCGGAGCTGGCGGAGCGGGCCGACGGACTGGCCGAGCGCTATGTCCGCGAATGGGCGCTTGCGCAGGCCGCCAACGGATATGTCGACTATGATCCGGCGACCGAACGCTTTTCGCTGAACCCAGAACAAGCGATGATTTTCGCCATCCCGGACAGTCCGGTCTATCTGTGCGGCGCATTCGACCTGGCAGCGGCGATGATCGAAGGTGAGGCGAAGGTGGAGGAGGGGTTTCGCAGCGGGGCCGGGGTCGCATGGGGCCAATCGGCAAGTTGCCTGTTTTGCGCCGTCGGGGCGTTCTTTCGACCAGGATATGTCAACAATCTGGTTCAGCAATGGCTGCCCGCTCTGGACGGGGCGGACGCGCGGCTAAAGGCCGGAGCACGGGTGGCGGACGTCGGCTGCGGCGTTGGTTTCTCCACCTTGCTGATGGCCGAAGCATATCCCCAAAGCCGGTTCGTCGGGTTTGATTTTCACGAACCTTCGATCGCACAGGCCAATTCGCATGCGCAGGCCCACGGACTGATCGATCGCGTGCGGTTCGAGGCCGTCGCTGCCAAGGAGATTGCCGAGCGCGATTTCGACCTGGTGACGGTGTTCGATTGCCTGCACGACATGGGCGATCCGCAGGGGTGCGCCAAGCATGTGGGACAGATGCTCAATGACGATGGACTGTGGATGATCGTCGAGCCGATCGCAGGTGCCGGGCCGGCGGAAAACATCGCCAGCCCTGTCGGCCGCCTATATTACAATGCTTCGACAATGATCTGCGTGCCGACGTCGCTGGCACAGGAAGTCGGGGCGGCGCTGGGCGCGCAGGCGGGTGAGGCTGCGATCACCGCGATCCTGCGGGAAGCTGGCTTCTCCCGGGTTCGACGCGCTACCGAAGGTCCGTTCAACATGGTGCTGGAAGCACGCCACTAAACGGGCGGATCAGCCCTTCCCCTGACGCCGCGCCATGAAGGCGAGGCGTTCGAACAGCATCACGTCCTGCTCGTTCTTGAGCAGCGCGCCGTGGAGCGGCGGGATCGCCTTGGTCGGATCGCGGTTCTGGAGCACGTCGAGCGGCATATCTTCGTGCATCAGCAGCTTGAGCCAGTCGAGCAACTCGCTGGTCGAGGGCTTCTTCTTCAAGCCGGGGACTTCGCGCAAGTCGTAGAAGATGTCCATCGCCTTGCTCACCAGGATCTTCTGGATGCCGGGAAAATGGACATCGACGATCGCCTGCATCGTGTCGCGATCGGGGAACTTGATATAGTGGAAGAAGCAGCGGCGCAGGAACGCGTCGGGCAGCTCCTTTTCGTTGTTGGACGTGATGACGACGATCGGGCGATCGGCGGCCTTCACCGTTTCCCTGGTCTCGTAGACATGGAATTCCATGCGATCGAGTTCCTGGAGCAGATCGTTGGGAAATTCGATATCTCCCTTGTCGATCTCGTCGATCAGCAGCACGGGGAGGGCAGGCGAAGTGAACGCTTCCCACAATTTGCCGCGGCGGATGTAGTTGGCGATATCGTGGACGCGCTCGTCGCCGAGCTGGCCGTCGCGCAGGCGGGCAACCGCGTCATATTCGTACAGGCCCTGCTGCGCCTTGGTCGTCGATTTGACGTTCCATTCGATCAGCGGTGCGTCGACGGCACGGGCGATCTCGTACGCGAGCACGGTCTTGCCGGTTCCTGGTTCGCCCTTGACCAGCAATGGCCGCCTGAGCGTGACGGCGGCGTTGACCGCCACCTTGAGGTCGTCGGTTGCAATATAGTTGCTGGTGCCTTCGAAGCGCATCTTGCTCTCGCCGCCGGAGAAACCCCCGCGCTAGCCGGGGTGGGCGAGGAAGCGCAAGCGCCTAGACCGACCCGCCATGCTTGCGCGCCAGTGCACGCGCCTCGATCAGGTCCCACAGCCCGCGATGCTGTGCGGCGAGCTGCTGGACCCCGAACATCGTCGCGCGTTCGACGGCCGGCTGTCCCGCGATCGTGGCGATCACCAGTTCGGTGGCGAGGAGGTCGGGAAACGCCGCGGGATCGAGCGCTTCGCCAAAGCACTGCGCGGCGTGATCGAGAAAGGCCCCGATCGCCGCCCAGTCGATCGCGAGCGCGACCGAGGCACCGAGCGCACAACCGCTGCGATCCGAAAGCCCGAGCGTGTCGAGGGCATGGCGCTGCGCCGCGACCGCGGCTTCGGTCTCGGCCTGGCCCGGGGTGCTGGGCAATGGACCGGCAATCGCGAGCAACCGCGCGAGGCGGGTACGCTCGGCGGCGAACCCGCTATTCGCTTCGGCCAGCCAGCTGGCGATTGCCGGAGAATCGGCGTGTTCGAGCGCGCGATCAAGCACGCCGGGATGGCCGCCGTGCAGCAGGCAGATCATGTGGATCGCGTCGGCCAGGTCGCGGACCGGCGCATCGGGGCGCATCAGCGCGGCATATGCCCGGTGGGTCCGGCTGCCGTCAGCCGTCACCAGCGCGGTGACCAGCGACCACGGATTCGAATGCGACCCGATCGAGACGGCGTCGATGCCCATTATTGCCCCATTTGCCGGCACCGGATGATCCCGCGCGGCCCTTCCGCACGATCCTAGGGCGAAGTGCGTAAACACATGGTGTATCGGTCAGCAGCTTTGCGCTCGGACTACCGCAATTGCGGCTTCGATCGCCGCGCGCGGCCGCACCGGAGCGATCCCGATCGCAACCGGAAGATCGGCGGCGCGATTGCGGTGAAGCGTGGCATCGACGCTGCGCGTCACCCCGTCTCGCAGCACCTGGTCGAGCGCGTCGCCGATCGCCACCCGGGATCCGACCGCAAACAGGGAAACGAAGCGGGCGGTCTGGAGCATGTCAGCGGACAAGCCGGTAAGCTCGGCCAGCGCCGCATCGGCGGCATCGACATAGCCGCGCAGGTTGATCCGGCAGTTACCGATTTCGATCGCTGCCATCGCTGCCACCATCGGATGCTGCACCGTGACCACCGGATCCGCGTCGCGGACGGACGAATGTTCGACGCCGACCAGCAGTGCGCCCGGAGACGTCGGGGCGATCGTGACCGTCATATGGTGCGATCCCAGCGGAAGCTCTGCCGTCTCGATCGTGGCGAAACGGCAGGAACGGCGCACCAGCGCGTCGCAATAGGTGCCGATGCCATCGCTCATGATTTCCGACAGCGTCGAGCCCGCGGCGTCCGACTCGGCCTGGCCGAGCCATGCTTCCGCAGCCGGATTGATGCCGATGACGCGGACATCGGAATCGAGCCGGATAACCGGTTCGCGCATCATGTCGAGGAGCAACGCGTGCTCGATCGACATTGCCGCCGCCGTGTCGCGCGGCGCGCACAGCCGCTTCATGAGATCAACCGAAGTCAGCACGAGGCGCGCGCGGCCGCGATGCATCACATAGACAGGCTCGCGCGCTGCCTGTTCCTGCCACAGGCCGAATTGACGGACGAGCTCGGAAGCGCTGACGCTGTTGCGCTCGGTCGGGATGGGGGATTGCCTAGACACCGACGCAGCAAATGCCGAACCATTGCGAAGCGGAAGGGGGCCGGTCCGATCCGGACGCACTTCCACACATTCTGCGCAAAATCCCACCGATCCGGCGGGTTTATACCCAAGTTTTCGTCGGATATAGGCAAGCTATTACGCAAATTACGCGACAGCCAAAGCGTCCGCCGTTGCCGAATGATAACGCGCCGACGCTAAATTTGGGTCAGGCGTTCAGGCAATCCCGGCCCGGGACGCTCAGTGTATCGGCCGCATCAGCCCATCCCGGCACCGATCCCGAATGCGGCCGACGTCCGGCGGCAGGCCATCCCCCTGCCGCCGGGCATTTCGTCACTGGTCGAGAAACGACCGCATCTTGCGGCTGCGGCTGGGATGCTTGAGCTTCCTGAGCGCCTTGGCCTCGATCTGCCGGATGCGTTCGCGGGTCACGCTAAACTGCTGGCCGACTTCCTCGAGCGTGTGATCGGTATTCATGCCGATGCCGAAGCGCATCCGCAGCACGCGTTCCTCACGCGGGGTGAGCGACGCCAACACGCGTGTCACGGTCTCCTTTAGGTTCGCCTGGATCGCGGCATCGACGGGGATGATCGCGTTCTTGTCCTCGATGAAATCGCCGAGATGCGAATCCTCCTCGTCGCCGATCGGCGTCTCGAGGCTGATCGGCTCCTTGGCGATCTTCATCACCTTGCGGACCTTTTCGAGCGGCATCGAAAGCCGCTCGGCCATTTCCTCGGGCGTGGGCTCGCGCCCCTGCTCGTGGAGGAATTGGCGCGAGGTGCGCACCAGCTTGTTGATCGTCTCGATCATGTGCACCGGAATGCGGATCGTGCGCGCCTGGTCCGCGATCGAGCGGGTGATCGCCTGACGGATCCACCAAGTCGCATAGGTGCTGAACTTGTAGCCGCGGCGATATTCGAACTTGTCGACCGCCTTCATCAGGCCGATATTGCCTTCCTGGATCAAATCCAGGAATTGCAGGCCGCGGTTGGTGTATTTCTTGGCGATCGAGATGACGAGGCGCAGGTTCGCCTCGACCATTTCCTTCTTGGCGATGCGCGCCTCGCGCTCGCCCTTTTGCACCATGTTGACGATGCGGCGGAATTCGCCGAGCGCCATACCGGTCGATTGCGCGATCTCGGCGATTTCGGTGCGGATGCGATCGACCGCGTCGCCTTCGTTCTCGGCAAAGGCCTTCCACTTCTTGTCGATGCTCGCGACCGACGTCAGCCACTGCTCATCGAGCTCGTGATCGACATAGCTGTCGAGGAAGGCCTTGCGATTGACCTTGTGCCGCTCGGCAAGGCGCAGCATCTGCCCGCCTAGCGCGGTCAGACGGCGATTGAAGCTGTAGAGCTGATCGACCAGATACTCGATCTTGCCTTGATGGAACTGAACGCTCTCGACCTCGGCCGTCAGTTCCTCGCGCAGTTTGTGATATTTCTTTTCGTCCGCATTCGACAGTTCGCCGCCCGCCGCCATCGCGTCGAGGCGGTTCTGCTGAACCTTCGAGAATTTCTTGTAGAGCGACGTGATGCTGGCGAACTTCTCGAGCGCCTGCGGCTTGAGCGTTTCCTCCATCTGCGCGAGGCTGAGGGTATTGTCCTCCTCCTCGTCGTCCGAAGGCCGCGGCGTGCGGCGCTCGGTCATCGAGTCCTCGTCGTCGTCGGCGGATGCCTCTTCGGGCTCTTCCTCTTCCTTGAACGAGGGGCCGGCGTTCTTCTCGGAAATCTCGCCATCGCCGTCTTCGGCGTCGTCCGACAGGCTTTCGGGCGCGGGATCCTTCGACAGCATTGCATCAAGATCGATGATCTCGCGCAGCTGCATCGTCCCTTCGTTGAGTGCGGTCGACCAGCCGATGATCGCGTTGAAGGTGATCGGCGATTCGCACAGCCCGAAGATCATCGTATCGCGGCCGGCCTCGATCCGCTTGGCGATGGCGATTTCGCCCTCACGGCTGAGCAACTCGACCGCGCCCATTTCGCGAAGATACATGCGGACGGGATCGTCGGTACGATCCATCGTCTCCTTTTTCTTCGTTTCGAGCGCAGGCGCCGCGGCCTCGCCGCTGTCGGCGGCATCGACTTCCTCGGGCGCGTCCTCTTCCGGCTCGGCGTCCTCGCCCGCGTCCTCGTTCTCGACGACGTTGATACCCATGTCGTTGAGCGCGGACATCACGTCCTCGATCTGCTCCGAGGACATCTGATCCTGCGGCAGCATCTCATTGAGCTGATCGACGGTGATGTAGCCGCGCTTCTTGGCACGCGCGACGAGCTTTTTCATCGACCCTTCGTTGAGGTCGATCAGCGGTGCGTCGCCCACTTCGATCGTGTCGTCGCCGCCGCCACCGTTCGTCTTCGCCATCAATCGCCCTCAATCACGCAAAAGTTTTGCCGTCTTCGTCCGCAAGCACCAGATTTGCAAGCCGCGCATCGAGTGCCTGCCGCTCCTGCACCAGCGCCACCTGCCGCGCGAACGCTTCGTCGGTGAAACGCGCCTGCACCGCGGTCGTTGCGTCGGCCAGGGCGGCATCGACTTGCGGCCGCGTCACCATCACCATGATCGCCTCGTTAAGGTCCGCCGCGGCGAGCGCGGCGTCGGTCCCCGGCTGGGTGAACGAAAAGGGCAAGGTGTCGGCACGCAGGAGATCGGCTGCTATCTGGTCGAACCCGGACTTCGCCAATATGGTGAGCACCCCGGCACTATCAAGCGCCTGATCTTCCAGCGCGACATCGACCACCGCGCCGAACAGCCGCGCCAGCGCTCCGTCGCCGGCGCTGAGCGAGCCGAGCACCTCGACATGGCGGGCGATCTCTGCCGGGTGGCGGATCAATCCTGCGAGCACCGCGCGGGCAAGCGCGCGATCGATCCCACTGGTACCGACCCCCCGTGCGGCTGCCGAAGGAGGCGGATCGGGGAGTTTCCAGGTCCCGGTGCGGCGGTCGCGGACCTTGCCCGGCGAGCGCGGCTGGAACGGGGCACGGGGGGCTCTGGCGAACAGATCGTCGAAGCGGCGGCGAAATTCGGACTGGTATTCGGAGCGGACGGAAGGATCGGCGATGTTCTGGGCAAGATCAGCGAGCCGCCGCTTGAGCCCGGCGCGCTGCTCGGGAGTATCGAGCGATTCGGCGGCGACCTCGTGCGTCCACAGCCGATCAACTAGCGGCTCGGGCTGGCGCAGCAGTTTCTCGAACGCGCCGGAGCCGGAAGCGCGGACCAGATCGTCGGGGTCCTGGCCTTGGGGCAGCGTCACGAATGCCAGGCTGCGACCGGGCGCGAGCATCGGCATCGCGCGGTGCGCCGCCCGGACCGCAGCCTTCTGTCCCGCAGCATCGCCGTCGAAGCACAGCAGCGGCACGTCGCTCAGCCGCCATAGCCGATCGAGCTGCGCCTCGGTCATCGCGGTGCCGAGCGGTGCGACCGCCTCGCCGAACCCGGCCTGCGCCAGCGCGATCACGTCCATATAGCCCTCGACGGCGATCACCCGCCCGGCCTTGCGCGATGCCGCCGCCGCGCGATCGAGATTGTAGAGCTGGCGTCCCTTGTCGAATAACGGAGTTTCGGGCGAGTTGAGATATTTCGGCTCGCCGTCTCCGATAATGCGGCCGCCAAAGGCGATGACACGCCCGCGCGGATCGCGGATCGGGATCATCAGGCGGCCGCGGAAACGGTCATAGGGCTCCTTGCCCTCGACCTGGATCAGCAGGCCGGCCTCGACCAGCAGCGCATCGCCATAGTCCTTGAGCGCCGCGCGCAATTTCCCGCGCGAGTCCGGCGCGAAGCCGAGGCCGAAATCGCGTGCCGTGTCGCCGGCGATCCCGCGCCTTTCCAGCAACGCGCGGGCCTCTGCCCCGCCGATCCCGTACAATTGTTCGGTGAACCACGCGGCGGCGTCGGCGCAGACCTCGTGCAGCCCCCTGGCACGTTCCGCGCGCTCGGCCGAACGCGGGTCGGGGGCGGGCATATCCATCCCGGCGGCGGCGGCCAGTTCCTTGACCGCGTCGATGAACGGCAGGCCCTGATGCTCGGTCAGCCATTTGATCGCATCGCCATGCGCGCCGCAGCCGAAGCAATGGTAGAACCCCTTGTCGTCGTTGAGCGTGAACGACGGCGATTTCTCGTTGTGGAACGGGCAGCACGCCTTGAACTCGTGCCCGGCACGCTGGAGCTTGACCGATTTGCCGACCAGCGCGGAGAGCGTGGTCCGTGCGCGCAGTTCGTCGAGGAATTGGGGGGTGAGGGTCATGGGGTTGCTGGTTTCTCGACTTCGCTCGAAACGAACGGGGAGGGCGTATCCCTTCGATTGGCCTACCCCGCCAGCGCCGCCTTCACCGCGCTGCTTGCCTTGCTCATGTCGAGCGTGCTGCCGTGCCGCGCCTTCAGTTCGGCCATCACGCGGCCCATGTCCTTCATGCCGGTCGCGCCGAGGTCGGCCTTGATCGCCTCGATCGCCGCCGCGGTCTGCGCGTCGTCCATCTGTGCGGGGAGAAAGCGTTCGATCACCGCGACTTCGCCCGCTTCGGCTGCGGCGAGTTCGGGGCGGTTGCCTTTCTCGTACATCTCGATCGATTCGCGGCGCTGCTTGACCATCTTTTGCAGCACCTCGACCACCAGGGCGTCGTCGTCGGTGACGGCCGCCTGGGTTCGCCCCTCGATATCGCGGTTCTTGATCGCCGACTGGATCAGGCGGATCGTGCCGGTGGTGGCCTTGTCGCCGCCCTTCATCGCGGTGATCAGGGCAGCCTTGATATCGTCGCGAATCATGCGGAGCTCTCTCGTTCGAAATCGGAAACGGCAAGCGTAGCTGAGCGCGCGCCCGCCGTCACCCGGTTGACGGCGCGGGGAAGGGGGTCTAGCCGCCGACCCTTAGCGACATTGCTGACCCGCTTTCGGAGTGCCCGCCCTCATGGCCGACGCCAAACCCATGCCCATGCCCGAAGGTGCGACGGGGGTGCTGGTATTGGCATCGGGCGAAGTCGTTTGGGGCCGCGGCTTCGGCGCGGAAGGGGCGGCGGTCGGCGAGGTGTGCTTCAACACCGCGATGACCGGATATCAGGAAGTGATGACCGACCCCAGCTATGCCGGGCAGATCATCACCTTTACCTTTCCGCATATCGGCAATGTCGGGACCAATGCCGAGGATATTGAGGCCGACGACCCCCACGCGCTGGGCATCATCGTGCGTGAGGATGTGACCGAACCATCGAATTTCCGATCGGTCGAGCGGCTGGACGAGTGGATGACGGCGCACCGGCGGATCGGGCTGGCCGGGGTCGATACGCGGGCGCTGACGCGGCGGATCCGGGGGCAGGGCGCGCCCAATGCGGTGATCGCGCATTCGGCCAAGGGTGAACTCGACGTTGACGCGCTGCTGGCGATGGCGCGCGGCTGGCCGGGGCTGGAGGGGATGGACCTTGCCAAGTCGGTGTCGTGCGAAATGCACCATGGCTGGGAAGGCGGTCTGTGGACGCTTGGCGCAGGCTATGCGGTGTCGTCTGATGGTAAGACTACGGACTCTCAACATCCCCACGTCGTCGCGATCGACTACGGCTCCAAACGCAACATCTTCCGCAACCTAGTCGCGGCAGGCGCGCGCGTGTCGGTCCTCCCTGCCACCGCGACCTATGACGAGGTGATGGCGCTCGAGCCCGACGGCGTGTTCCTGTCGAACGGCCCCGGCGACCCCGCCGCAACCGGCGAATACGCCGTCCCCGTCATCCGCCGCCTGCTCGACGACAAACTGCCAATGTTCGGCATCTGCCTCGGCCACCAGCTGCTCGGGCTGGCGGTGGGGGCGAAGACCACCAAGATGCACCAGGGCCATCGCGGCGCGAACCATCCGGTCAAGCGGCTGGCCGACGGCGTGGTCGAGATCACCAGCATGAATCACGGCTTCGCGGTGGTGACGGAGACGCTACCCGAAACCGCGCGCGAGACCCATGTGTCGCTGTTCGACGGGAGCAATGCCGGGTTCGAGTTGACCGACCGACCAGCGTTCGGGGTGCAGTATCATCCAGAGGCAAGTCCGGGACCGCAGGATAGTTTTTATTTGTTCGAGCGGTTTGTGGGAATGTTGGGTTGAGCCACTCAGGGCTCAGGGCTTTCGCCGCCGGGGTTGCTACTAGTGCGGCATTCTTTCTTGCGGCTTGGGCCGTAAATGAAGCTCGTCGCCCATCGGAAATGATGGTGCTGGACTATCGATTGAACACCGGCTGGGACAGGTGGCCAGATACCGGCGTGACAAATCCTGCCCCCAAGGCAAGAAGCACCGGAGAATACGTGAGCCAGATAGCAGCGCGCTGCGAGATACCCGCTTGGACCTTAACTGATAACATGGACACTACGGACGTGGACGTAACAACTTGGATTCGATTCGACCCGGATCAGCTGTCTGCCAAGAGCTTTAATTGCCTAACGCAATTTGTCCGTCCGCCTTACGTTCGCCTCTACATTGAGAGTGCCGAATAATGCCCAAACGTACCGACATCTCCTCCATCCTCGTCATCGGCGCGGGGCCGATCGTCATCGGGCAGGCGTGCGAGTTCGATTATTCGGGGACGCAGGCGATCAAGGCGCTCAAGGAAGAGGGCTATCGCATCGTCCTGGTCAATTCGAACCCGGCGACGATCATGACCGATCCCGAGCTGGCCGACGCGACCTATGTCGAGCCGATCACGCCCGAGATCGTCGCCAAGATCATCGAGAAGGAGCGGCCGGACGCCGTCCTGCCGACGATGGGCGGGCAGACCGCGCTCAACACCGCGCTGGCGCTGTTCAACGACGGCACGCTGGCCAAATACGATGTCCAGATGATCGGCGCGGATGCCGAGGCAATCGACAAAGCCGAGGACCGCATCAAGTTCCGCGATGCGATGGACCGGATCGGGCTGGAATCCGCCCGCTCGGCGATTGCGCATACGGTCGAGGAGGCGCTGGCCGCGCTTGAGCATACCGGATTGCCCGCGATCATTCGCCCCAGCTTCACGATGGGCGGCACCGGCGGCGGTGTCGCGTACAACAAGGACGAGTTCGTCCGCATCGTCACCGGCGGCCTCGACGCTTCGCCAACCACCGAAGTGCTGATCGAGGAATCGCTGCTCGGGTGGAGGGAATATGAGATGGAAGTCGTGCGCGACCGCGCCGACAACGCCATCATCGTCTGTTCGATCGAGAATATCGACCCGATGGGGGTCCACACCGGCGATTCGATCACCGTCGCGCCGGCGCTGACGCTGACCGACAAGGAATATCAGATCATGCGCAATGCGAGCATCGCTTGCCTGCGCGAAATCGGCGTCGAAACAGGCGGTTCCAACGTCCAGTTCGCCGTCAATCCGAAGGATGGCCGGCTGCTGGTGATCGAGATGAATCCGCGCGTGTCCCGATCGTCGGCGCTGGCTTCGAAGGCGACCGGCTTTCCGATCGCCAAGGTCGCGGCAAAGCTGGCGGTGGGTTACACGCTCGACGAGATTACCAACGACATCACCGGCGCGACCCCCGCCGCGTTCGAACCGACGATCGATTACGTCGTGACCAAGATCCCGCGCTTTGCGTTCGAGAAGTTCAAGGGTGCCGAGCCCTTGCTGTCAACCGCGATGAAGTCGGTCGGCGAAGTGATGGCGATCGGGCGCAACATCCACGAGAGCATGCAGAAAGCCTTGCGCGGGCTCGAGACCGGGCTGTCCGGCTTCAATGACGTCGAGCATCTCGCGGGCGCGCCGCGCGCCGAGATCGAGGCCGCGCTGAGCCAGCCGACGCCTGACCGGCTGCTGGTGGCCGCACAGGCGATGCGCGAGGGCTTTTCGGTCGGCGAGATCCATGCGCTGACCAAATACGACCCGTGGTTCCTCGAGCGCATCGCCGAGATCGTCGCGGCCGAAGCGGTGGTGGCGCAGCAGGGGCTGCCGCGCGACGCCGCGGGCCTGCGCAAGCTCAAGGCGATGGGGTTCAGCGACAAACGCCTCGCCTATCTGGCGGTGCAGTCGGTCGGCCTGCGCGATCGCTTCTCCGCCCGCGGCGGGCTGATCCACGAAGCGGTCAAGGCGATGTCGGGCGGGGTCAACGAGGCCGAAGTGCGCGAACTCCGCCACAAGCTGGGCGTGCGGCCGGTGTTCAAGCGCATCGATACCTGCGCGGGGGAATTCGACGCCAAGACGCCGTATATGTATTCGACCTACGAAGCGCCAAGCTTCGGCGAGCCGGAGGACGAAAGCGCGCCGACCGATCGCAGGAAAATCGTCATCCTGGGCGGCGGGCCGAACCGGATCGGGCAGGGGATCGAGTTCGATTATTGCTGCTGCCACGCCTGCTTCGCGCTGGGTGATGCCGGCTATGAGACGATCATGGTCAACTGCAATCCGGAGACGGTGAGCACCGATTACGACACGTCGGACCGGCTGTATTTCGAGCCGCTCACCGCCGAGGACGTACTCGCGATCCTCGATGTCGAGCGGTCCAACGGCGAGCTGGTTGGGGTGATCGTCCAGTTCGGCGGGCAGACCCCGCTCAACCTGGCGCAGGCGCTGGAGGATGCGGGCATCCCGATCCTGGGCACCTCGCCCGACGCGATCGACCTGGCCGAAGATCGCGAGCGGTTCGCGGCGATGGTCGCCAAGCTGGGCCTCAAACAGCCTGCCAACGGTATCGCGCGCAGCCGGGACGAGGCGGTCGCAGTGGCGGAGCGGATCGGCTATCCCGTGCTGATGCGGCCAAGCTATGTGCTGGGCGGGCGCGCGATGGAGATCGTCGATGGGCCGCAGCAGCTCGACGACTATATCGCGACCGCGGTGCAGGTGTCGGGCAGCTCGCCGGTGCTGATCGACCAGTATCTGCGCGATGCGATCGAAGTCGATGTCGATGCGATTGCCGACGGTACCGATGTGGTAGTGGCAGGTGTGCTTCAGCATATCGAGGAGGCCGGCGTCCATTCGGGCGACAGTGCCTGTTCGATCCCGCCTTACAGCCTGCCCGGCGATGTCATCGCCGAAATCGAGCGCCAGACCGAGGCACTGGCGCGCGCGCTGTCGGTCAAGGGGCTGATGAACATCCAGTTCGCGGTCAAGGATGGCGACGTCTATCTGATCGAGGTGAATCCGCGCGCCAGCCGGACGGTGCCGTTCGTCGCCAAGGCGATCGGCGTCCCGGTCGCCAAGATCGCGGCGCGGGTGATGGCGGGCGAAAAGCTGGCCGACCTGGGCGCAATCGATCGCCACATCGACCATATCGCGGTCAAGGAAGCGGTGTTCCCGTTCGCCCGTTTCCCCGGGGTCGATCCTGTCCTTTCGCCCGAGATGAAATCGACCGGCGAAGTCATGGGAATCGACAGCGATTTCGCGATCGCGTTTGCCAAGGCACAGCTGGGGGCGGGGACGATGCTGCCGGCTTCGGGCACTGTGTTCGTCAGCGTCAAGGACAGCGACAAACCGGTGATCCTGCCAGGGGTCAAGCTGTTGGCCGATCTGGGCTTCACAATCGTCGCGACCGGGGGCACCGCCGATTTCCTGGCGGGGCAGGGCATCGCCATCGAGCGCGTCAACAAGGTCGCGCAGGGGCGGCCGCACATCGTCGACCGGATTCTCGACGGTGACATCGCGCTGATCTTCAACACCACCGAAGGCTGGCAGTCGCTCAAGGATTCGTCGAGCATCCGGCGCTCGGCACTTGCCCTGCGCATCCCCTATTTCACCACTGCCCCGGCCAGTGTCGCGGCGGCGCGGGCGATTGCGGCGCTGTCCGGCCAGTCCCTTGAAGTACGCTCGCTCCAGTCCTATTATTTGCGCTCGCACAAATAAGTACCCCCAAATCGGTGTCGATGTGCGGGCGGTCCCCACGGGCTGCGCGAAAAGGGGTTATTGGACAAGGGACTGGGCGTATGGCGACGGTAGAGAAAATGCCGATGCTGGCGGAAGGCTATGAAACGCTGACTGCCGAACTCAAGCGGTTGAAGATCGAGCGTCCGACCATCGTCGACGCCATCGAGGAAGCGCGCGCGCATGGCGACCTGTCCGAAAATGCCGAATATCATGCCGCCAAGGAGCGTCAGGGGCAGATCGAGGCATCGATCGGCGACATCGAAGACAAGCTGAGCCGCGCGCAGATCATCGATCCCAAGGATCTGTCGGGCGACAAGATCGTGTTCGGTGCGACGGTGACGTTGCTCGACGAGGACGACAAGCCGATCAAGTACCAGATCGTCGGTCAGACCGAGGCCGACGCCAAGACCGGCCGCATCTCGTACAACTCGCCGCTTGGCCGCGCGCTGATCGGGCGCAAGGTCGATGACGAGGTCGAGGTCACGGTACCGTCGGGCGATCGCTACTACGTGGTGTCGAAGATCGAGTTCATCTGATCGCGATGCGGTCGCTGCGCGCGCCGGTCACGCTTGCGCTGGCGGGCGGCATCGCGGCGGCATCGCTGCTGTTGTTCTGGCTGGCACGGCTGGACTGGGCTGCGTTCGCGGGCGGTTTCATTTCGATACGGGTGGCGGGGACGCCGCCGTACATGCTCACCGACGGCACACTGCCGGTATGGCTGACGCCGCTCAGCGCGACGCTGATCCACGGCAGCGTGTTGCACTTGGGGTCGAACCTGCTGATGCTGGTCTTTGCCGGCAACGCAATCGAGCGCCCGATCGGGCCGCGTGGTATCATGATCCTGTATGTCGTCGGCGCCTATGCGGCGGCGGCGGCGCATTGGCTGGTCGATCCGGGAAGCCATTCGCCGCTGATCGGGGCAAGCGGCGCGGTATCGGCGCTCATCGGCGCATATTCATTACTGTTCGCTAAGAGCCGCACCAAGGCGATCGGACCGTTTTCGGCCGGGTTCCTGCATGCGATTTGGCTTATCGTCGCATGGGCGGCGATCAACATCATCCTGCAACTCGTCACCAGCGGATCGGGCATGCCGATCGCGGGCGTTGCACATATCGGCGGTTTCATCGCCGGCATCCTGCTCGCGCGACCGCTGCTCGCGGCGCATTGGCGCACCGCCTGACCTTCACCCTTCCAATGGTGGTTCGAGCAGTCGGTGAAGGTGGACGACGACATACTTCATCTCGGCGTCATCGACGGTGCGCTGGGCCGCGCCGCGCCAGGCCTTTTCGGCGCTGGCATAGTCGGGAAACAGCCCGACGATGTCGAGCGAGGCGAGGTCGGTGAAATCGAGCGTCCGCGGATCGGCCACGCGGCCGCCAAAGACGAGGTGCAGCTTGCTCACTGGTAACTCCCGGGGATCATGAAACGCCCCAGCCGCATAGCGGCCGGGGCGCGTTTCTCAACCCCATCGGGGTCGGCAATCAGGCCTTGGCCGTGGCCTTGGCAGAATCCTTCGCCGCTGCCGCCACGGTTTCCAGGAACGACGAGGCTTTCGCTTTAGCCATGTCCTTGTCCGGCGCCAGAGCGCCGAGTTCGTCGCGACCCGCGTCGCGCGCTGCCCGCGCGGCAGCGGCTGCGCTCTCGGTGATGCGCTTGCCCAGCGGCGCGAGATGCTGCCGCTCGATCGACGTCTTGGGGAGCAAAGCGCCCAGCGCAGCGCCGACCGCGATGCCGCCGACCAACGCGACGACCGGATTATTCTCGATCGCTTCGGCGGTTTTGGTCGCAGCGTCGCGCGCGCCGTCGCGAGTGACCTCAGCGGCATGAGTCGCGGTATCGCGGGTCTTGTCGACCGCCTGGGCAGCGCTGTTGCGCGTCTTGTCGAGGATCGAGCCGCGGCGGTCTCGATCATTGGCGGCGGTCCGGTCGCTGGCGTTGCTCATCACATTTCCTTTCCTGGGGCGCATGGCCCGATCGAGTGGATAACCGTCCAAGGCCTACCCGGTTTCATTTTCCTCGAGGGCTCGCCGACGCCTGATGCGACGGCGGGCAATGAACGCGAGGAGAAGCGAGATGCCCGCTACCGCCATCGCCGGACGCCGCCGGACCTCGTCTGCCGCATCGCCCGCCACCGCGACCGCCTTGTCGCGGACACCCTCGACGGCGTCCTGCGCCATCGAGCGCGGATTCAGGCGCCTGCCGACCGTAGCGGCCGTTTCGCGCAGCCGCATCCGAGCTGCATCGCGCTGCATGCGGGCTTCCGTCGGCGTCATGACGGCGGTCCCGGGTCGGACTTGCGCGCGGCGTGCCGCATCCTGTCGATGCCGATCTTGCCAAGGAGCGCGGTGATAAGCCCAGCGCCAAACACGACGACCGTCGTCGCCCCGGCTGCACCGATCGCCGGCGTCAGCATCAGCACCAGTCCCACCAGCATCGTCGTAAGCGTAGCCAGACCGAGAAACGTTGCCGCGGCGAGAAGGCCGACGCCATGGGCGGCGTCGCCGGTCCGTTCGCGCGCAATCGCCTGCACATAGGCCATCTCGGCACGGCCGTAGTCCTTCGCCTCGGCCACCAGCCGCGTGACGAGCGTTGCTACTCCCTCGTCCGCGTCGGGACCCGGCGCTTGCATTCCCCCTGAAACGTTCACGATCAAACGCGCGGCGGAGTATTCTCGGACGCGTCGGCGACGCCATCGATCCCGGCCTTGACCACCCGGGCGATCACGAAGCCGAGCGCAGCGGCGGTGCCGATTGCGACCATCGGACTGTTGCGCACGAATTCCCGAGCGTCGGCGACCAAATCGTCGACATCCTTCTTGTCGAGCGTATCGGCAAAGCCTGAGACATACCCTGCCGCCGACCGGGCATAATTCCCGTACTGCGATCCCAGACGCTCATCGACCGTGCCGGCCGCATCGGTCATCATCCGCGCGAACTCGCCGAGCGCTCCCGTCGCCTTGGCCTTGCCGTCCCCGGCGAAGGATCGCGCCTTGTCCGCCGCCTGCGTCTGCAACTTGGCGGCTTCCTGCTTGATCGTGTCCTTGGCACTGCGCTTGCCCGCCAGGGTTTCGTCCGTGGCAGCAGCCTCAAGCGTGTCGGACGGCTTGAACGCGACGTCGCTGTCGGTTGCCGGAGTGAAGGCGACGGTCGCATCCGTCGGCGTCGTGGAATTGGTCTCGTCGGCCATGATCTGCCCTTTCTAGCTTCGCCTCGAACAACACAGGCGACCGGGGCAGGTTCCATCGTCCACCGTCAATTGCCCCGCGGCGTCGAAGCCGGTAGAGGCGCCGCCAACCACCGATCGCGCCGCAGTGCCACCATAAGGAGATCGTTTCGTGACCGCAATCATCGACATCCATGCTCGTCAGATCCTCGACAGCCGGGGCAATCCTACGGTCGAGGTGGATGTGCTGCTCGACGACGGCAGTTTCGGCCGCGCTGCGGTGCCGTCGGGGGCCTCGACCGGCAAGCACGAGGCGGTCGAGAAGCGCGATGGCGACACGGATCGCTGGATGGGCAAGGGTGTGCAGAGCGGGGTCGATGCGGTCAATTCGGACATTGCCGAGGCGGTGCTGGGCATCGATGCCGAGGATCAGGCCGAAGTCGACCAGGCGATGATCGAACTCGACGGCACGGCCAACAAGTCGCGGCTCGGCGCGAACGCGATCCTGGGCGTCAGCCTGGCTGTGGCAAAGGCCGCGTCGGAAGCGCGCGGGCTGCCGCTCTATCGCTACGTCGGCGGCGTCGCGGCGCACCTGTTGCCGGTGCCGATGATGAACATCATCAATGGCGGAGAACACGCCGACAACCCGATCGATTTCCAGGAATTCATGGTGATGCCGATCGGCGCCGACAGCATCGCGGAAGCGGTGCGGTGCGGATCGGAGATCTTCCACACGCTGAAGAAGGCGCTGTCGGCCAAGGGCTTTTCGACCTCGGTCGGCGACGAGGGCGGTTTCGCGCCCGCGCTGGCATCAACGGCCGACGCGCTCGACTTCATCATGCAGTCGATCGAGGCGGCGGGCTATCGCCCGGGTGAGGACGTGATGCTGGCGCTCGACTGCGCGGCGACCGAGTTCTTCAAGAACGGCAAGTACGAGATGGTGGGCGAGGGGATTTCGCTGACGCCGGAGGAAATGGCTGCGTATCTCGCCGACCTCGCCAAGCGCTACCCGATCCTGTCGATCGAGGACGGCATGGCGGAGGATGATTTCGATGGCTGGAAGGCGCTGACCGACCTGTGCGGCGATCGCGTCCAGATCGTCGGAGACGATTTGTTCGTCACCAATCCGGAACGGCTGGCGATGGGCATTGAAAAGGGACTGGCCAATTCGCTGCTGGTCAAGGTCAACCAGATCGGCACGCTTACGGAGACGCTGGAAGCGGTCAGCCTGGCGCAGCGTTCGGGCTATACCGCGGTCATGTCGCACCGTTCGGGCGAGACCGAGGATGCGACGATCGCCGACCTCGCGGTCGCGACCAATTGCGGGCAGATCAAGACCGGGTCGCTGGCGCGGTCGGACCGGCTCGCAAAGTACAACCAGTTGATCCGGATCGAGGAGGAACTGGGCGATACCGCGCGGTACGCGGGGACCAGTGTGCTGCGGCGGTGACGCCTAGGCGGCGCGGAAGGCGCCGTCCTCGTCCATGACGTGCAACTCGCCGCCGGCGATGGAAAACCATGCGCCGTGGATCGTCAGGCGGCGATCCGCCTCGCGCTTTTGAACGCACGGGAAGGTGCGCAGGTTGGCGATCGAGACGCGTACCGTTTCGTGCTCCATCCGGCGCACCGCTTCCGCCCCGTCGCCATGCTCGGCGACGATGCGTTCTCGCGCGTCGTCGAGCAGGTCGATCCAATGCGCGATGAACCCACCGCGGCCGGGCTCCGCGCCCTTGAACTTCTGCGACAGGGCGGCCGATACACCACCGCAGCTGCCGTGACCGAGCACCACGATCTCCTCGACCTCGAGCTGGGTCACCGCGAACTCAAGTGCAGCGGAGACGCCATGTCGGCCGCCGTCGAGTTCGATTGGCGGAACGAGGTTGGCGACGTTGCGCACGACGAAAATCTCGCCCGGGCGCGTGTCGAAAATCTCCGCGGGTTCGACCCGGCTGTCTGAACACGCGATCACCATTACCCTCGGCGCCTGGCCCGCGGCAAGTTCCTCCCAGCGCGCGCGTTCGCGCTGATAGCCTTCGCTGCGGAAACGGCGATAGCCGCCGACGAGATCGCTGAAATATGGGGTCATGCCGCCGCTTTTCGCACCGCTTCGAAGGGGTGGCAACCCTGGCCGCGGATCGCTATCTGGCGGGGATGAACGATGTGACCACGCTCGCCAATCCGCCCCAGCCTGCGTCCGCGCGCCTGCGCAAGCCGGACTGGATTCGGGTGAAGGCGCCGACCAGCGCCGGCTTTGCCGAGACCAAGCGGCTGATGCGCGAAAAGAGCCTGACGACGGTGTGCGAGGAGGCTGCCTGCCCGAATATCGGGGAATGCTGGACCAAGAAGCACGCCACGGTGATGATCCTAGGCGATACCTGCACACGGGCATGTGCGTTCTGCAACGTCAAGACCGGCATGCCGCGCGCCGTCGATGCCGCCGAGCCGCAGCACGTCGCCGAAGTGGCGGTGCAGATGGGATTGAAGCATATCGTCATCACATCGGTGGATCGCGACGATCTGCCCGACGGCGGCGCCCGGCAATTCGTGCGCGTGATCGAGGCGATCCGCGCCGCGGCACCCGCGACAACGATCGAGATCCTCACTCCTGATTTCCGCAACAAGGCCGATGCGGCGATCGACATGATCGTCGCCGCGCGGCCGGACGTCTACAACCACAATCTCGAAACCGTTCCGCGCCTTTATCCGACCATCCGCCCCGGTGCGCGCTATTACGCGTCGCTGCGGCTGCTCGAGGGTGTCAAGAAGCGCGATCCGTCGATCTTCACCAAATCGGGGATCATGCTTGGGCTGGGAGAACAGCGGCTCGAGGTGCATCAAGTGATGGACGATATGCGGTCCGCCGATATCGATTTTCTGACAATGGGCCAGTATCTCCAGCCCACTCCGCGCCATGCGCGGGTCGAGGATTTCGTAACGCCGCAGGCGTTCGATTCCTTTGCGGCGATCGCGCGTGCCAAGGGGTTCCTGTTGGTAGCTTCGTCGCCGCTGACGCGATCGAGCTATCACGCCGGCGATGATTTCGAGCGGTTGCGCGCCAATCGCGAGGCGAAGCTGGCCGCGGCGCGCTGACCATGCCCAAGCATAGCGAGACGCGGCAATTGCCCTACAGCCCCGAACAGATGTTCGACATGGTCGCCGACGTTGCGCGCTATGCCGAGTTTTTGCCGTGGGTGACGGCGATCCGAGTGCGCTCGAACAGCGATACCGAAATGGTCGCCGATATGATCGTCGGCTTCAAGGGGTTGCGCGAGACCTTCACGTCGAAGGTCCAGAAGCAGCGGCCGGACCATATTCGCGTCGACTACATCGACGGGCCGCTCAAATATCTTCACAATGACTGGACGTTCCGCCCCGACGGCAAGGGCGGCTGCCTCGTCGATTTCCGCGTCGACTTCGCCTTCAAGAGCCGGGTTTTTGAAATGCTGGCGGGGCAGGTGTTCGACCGCGCACTGCGCAAGATGATTGGCGCCTTCGAAGAGCGCGCTGCGGTGCTCTACGCCTCCTCGTCCGAGGCAGGCGCTCCCGGCATCAGCAATTCGAGCGCGCACAGCGCCGCCTGAAGCCGGATTGCGCCGCGCCCTTCGACGTCGAAATGGCGCGAATCGGCGACCACGTCGCGGGGATCGGCGCCTTTTTCCGCCCGCGCGAATACCACGGTCCCGACCGGCTTCTTTTCCGATCCGCCGTCGGGACCCGCGATACCGGTGATCGCCACCGCGACGTCCGCGCCGGTCTTGGCAAGTACCCCTTGCGCCATCTGCCACGCACACGCCACCGACACCGATCCGAAGGTTTCGAGGACGTCGCTGCCGACTCCGATCAGCTTCTGCTTGGCGGCATTGGAATAGGTGACGAAGCCGACCTCGAACACGTCGGACGATCCCGGAATCTCGGTAATCGCGGCGGCGACAAGCCCTCCGGTGCAGCTCTCGGCCAGTGCGATGCGGCGCCCGGCGGTGCGGTTGGCATCGACGACGCGCCGCGCGGCGGCCACGAGCTCGGCGGGGAGGGTGGTATCCATATGACTATCCTGTGGGAGAGGCCGAGCGCGGTGCGTCGAGCGGGCAGAGCGGCAATTGCATCGCCCGCGCATCGCCTGCACGCCGCTCGCGATCGGCGAGTTGCGCGAAGGTCACGAGTAGAGCGGCGGTGTTGCGTGCGGGCAGGGGGTCCATCTGAGCAAGAATGCGATCGACGACCGGGCAGTCCGCAGGCTTGATCGCCCCGCTCACCAGCGGCGCGACGATCGTCGACACCATCGTCCCGGCGAATTGCGAATCGAGCATCTGGCCGGCGTCCGGGCCGACGATCTTGAGCAATGCCGCCTTCGCACCGGGCCAGGCAGCGCTGCTCTCGGCACGATATTTGGCTGTGAGGCGAGCGTTGCCGGTGCGCAGAAACGCATTCGCCGGCAATCTGGGACCGCACAGCGCGGTGGTCGTCCGGATCAGGTCGGGCGCGACATAGAGGAACAGCGCCTCCGCCTCGCGCTGGGTGACGCACTGGCCGGTCTGCGCTTCGGCGATTGGCGCGGCAATACACGCGGCAATCGCGGCGGCCGTGCCCAGCAATTTCGAACGGGTCATGATACGCATCCCCTTTTCATGGTTAGAACGGCGCCGGCAGAGTGATCGTCGCGATCGCCTGTGCAGCGATCCCTTCGCCGCGACCGGTGAAGCCCAGGCGTTCGGTCGTCGTCGCCTTGATACTGACGCGATGAGCGTCGAGCCGCAACAATTCGGCGATCCGCGCCTGCATCGACGCGCGATGCGGACCGACCTTGGGCATTTCGCACATCAGCGTCAGGTCGATGAAGCTGATGCGCCCGCCTTCCGCCTCGACCAGCGATGCGGCATGCTGGAGGAACCGCGCGGAATCAGCGCCCTTCCATTGCGGATCGCTCGGCGGGAAATGCGTGCCGATGTCGCCCGCGGCGATGGTTCCGAGCAGCGCGTCGGTGATCGCATGGAGCGCGACGTCGGCATCGCTATGCCCCGACAGGCCCTTGTCGTGTGGAACCAGCACGCCGCCCAGCCATAATTCCTCGCCGGCCTCGAGACGGTGGACGTCGAATCCTGCGGCGCTGCGGGTTTCGCGCGGAACCAGCCGCTCGGCGCGATCGAAATCGGCGGGAAAGGTGATCTTGTCGAGCGCCGGATCGCCGGTAATCAGAGCGACCTGTCCGCCGGCCGCGCGCACCACCTGCGCGTCGTCGGTAGCTTCGGCATCATGGGGCCAGGCGCGGTGCGCCGCAAGCAGCGTCGCGAAGTCGAATGCCTGCGGCGTCTGCACGCGGACCAGGCCATCGCGTGGCCTGACCTCGCCCAACTGATCCCCGCCCTGCGCCAGCGTATCAGCCAATGGCAGCACCGGAACCGCGCCCGGCGCGCCGTCCAGAGCAGCGAGCAGCGCTTCGATGATACGAGCCGGAACGAACGGCCGCGCCGCGTCGTGCACCAGCACCCGATCGGCACCGCCCTCCCGCGCGATCGCCTCAAGCCCGGCGCGCACCGAGTCGCGCCGCGTCGCAGCGCCCGGGACGAACACGGCGCCCGGGGCAGCAGATTCGGCAGCGCTGCGCTGTCCTTCGCCGTGGACGACGACCACCTGGCGGATCGCCGGATGGTTCGAAAGCGCGGCATGGCTCCACGCCAGCATCGGCCGCCCGGCCACGGGCGCGAATTGCTTGGGGGTGGATGAGCCCGAGCGCGTACCGGTGCCGGCGGCGACGATCAGCGCGACGATGCGGGGAGCAACCATTGCCTGCGCCTAGCGCAGAGGAGCGCCGCCCGCCAGCCTTGCACCGCGGCATCGTCTGGCGTAGACGCTGCCTGTTTTTCAGGCAGGCCGATGCGAATGCTAGCTCCTATCCAGATCGGACCCGTCCGGATCGACCAGCCGGTGCTGCTCGCGCCGATGACCGGCGTGACTGACTTGCCGTTCCGAAAGGTCGTGCGTCGCTATGGCTCGGGACTCAATGTCACCGAGATGGTGGCGAGCCAGGCCGCGATCCGAGAGACGCGCCAGTCGATCCAGAAAGCGGCATGGGATCCGATCGAGGAACCGGTGTCGATGCAGCTGGTCGGCTGCACCCCATATGAAATGGGCGAAGCGGCCAAGCTGAGTGAGGATCGCGGCGCAGCGATCATCGACATCAACATGGGCTGCCCGGTGCGCAAGGTCACCAATGGCGACGCCGGATCGGCGTTGATGCGCGATCTCGACCTGGCCGGGCAGTTGATCGATGCCACGGTGCGCGCGGTGTCGGTGCCGGTTACGGTGAAGATGCGGATGGGCTGGGACCATGCCAGCCTCAACGCGCCCGAGCTTGCCCGCATTGCCGAGCAGCTCGGCGCCAAGATGGTCACCGTCCACGGTCGCACGCGCAATCAGATGTACAAGGGCAGCGCCGACTGGGCCTTCGTGCGCAGCGTCAAGGATGCTGTGTCGATCCCGGTCGTCGTCAATGGTGACATCAATTCGATCGAGGACGCCGAAGCGGCGCTCGCGCAGTCGGGTGCGGATGGGCTGATGATCGGTCGCGGTTCCTATGGTCGGCCGTGGCTGTTGGGACAGGTGATGGCGTGGCTGGCGACGGGGCGCCGCCTCGCCGATCCATCGCTGAACGAACAATATTGCCTGATCGCAGAGCATTATGATGCGATGCTGAGCCATTATGGCAAGGAAACCGGCGTCAATATGGCGCGCAAGCATATCGGCTGGTACACGCGCGGCCTGCATGGTTCGGCGGAATTCCGCAACAAGATCAACCAGATCGCCGATGCCGGGGTGGTCCAGGCGATGCTTGCCGAATTCTACGCCCCGTGGCGCAATCGCGCGGCGGCGTGACCCAGCCCGGCGTCCCGTCGTCGGCGACAGTGCTGGCGGCGCTGCCGGTCGCGGTGCTGCTGATCGATGAAGTCGGCAGCGTCGCCCGCGCCAACGCCGCTGCGGAACTGCTGCTCAACCTGTCGGAACGCTCGATGCTCGGGATCGATCTGGCGCGCATTTTCGATCTTCCCGCCGACTATCTGGAGCGCCGGGACGGGCATGGCTTTGCCGCTTTCGATATCGAAGTCGCAACGGCGCGGGGGCAGCGGCTGCGCATCGACCTGATCGAAACGCTGCTGGTCGATCACCCCGGATGGCGGATCCTGGCGATGCACGATGCCCCTACGACGCGGCGGCGCGCGCAGAGTGGCGAGCGATCGAGCGGCGCGCGCGCTGCGATCGGTGCCGCCGCTATGCTGGCGCACGAGATAAAGAATCCGTTGTCGGGCATCCGCGGCGCGGCGCAGCTGCTCGAGACCGGCGGTAGCGGCGACCGGGAGCTGACGCGGCTCATCACCACCGAGGTCGATCGCATCGCCGCACTGATCGATCGCATGCAGGATTTCACCGATACCCGGCCGCTGCGCGCGGAAACCGCGAATATCTATCCGCTGCTCGACCATGCCCGCCGGGTCGCACGTGCTGGTTTCGCGCGCGACATCCCGATCGAGGATCGCTTCGACCCGTCCTTGCCCCCGGTGCTGGTCGATCGCGACGCGTTCCTGCAGGTGATGCTCAACCTACTCAAAAATGCGGCCGAGGCATTGCGCGATGTCCCCGCCGCACGGATCACGCTGGCAACCGCGTATCGCCACGGCATGTCGGTGCGCCCGGCGCCCGGACGGCCGAAGCTGCCGCTGCCGATCGAGATTCTGGTGATCGACAACGGTCCCGGTGCACCCCCAGATATCGCCGAGCATTTGTTCGAACCGTTCGTATCGAGCAAGCCTGACGGGCAGGGGCTCGGGCTGCCGCTGGTCGACAAGCTGGTCGGAGACATGGGCGGCATCATCCAATATGCCCGCGAGGGTGAGCCGCAGGCGACCGTGCTGCGATTGCTGCTACCAAGAGGGGATGCATGACGGCGATTGGCACGATTCTGGTTGTCGACGACGATGCCGCGATCCGCACCGTGGTGGCGCAGTCGCTGCGCCGCATTGGCCACCGTGTGATGCTGGCGGCGACGCTCGGCGCGGCGCAGATCGAACTGGCGAGCGCACTGCCCGACGTATTGATCACCGATGTCGTGCTCCCTGATGGCGACGGGCTCGACCATGTCGCACAGCTCCTGCGCGACCATCCGCGGCTGCCCGTGATCGTACTGTCGGCGCAGAACACGCTGTCCACGGCAGTTCGCGCGACCGAGGCGGGAGCGTTCGAATATCTGCCCAAGCCGTTCGACCTCGACGTGCTCGCCTCCACAGTCCAAGGCGCGCTGCGTCGCGGCCAGCGCCGCCAGGCCGAACCGCTTGGCGAAGAAGACAAGGGGATGCCGCTGATCGGGCGATCGCCGGCGATGCAGGATGTCTATCGCGTCATCGCCCGCGTCGTATCGAACGATCTCACCGTTCTGGTCTCGGGCGAGTCGGGCACCGGCAAGGAGCTGGTTGCGCGCGCGATCCACGAACTCGGCCCCCGCCGCCACGCGCCGTTCGTCGCGCTCAACATGGCGGCGATCCCGCGCGAGCTGATCGAGGCCGAATTGTTCGGCCATGAGCGCGGCGCGTTCACCGGCGCGGCGGCGCGCGTTGCGGGCAAGTTCGAGCAGGCGGCGGGAGGCACCTTGTTTCTCGACGAGATCGGCGACATGCCGATGGATGCGCAGACACGCCTGTTGCGCGTGCTCCAGTCGGGGGAATTCACGACGGTGGGAGGTGCGCGCACGATCCGCGCCGACGTCCGCATCGTCGCCGCGACCAACAAGGACCTGACCGGGCTGGTGCAGCAGGGGCAGTTCCGCGAAGACCTGTTCTACCGCCTCAACGTCGTGCCCATCGCACTGCCTGCGCTGCGCGAACGGCGTCAGGACGTCGCGCTGCTGGCCCGCCATTTCCTCGACCGCGCAGTCGAGGACGGGCTGCCGCGCAAGTCGATCGACCGCGAGGGAGTGGCAGTGCTCGAAGGGCATGACTGGCCGGGCAATGTCCGCGAGCTGGAAAATCTCATGCGGCGCCTTGCCGCGCTCGGCCGCGACGAGTGGATCACCGCTGGCGAACTGCGCGCGACGCTGGGGGGCGCAGCGCCCTCTGCAACCATCGGCGACGAGGATCTGGCTGCTGCGGTACTCGGGCGGCTCAACCGGCTGGCGCGCGAGCATCCGGCGGGGCTCGATGACGGCACCCTGCACGCCCGGATCATCGGCGAAGTCGAGCGGCCGTTGATCGAAGCCACACTTGCCCGCTTCCAGGGCAACCAGCTGCGCGCCGCCCGCGCACTCGGCATCAATCGCAATACCTTGCGCAAGCGGCTCGATACGCTCGGTATTGGCGCCCCGGCGGCGCGACAGGGCGAAAGCGACTGACGACGGCCCGCCGCCCAAGCGCACGATTATGTGTTTTCGAGGTCACGGTTTCTGTTGTATCGCGGCAACGATGGATGCCGTCACCGAGCCGATCGACGAACCCATGACCCGGCGCCGCTGGCTTGCCGCCACGCCGGCCATCGAATTGGCGGTCGTGGCCGGGGGCATCGCGATCGCCGCGGCAACCTATTTTACCATCGCCGGTGTGGGCGGCGAGGCCGCAGCGGAGCCGAGGCGGCTGCTCAATCCGCCACTCGTCGCCCTGTTGCTGGTCGCCAATCTGGTGCCGTGGATGGCGTTGCTCGTGCTGATCGGGCGGCGCGTGGCGCACCAACGCGCCGAGCGGTCACCCGTCGGCGGCGGCGGCAAGCTGCACGTCCGGCTGGTCGCGATCTTCTCGGTCCTTGCGAGCGTGCCGATGCTGCTGGTGACGATCTTTGCGTCGCTGCTGTTCCAATATGGCGTCGAGTTCTGGCTCTCCGACCGCGCACGGGGGATGCTCGAGAATGCCAATGCGCTGGCGCAGGAATCGTACCAGCAACTGCTCAGTTTTGTGGAGAACGAGACGCTGGCCATGGCTGGAGACTTGTCCGCCGCGATGAAGCAGGTGGAAACCGACAATCCTGAGTTTGGAGCGTATTTCGGCCAGCAGGTATATTATCGAAACTTGTCGGAAGGAATCGTGTTTTCAGTCACGCCTTCAGGCGAGATCATGGCCCTGGCGCTGGTCGACCCATATGAGCGCGAATTGGCCAACGAGATCGGGCGAGACGTGATCCGCCGACTCAACGCCGGTGAGACAAGCGTGACCGACACCGCTGGTGATCGCTCGCGGTCGGTTACCAGAATACCCGGCACCGATCTCTATCTGTACGCCGCTCGCGTATACAATCTCGACCAGATCAGTGCCCAGACCCGCCGCGCACGCTCGGTGCTCGAGGATTACAGGGCGCTGGTCGGGCGATCGCGCTCGCTGCAACTGCAGTTCAACGCTGCGCTGATGGTGATGTCGCTGCTGATGGTCGGGCTTGCCGTCTTCGTCGCGCTCGCCGTCGCCGATCGTCTCGTCCGCCCGGTCGGCGATCTGGTCGATGCCGCGCGGCGGATCACCGGGGGCGACCTTACCGCGCGGGTGCCCGCACCGACGTCTAACGACGAGGTCGGCACGCTCGCCAACGCGTTCAATGACATGACCGGGCGCTTGCAGGAGCAGACCGGCGCGCTCGTTACCGCCAATGCCCAGCTCGAAAGCCGCAGCGCACTGATCGAGGCGGTGATGTCGGGGGTTTCGGCGGGGGTGATCTCGATCGGTCCCAACCGCACCGTTCGGCTGATCAACAGTTCGGCGATCGGACTGCTGAGAGCGGGGGGGGGCAGTCCGGTCGGGCGTCCGCTGCGCGACGTGGCGCCAGAGCTCGACGACCTGCTCGGCGGCGACGCGCGCGAGGCGATCGTCCAACTCAATGCCGGCGGCGAGGCCAAGACGCTGGCGGTGAAGATCACGCGCGATGCCGGCGGGCAGATCCTGACCTTCGACGACATCACGCAGCAATTGCTCGATCAGCGCCGCGCCGCCTGGTCCGATGTCGCGCGCCGCATCGCGCATGAGATCAAGAACCCGTTGACCCCCATCCAGCTTGCCGCCGAACGTCTCCAGCGTCGCTATGGCAAGACCATCGATCCGCAGGACGGCACTTTCGCCAGGCTGACCGACACGATCGTCCGCCAGGTCGGCGACCTGCGGCGGATGGTCGATGAATTCTCGTCGTTCGCGCGCATGCCCAAGCCGGTGTTCAGGCCCGAATCGATCGTCGATATCGTCCGCCAGTCGGTATTCCTTCACGAAGTCGCGCATCCCGAGATCGACTTTTCGGTTGAGGTCGCAGAGGGAGTGCCGCCGCTGGTATGCGACCGCCGTCAGCTGGGGCAGGCGGTGACCAATATCGTCAAGAACGCCGTCGAGGCGGTCGAGGCGCGCGGTGCCGATGCGCCGCGCGGGCTGGTCGCGACCTCAATCGCGCTCAGGGACGATGGCTGCGTCGCAGTCGCGATCACCGATAACGGTGTGGGACTGCCGATCGAGCGCGACCGCATCGTCGAGCCGTATATGACGACGCGCAGCCGCGGCACGGGGCTCGGCCTCGCCATCGTCAAGAAAATTGTCGAGGAGCATTTCGGCTCGATCGGCTTCGCCGACCGGGCCGGCGGCGGCACCGTCGTGACCATCGCGCTCGATCCGGGCAATCTTGAACTTCACGCGCTCAACGCGTCGGCAAGTGCCGACACCGCTGCTTCGGACGGCGGCCTGACCATGCTGACTCGCAATCGGAACGGATGAAATGACCCTCGATATCCTGGTAGTCGACGACGAGCGCGATATTCGCGAGCTGGTGGCAGGCGTGCTCGAGGACGAGGGGTATGAGACGCGCGATGCTGCGGATAGCGATTCCGCGCTTGAAGCGATCGCGACGCGGCGCCCGTCGCTGGTGCTGCTCGACGTGTGGTTGCAGGGGTCGAAGCTGGACGGGCTCGAGCTGCTCGAGGAGATCAAGCGCCGCGACCCCTCGATCCCGGTGCTGGTGATTTCAGGGCACGGCAATCTCGACACCGCGGTTGCCGCGATCCGTCGCGGTGCTTCCGACTTCATCGAAAAACCCTTCGAAGCCGAGCGCTTGCTCTTCCTGGTTCAAAGAGCGACCGAGACCGAACGGCTCAAACGCGAAGTCGCGTCGTTGCGCGCCTCGGCGGGTCGCGACAATGACCTGACCGGCAGTTCCGGGGCAATCAACACCGTTCGTGCCACGCTCAAGCGGGTCGCGGCGACGGGCAGTCGCGTGCTGATTTCGGGCGGGGCGGGGGTCGGCAAGGAAGTGGCCGCGCGCTTGCTGCATGGCTGGAGCCAGCGCGCGAACGCCCCGTTCATGATCGTCAGCGCGGCGCGAATGACGCCCGAGCGCGTCGAGGAAGAGCTGTTCGGGGTGGAGGAGGGCGGCGACCTCGTCCGGCCGGGGCTGCTCGAGCAGGCGCATGGCGGAACCCTGTTCCTCGACGAGATCGCGGATATGCCGGTTGCTACGCAAGGCAGGATCCTGCGCGTGCTGACCGACCAGAGTTTCAGCAGGGTCGGTGGGCAGCGCATCGTCAAGGTCGATGTCCGCGTGGTGTCCGCGACGGCGCGCGACTTGATGGAAGAGATTGCCGAAGGGCGGTTCCGCGAGGACCTGTATTACCGGCTCAACGTGGTCCCTGTAGTGATTCCGCCGCTGACCGACCGCCGCGAGGATATTCCACCGCTGGTTGAGCATTTCGTCGCGCACTACGCTTCCGAACGCCGCGTGCCGACGCCCGAGGTCGCTCCCGATGCGATGGTCGCGCTGCAAAGCTATGAATGGCCGGGGAATGTGCGCCAACTGCGCAATGTCGTCGAGCGGACGGTGATCCTGGCGCCGGGCAATCGCATTGGCCGCATCGACCTCGACCTGCTGCCGCCCGACGTGCTCGGCCGCAGCGAAGGCGATGGCGGCGGAACCAGCGCGATCATGGGCGCGCCGCTGCGCGAGGCTCGCGAATCGTTCGAACGCGAATATCTGCGCGTTCAGATCCGCCGCTTTTCGGGCAACATTTCCCGCACCGCCAGCTTCATCGGCATGGAACGCTCGGCGCTGCATCGCAAGTTGAAGCTGCTCGGCATCACCGAGGTGCGCGGCGACGAGTGAGACCGGTTTATTTCCGGCGCTCGCGTCCCTAGATTACGGATGTCCGGGCCGTGGTGGCGCGGCGATCCGACGCCGCGGAACGGCGCGTCGCGGGCAATTCCCGCCAAGAACAAGAGGCTGAACACATGGCCGACAAGCAGACCTCGCTCCAGGACCAGTTTCTGAACGCGCTGCGCCGATCGAAGACCCCGGTGACGATGTTCCTGGTCAAGGGCGTCAAGCTGCAGGGCATCGTGACGTGGTTCGACAATTTCTCGGTGCTGCTGCGGCGCGACGGACAGTCACAGCTGATCTACAAGCACGCCATCTCGACGATCATGCCGGCAGGCCCGATCGAGCTTGAGCCGATCATCGCATCGCTCGAAACGAACGTCTCCAAGTCGCCGGGATTACAGGAAATATTCCTGAGTGCCGTCCGCCGCCAGCATGAGAATGTGACCATGTTTCTGGTCAACGGTGTGATGTTGCAGGGGCAGATCGCGGCGTTCGACCTGTTCTGCATGCTGCTTCAGCGCGATGGCATGTCGCAGCTGGTTTACAAACATGCGGTGTCGACGGTGCAGCCGGCCAACCCGCTCAACCTGGCCGAGGAACAGGCCGGGATGGAAGCCGATTGAGCGCCGGGTTCGAGCGTGACGCCGACGAGTTTGCCCGCGGCGCGTCGGCGCTGATCGTCCTGCCCGACCAGGGCGGCAACATCCGCGATAACGAGGCAAGGCTTTCTGAAACCGCAGGGTTGGCCGAGGCGATTGGCGTGACCGTTGTCGACAGAGTCGCGCTGCGCGTGCGGGCGCCGCGGGCGGCGACGCTGATCGGCGGCGGTCAGGTCGAGGCGCTTGCCGAACTGGTTCGCGACAAGGACCTGCAGCTCGCCGTGTTCGACGCCGCGCTATCGCCGATCCAGCAGCGCAATCTCGAAACCACGCTCAAATGCAAGGTGATCGACCGGACCGGGTTGATCCTCGAGATTTTCGGCGAACGTGCTCGCACCGCCGAGGGGCGGCTGCAGGTCGAACTCGCCCATCTCGATTATCAGGCGGGGCGTCTGGTGCGCAGCTGGACCCATCTCGAGCGCCAGCGCGGCGGATTCGGCTTTCTGGGCGGTCCCGGCGAAACGCAGATCGAGGCGGATCGTCGCTTGATCCGCGATCGCATGGCGCGGCTGCGGCGCGAACTTGACCAGGTCAGCCGCACGCGCAGCCTCCACCGCGATCGCCGCCAACGCGCGCCGTGGCCGGTGATTGCGCTGGTCGGCTATACCAACGCTGGCAAGTCCACGCTCTTCAACCGCATCACCGGTGCCGACGTCATGGCGGAAGACCTGTTGTTCGCCACGCTCGATCCGACGCTTCGCCAGATCGCGCTGCCGGGCATCGACAAGGCGATGCTGTCCGACACGGTCGGGTTCGTGTCCGAGCTGCCGACCCAGCTGGTCGCCGCGTTCAAGGCGACGCTGGAAGAGGTGGTGTCGGCGGACCTGCTGATCCACGTCCGCGACGTTGCGCATCCCGACAGCGACGCGCAGCGCAGCGATGTCGAAAAGGTGCTCGAGGACATCGGTGTCGCCGAAACAACGCCGCGGTTCGAGGTCTGGAACAAGCTCGACCTGCTCGACGATGAGCGCAGGGCTACGGCGCTGGCCGATGCCGACGCGCGCGACGATGTGGTGGCATTATCGGCGCTGACCGGGGAAGGGCTCGATACGCTGGTCGCAAAGGTCGCCGCCAGGCTGACCGCCGCACATCGTCGATATCGCATCACCCTCGACGCAGGCGACGGGGCGGGGGCGGCGTGGTTGCACCAGCATGGTGAAGTGATCGAGCAGACCATTGAGGGCGAAGCGGCGGTGTATGAAGTACGGATGGCGCCCGCCGATCATGCGCGCTTTCTGCAGCGCTGAGCCTATTCTGCGCGCTTGACGGCGTCCCACAGCGCTTCCTTATCATCGAGCGACAGGCTGCCGAATTCGGCACCGGCCCTGGCTTCCATGCCGCGGAAGCGACGTTCGAACTTGGTATTGGCCGAGCGCAGCGCCGCTTCCGCATCGACGCCGAGATGCCGGGCCCAATTTGTAACGGCGAACAGCAGGTCGCCGATCTCACCTTCGACCTCGGATGGGTCAGCCGCCTCGACTTCGGCAAGTTCCTCGTCGATCTTGGCACGTGGACCGGCAGCGTCGGGCCAGTCGAACCCGACGCGCGCAGCACGCTTTTGCAGCTTTTCGGCACGAAGCAGGGCGGGCAAGCCGATCGCAACGCCATCCAGCGCGCCAGTCACCGCCTTGGCCTCGCGTTCGTCGGCCTTGATTTGTTCCCAGTCGAAAGAGGAGGGGGCAGCCGCGCTCGATGCGAAGATATGTGGGTGGCGACGTTCCATCTTGTCGCAGATCGCCGCGACGACATCGGACAGCGCAAACGCTCCGGCTTCCTCGGCGATGCGACTGTGGAACACGACCTGAAGCAGCAGGTCGCCAAGCTCGTCCTTAAGGTCGCTCAGATCGCCGCGCGCGATCGCGTCCGCGACCTCATAGGCTTCCTCGATGGTATATGGCGCGATCATCGCGAATGTCTGCTCACGATCCCATTCACATCCATGCTCGGGGTCGCGCAGCCGCGCCATGATCGAGACGAGGCGGTCGATCACGGCGCCCTCCACAACGGTCCGTCAGCCAGTTCGATAATATACATTATGTTAAATCGCAGACGGGTTTGGCGGTGGCGGCACGAGGATCAACGTGCCTCCCTCGACTCGCCAGCTCGCCAGTCGCGACAGGAAGTTCATCCCCAAAACATTGACGTCCCCGAATGCCGGCGACACGACGACACCAAGATCGTGCGTCGTAATCGCACCCAGGGTCACGCGATCGACATTGCCCCGCTTGGCAGCGATCGTGCCATTGGCGGTGGTCAGCATTACCGGAAACCGACTGTCGTCGGTGTCGATCTCGGCATTGGCGGCAGTCTCGGCCGAGATCGCGGTGATCGTGGCGCCGCTGTCGACCATCATCCGCAGCGGCGTGCCGTCGAGCGTGACCGACGCGTAGAAATGTCCGTCTGGTGCCTGGCGGATGCGGACGGTCTCGCCGTCGGTGGTCTGTTCGGCCAGGCCCATCCGTTCAGTCGCAGCGATGAACGCGCTTTCGATCTCATAGCGGTGGACGACGGCAACCCAAGCTATCGCAGCTACCGCCGCCCAGCCCAGAAACGAGCGGACCAGCATGCCGAACGATACCCGGCGCGCCGTCAGCGCACTGACCACCAGCACCAGCGCACCGATGCCCCATAGCAGGTTGATCGTCTGATCGTCGTTCACAGCGCGATCTCCAACCCGTCATATCCCGGCTCGACATGAGGCGGGAGACGCGCCGCAAGGGTCGCATAGTCCATCGAATTGTCCATGTGGATCAGCACCGCCCTGCCGACCCGCAAAGACTCGATCCAGCCCAGTGTCGCCGACAGATGCGGGTGGCTCGGGTGCGGCTGCTCTCGCAAGGAATCGACAATCCAGACATCAGCTCCTTCATACAGTTTGTGCATGATAGGCGTCAAAATGTTGAAATCCGTTGAATATACGATTGAGCTATCGGCATGATCGAAACGCAGCCCCGCCGAGGTTATCGTGCCATGCGGTTGATCGACGCAGCGGATGCGAATGTCACCGATCGTCAGCTCGTCTTCAAGCACGTCGATGGTCGCGGTCGGCCGATAGCCTTCCGCCCCGGCGAACACATAGCCGAAGCGCTGGCGCAGCGCGTGCATGGTGGTCGCCCGGGCAAGCCCGCGCACCGGCCTCCCGCCATTGTGAAACAGCTGGCGGACATCGTCGATGCCATGCGTGTGATCGGCGTGGTCGTGCGTCCAGATGATGGCATCGACTGTCGCGACCTTGGCGTCGTTTAGCTGGGCGCGCAGATCGGGGCCGGTGTCGATCAGGATCCGGGTGCTTTCGGTTTCGATCAGTGCCGATACGCGTGTGCGCCGGTTACGCGGTTCCGTGGGATCGCACGCCCCCCAGTCATTGCCGATGCGCGGCACGCCCGACGATGTGCCGCAGCCCAGGATACGAACCCTCATCGCATCGTTTTCGCGAACAATCTGTGAAAGTTGTCGGCGGTCGCTTGCGCCAGTTCTTCACTATCCTCGCTGCGCAGCTCAGCCAGGAACGTGCAGGTGTCGGCGACGAACGCCGGCTCGCCGGGCTTTCCGCGGTGCGGCACCGGCGCAAGGAACGGCGCGTCGGTCTCGATCAACAGCCGGTCGATCGGTACCCGCTTCGCCGTTGCCTGCAGTTCGCGGGCATTCTTGAAAGTGACGATGCCCGAGATCGAGATGAAAAAGCCCAGTTCCAGCGCCACGTCGGCAAAGGCATCGCTGGCGGTGAAGCAATGGATCACGCCGGGAAACGCCCCCTTCCCCAGTTCTTCGCGCAGGATCGCCGCGGTATCCTCTTCGGCATCGCGGGTGTGGACGACGATCGGCAGGCCGGTTTCGCGACATGCGGCGCAGTGCGCGCGAAAACTTGCTTGCTGGCGTTGGCGGTCGCTGCGGTCGTAATGATAGTCGAGCCCGCTTTCGCCGATACCGACCACGCGCGGATGGGCGGCGGCGGCGACGAGCCGTGCGGTATCGACATGTGCGTGTTGGTCGGCGTCATGCGGATGCACGCCGATCGTCGCCCAGACGTCCGGCTCCCGCTCGGCGACCGCGATCACATCGGCCCATTCGCCCTCGCGTGTTGCGATGTTGAGCATCGCGGTCACGCCCCGCGCCCGTGCCCGCGCCAGCACCGCATCCTGCTGCTCGGCGAGTCCCTTGTAGTTGAGGTGACAATGGCTGTCGGCAAGCATTCAGGCGGCCTCCTCGTCATCCTCGGGCACTTCGAGCCGCGGGAAGATCGGCGTCGGTGCGGAAATGCGAAAGCCTGACGCGCTTTTGTTCGCATACCAGTCATGGTGGCTCAGCGCCGAGTGGCCGCGATCGTCGATCTCGAGCAGGTCGAGGATCTTCGCGGCAGAGTCGGGCACGACGGGCAGGATGACGATCGCCAGATCATGGATGGCGCGGACCAGCGTCCCCAGCACCGCATGCATCCGGTCCGGATCGGTCTTGCGCAACGCCCACGGCGCCTGGACATCGATATATTGATTGCATGCCGCGACGCCGCGCATCCAGGCCTCGCATCCCTGGGTCAGGGCGAGATCGCCGAATGCAGTCCGAAACTCCTCGCTCGCCAAGGCTACCGCTTCCAGCAGCGCAGCGTCCGCAGGCTCCGAACGTCCGGCTCTCGGGAGCGCCCCTTCGAGATTCTTGGCGATGAACGACAAGGTGCGCTGGGCGAGATTGCCGAAGCTGTTGGCCAGATCGGCGTTGGCGCGCGTGGCGATCGCCTTGGGCGAATAGCTGCCGTCCTGCCCGAAGCTGATGTCGCGCAGCAGGAAATAGCGCAGCGCATCGACGCCGAATGCCGCCGCCAGATCGAGCGGATCGACGACATTGCCGACCGATTTCGACATCTTGGCCCCGCGATTGAGCACGAAGCCGTGGCCGTAGACCTGCTTCGGCGGCGCCAGCTGAGCCGACATCAGGAATGCGGGCCAATAGACGGCATGGAAGCGGACGATATCCTTGCCGATCAGATGCACGTCGGCGGGCCAATATTTGGCAAAGTCGCCGGCACGATCGGGGTAGCCGAGGCCGGTGATGTAGTTGGTCAGCGCATCGACCCATACGTACATCACGTGTCCGTCGCTGCCCGGCACCGGTACGCCCCAATCGAAGCTGGTGCGCGACACCGACAGGTCGGTCAGGCCGCCCTCGACGAAGCGCAACACCTCGTTGCGGCGGCTTTCCGGGCGGATGAAGTCCGGATTGGCGGCATAGAAATCAAGCAGGGGCTGCTGATAGTTCGACAGGCGAAAGAACCATGTTTCCTCGGCAGTCCATTCCACCGGTGTGCCTTGCGGCGACAGGCGGGCATCGCCCTCTCCTGTCAGTTCCTTTTCCTCGTAAAAGGCTTCGTCACGCACCGAGTACCAGCCCTCGTAGCGATCGAGATACAGGTCGCCGGCATCGGCCATCGCCTGCCAGATCGCTTCGCTGGCCCGATAATGCGCAGGCTCGACCGTGCGAATGAAGCGATCGCACGAGATATTCAGCCTTTCGACCAGGTCGCTGAAATATCGAGACATTTCGTCGGCGAGGGCCCGCACTGCGACGCCGCGTTCGCGGGCAGTCTTGACCATCTTGAGACCGTGTTCGTCGGTACCTGTCTGGAATCGCACATCGCGCCCGGCCTGACGCTGGAAGCGGGCGATCGCGTCGGCGGCGATCATTTCATAGGCATGGCCGATATGCGGCCGGCCATTGGGATAATGGATCGCGGTGGTGATGTAATAGGGTTCGGCCATGTCGGGGCTCTAGGCGATCTTTCCGACCGAATACATCCCCGTCAACGCGCCAGCGAAGCGACGTGGCCGACCATCTGGAACACCGTGGTCGCGGGATCGAGCGTCAGTCCGATCGATGCGCTGCCCAGTTCCCGCGTCGCCGCCTGGGTATCGATCGCCGCGACCAGGGCGTCGCCGGTCCGGTCGCACGCCTGCGCGGCAACGAAGCTGGGTACCCGGGCGAGAAATGCCTCATATCGGGGCTGCGCCGCCTTGCCCGACAGCGCTTTTGCCAGCCTAGTGCGGATCGCATTGTCGGGATCGCCGCCGGTCGCCGCAGCCTCGAGGTCGCGCTCGAGCGAGGCCATGTCGAGGCCGGCAAATCCCAAAGCGCGTCCCGGCGACCCATTTCCGGCGCGGACCACGGCCCTGGTTTCGGCATCGCTCGCCTCGGGCAACGCGGCACGCACCACCTGTTCGACCTGTTCGTTCGCCAGCGGCTCGAACCGCAATGTCCGGCATCGCGAGCGGATCGTCGGCAACAGCCTGCCGGGCGCATGACTGATCAGCAGGAAGACCGTTCCCTCGGGCGGCTCCTCCAGCATCTTGAGCAGCGCATTCGATGCGCCGGGCCGCTCGACATCGTCGATCGCGTCGATCAGCACGACGCGGCGGTGTGACAGCGACGGCTTGGTCGCGAACAACGGTGCCAAGCTGCGGACCTGCGCGATCGGAATGCTGCGCGCGATGTCCTGGTCGGGCTTGTCCGGATCCTTGGGCTGGCGCTGGAGGATGCGAAAGTCCGGATGGGAGCCCGCCTCGACCAGCGAGCGGATACGATGCTGCGGCGGAATGTCGACATCAGGCGCCAGCAACGGATCGGCCGCCTGCGCCAGCAGCCGCAACGCGGTTGCACGCGCAAGCGTCGCCTTGCCCACCCCCTCCGGCCCGGCGAACAGCCACGCATGATGCAGCTTCGGGCTCGCCAGGGCTGCGCGCAGTTCCGCCTGTGCTGCGGCGTTGCCGATAATCGACGTCATGGCAGCAGGTCGGCCAGCGCGGCGATCAGACGATCGGTTACCGTCTCGGGAGTGCCGGTCGCATCGATGACCCGCACCCGTTCGGGTTCGGCTGCGGCGATCCCATGAAAGGTCGTCCGCACCGCGTCGTGAAAATTGGAACCGCGCGCCGCGAACCGGTCGGCGACCCCGGCGTCACGGCCGATCGCGCGGACCGTGCCGTCCGCAACGGGCAGATCGAGCAGCAAGGTGCGATCGGGCAGCAGGCCTTTCGCCCCGAACCCGTGCAGCGCCAGGATTGCGGCATCGTCGATCCCCTGCGCACCCTGATAGGCACGCGTGCTGTCGACATAGCGATCGCACAAGACCCAGCGTCCCGTGCCCAGGGCCGGGCGGATCGTGCGTTCGACATGATCGGCGCGCGCGGCCGCGAACAGCAGCGTCTCGGCATGTGGACTCCACCGTGCCACATCACCTTGCATCAGCAGCGAGCGGATCGCTTCCGCCCCGTCGCTGCCGCCAGGTTCCCGCGTGACGAGCACGTCGATCCCGCGCGCCTCCAGCGCACCGGCAAGCCGGCGCAGCTGAGTCGATTTGCCAACCCCCTCCCCCCCTTCAAGCGAGAGGAAGATGCCAGTCACGCGAAGAAGGACATCAGTCCAGCCCATACCCGGCCGAAGAAGCCGGCTTCCTCGACCGCGGTTTCGGCGACCAGCGGCAGCCGCTGATCGTCCATCCCGGGCGAGGAAATCACCAGATCGGCGACATGCGCCCCGGCAGCGATCGGAGCCTTGATCGGTCCCTGATACACCACGCGAGCGGTCAACGTGTCCGACATGCCGGCAGGGACGGTCACGGTCAGGTCCTTGGGCGCCACCAAGCCGACCTCACCTTCGCTGCCAAGCTGTACGTCGGCGGTTTCGACGCGCTTGCCCTTGGCCACCACGGGACGGGCGCGCCAGGCGCCGAAGCCCCATTCCATCAGCCGCACCGATTCGGCGATCCGCTGGTTCGAGCTGGTGAGGCCGGCGATGACCATCACGAGGCGCCGACCGTTCTGTTCGGCCGATCCTGTGAAGCCATAGCCGGCTTCCTCGGTATGGCCGGTCTTGAGCCCATCGGCGCCCGATACGCGGCCGAGCAGCGGATCGCGATTGGCCTGGGTGATCGGATTGCCCGCTCCCAGCGTCTCGCCCCAGGTGAAGCTCTCGCGCGAATAGAACTTCTTGTAGAGCTGCGGATGATCCTCGATCGTCGCCGCTGCCAGATGAGCCAGATCGCGCGCGGTGACATAGGTACGGCCTTCGTCGGGCCAGCCGTTCGAATTGCCGAACCGGCTGTTGGTGAGCCCCAGCGCCTTGCCGCGCTGATTCATCAGTTCGACAAACGCTTCCTCGGTCCCGGCGATGCCTTCCGCCAGGACGACGCAGGCGTCATTGCCCGACAGCACGATGATGCCGTTGAGCAGATTCTCGACGCTGACTTCCTCGTTGGGCGACAGGAACATCGTCGAACCCGCCTCGGGACCGTGCCATTGGCGCCAGGTCTCGGGGCGCACGCGGATCATCTGGTCCAGCTTGAGCTCGCCCTTGCGGATCAGATCGAACGCGACATAGGCGGTCATCATCTTTGCCATCGACGCCGGCGGCATGCGGCGATCGGCATCCTTGGCGTACAGAACCGCGCCCGACGACAGGTCCTGGATGAACGCGACCGGCGCTGGCGTGGTGAAGGTCGGGCCGGCGGCAGTAGTGGGGGCAGCGATGGCAATCGCGATCAGGGCGCCGAACGTCAGCTTCTTCATGGAATGCGATACTCGAACAGGAGGGTGGTCAATCGGTGATGCGAATCTGGGCGTCGCCATAGCCTTGCTTGGCGACGCGGTCACGCGCGCGCTTGGCATCGGCACTGGTCGGAAACGGACCTAGCTGGACGCGGTACAGTGACCCCGCGCGTTCGACCTGGCCGTCGATGCGCTTGGCCAGCGCCTGGGCGCGGTCATCGGTCGAGAAGGTTGCGACCTGAACGCGGTAGCGCCCCGCAGCGGCGGGCTGCGGTGTCGAGGTGGCAACGGGTGGTTTGGGAGCGACGACGGCCGGCGATGCGGGCACAGCGGCCGGCGCTGGCGCGGCCGACGTGCTCCCTGGCGAAACCGTTCCGGGCAGGCGCTTGCGCAGCGCGGTCAGCAATATCTCGGGCGCGTCGAGCCGGGTCGGCGCGAGGCCGCCGGCCCGCAGCGCGGCGATATCCTGTGGACTCGGGGTCACCTGCCGCACGCGCACCGCTGCAACCGACCCCGCATGCGTTCCGAGCTGCTGTGCCGCGCCGCGCGACAGATCGAGCAGGCGATCGGCGCGATGCGGCCCGCGATCTGCGACCTCGAGCAGGATGGTGCGCCCGGTATCAAGCGCGGTGACCTCGACGAACGCCCCCAATGGCAGCGTCTTGTGCGCGGCGATCGGCCGTGCCGGGTCGAACGCCGCGCCCGAGGCGGTGCGTGCGTTCGGCCCCAGTTCCTCGCCATACCAGCTGGCGAAGCCGACCTCGTCATAGCGGCTCTCGCTCTCGCCCGACGTGGCGCGCGGGCCGTCTCCCGCAATCGGCGGGGTCATCGGCGGCGCCGGCAACGGATTGGCGGGCGTCGTCCCCGGCGCCGCTTGCGGCGGTGCGCGATACGGTGCTCCTGCCGATTGCAGCGGTTCGTCGCCGGTCGGCGGATTGGCGCCGCCGCCGACCCCCAGTGCGGAGAGCAGCAACAGGCTAGCGCTGAATTTCATCTGCCAACAATCCCACCGAAAGCGCGTAGAAATTGGAGCAATTATAATCGAGGATGACCCGGTAATTCCCGGTCAGCAGATAGGCGGTCTGCCCCGGACCATCGGGTTCGAGCAACGTCGCCTGGATAGTGCCGCCGGGCCAGCTTCCCCGCTGCGACGTCACGCCCAGGGCGCGCCATTCGTCCATCGTGCGCCAGCGGGTGTGGCGATCGAACACGCGCGGGCAGCGCGGCGATACCGCCGGCGTGCTCAGGCTGCCGCGATCGAGGCTGGCAGGGACGTTGACCGGAATGCCCCAGGGCTGCCCCGGCCGCCAGCCGGCGTGAACGAAGTAGTTGGCGATCGACGCCAACGCATCCGCCGAATTGCTCCAGATATTGGCTTGTCCGTCACCGTCGCCATCGCGCGCAAGGCGCAGATAGACCGATGGCAGGAACTGGGGATAGCCCATCGCACCCGCCCAGCTGCCTTTCAGCCGCTCGCGCGGAACGCCGCGGTCCATGATCTTGAGCAGAGCGATGAACTCGCCGGAGAATAGCGGTCGCCGCCGACCCTCATAGGCCAGCGTCGCAAGCGAGCGGGCGAGATCGAAATCACCGGTATACGATCCGTAATTGGTCTCGTGCCCCCAGATCGCCACCATGATCTGTTCGGGAACGCCCGTCTCGCGCTCGATCGACGCCAGCCGCGAGCGGTTCTCGGCATAGGCGGATCGACCGCGCCGGATGCGCGCGGCATCGACATGGGTTTCCCGGTACGGGGCGAAGCGCGGGATCGCATTGCTGCTGCTGCCCGGCTGTTGCCGGTCGAGTTCGATGACCCGCGGATTCATCGTCAGCGTGGGGAACACCGCGTCGGCGGTACGGCGACTGACCCCTTGCGCCAGCGCCTGCGCGCGCAGTTCGCCGAGATAGGACTGAAACCCCGCCTCCGACTGCGCCGGCGCGGGGCCGGCAAGTGCCACTGCAAAAAAGGCTGCAAGACCGACGGCCCCTGCCCGACGCGATACGCTGTTCCACCCCGACATGCCGCTTGTCTGCCACAGCCGCGCAGCGACATGAACCCCCTTCGAGCGCAAGCCTTGCACAAAAGGGCGCGCCCGGCCTATCGCGCATCGCAGCGCGGAGAGGTGGCCGAGTGGTTTAAGGCAGCGGTCTTGAAAACCGCTTGCGAGAACACCGCCCAGCCCGCGCTATCCCTTGAAAGCCAGCATTTCTCGAACCGCAGCAGCCGTGTTCCGCGTTCGTTCGCGAAGAACATGCAGGCACGAAGGACGGCACAGTGATGGCGAACCGAGTTCTGGTTTGTGGCGGTCGTGACTTCAACGACAGCGAACGAGTTGCGGAGATACTCGACAGCCTGACCCGCCCGGTCGTCATCATCGACGGCGGCGCGACCGGAGCAGATCACGAGGCTCGCATGTGGGCGACCCGCAACCGGCTGCCGGTCGAGACCTATCGCGCCCATTGGAAGGACCATGGCCGCGCTGCCGGTCCTATCCGCAATCAACGCATGATCGACGAAGGCAAGCCTAGCATCGTCATCGCGTTCCCCGGTGGTCGCGGCACCGCCGACATGGTGCGCCGTGCCGAACGTGCAGGCGTCGCTGTTATCGAGGTGCCCGCCCGGCCCCTACCAAACGATGTGGAGGCATAGATATGAGCGACCAGTACGCACACGATCCAGACTACGGTAAGCCGCCGCGCTGGTCGAAGTTGTACGTCAAGCACTTTCCTGCCCACACGGACGGCTGCTCGCGTCACGCCAAGGTCATCGCGCATGACATTCTGCGCAGCAAGCGGTCGACTGTCCGTCGCATGTTGATCGACGCAGGATACGAACCGGATCATTGGGCGCAATCGCTAGAGATTACCGTGGTCATGCTGTGGGAAGCTCGCGCTGAGATCGCCCGCCTTACTCAATCCAATGGAGGGGTGTGATGGCCGAAAGCTGCGGATACTGCCAATACGTTGGCCGACTAATCGACGGGCGCTGTCCGGTCTGCGATACCAAATATTGCGACCCTGCCCCGCCGTCTCCCCACCCTCAGGAGCAATCCCAATGACCGATAAGCTGGAGAGCCGTGCGCGGGAGGCCGATGTCGATGTTCTTTTCGCCGACACCATGACCCGGTTCCCGATAACGATGGAGCGCCTTGCCATGACTGAGAAGCTGGAAGAACGGCTGCGGCGATGGGGACAATGGATGCTTGACGATGGGAGCGGCAATACTGCTTGCGTGGGCGGAAGGGACGGATTGGCGATGGTTTCCGCAGCCGACGCCATCCAGATCATGCGAGAGGCGCTGGACTTCTACTCGGCGAACCACGAATGGCCGAACGAAGGACCGTGGGGTGTGGACAGCACCGATTTCGGCAACGTCGCCCGCGCCGCTCTGGATAAGGTCAGCAAGCTATGACACCGATTAGAGCGATGCTGTCGGCGTTCAACAGCGGGATTGTGCGCCTGCCCGACCCGAACAATCCGCGCGGCTTCACCGACTATTACAGCCCCACCGACGCGATGGCCAATGCCCTTGACGCTCTAGCAGATAATGTAAGTGAGGCGATGTTGCGCGCAGCCGGAGATTGCGAAAGCAGCTTGGTTGAGGACGTATTCACCGCCATGATCCGCGCTGCCAAGGAAGGATAGCCCGATGACGACCAACACGCTTGAGCGCCCGCGGACGGACTTGGGTACGATGTTCGTGTCGGTGATCTTCGCCAACGGCACCGACGACGACCTTGCAGGATTGGCAGCGGCGATTCGTAATGAGCGCGTGCTGTTTGATGAGCGCGTCTATGAACAGGGCGAGGAAATAGCAGTGATCGGGCGTGATCTGCATCTGTCGCAGCGGCTATGTATTGTGGGCAAAACGACACCTGTGCCCGATGACTTTGGGCCGGACGATTTCGTCGTCAAAGAGGCTGACCCTTCGCGCCATCTTATAATTCAAGATTGCACTTTGGTGCGGGGTTTTTGAGGAAGGGTAGCCCGATGGAGATCGTTCGCGCGCTTGGCCATTTCATGATGGCAGTCGCTTTTGTCGCGATGGCAATAGTAGCCTGCGCTGACCGAGCCGAGGCGGGCGACATTATCGCCGCCACCGCTTTCCTTGTGATAGGCGCTGCGGCAGCGTTTCGCCACTTAGCGATGTTCGGCCTTATCAGCGGTCAAGCCATTTCGAAATGTTGAAACGCAAGGGCCTGTTCGCATCCCGCGAGTATTGGCTAGGGGTCGGCGCTACGGTCCTGCTGCTGGTGATCGCGCTGGGGTATCTCGACCTGGTGACGTAATCGTTTTCCTACAGGTATAGATTCGTGGTCTGTTCTCGCTCCACCATAGGAGCCGATTCGATGGACCCCGCCACCCTACGCCAGCAGCTATCCCGCCTTCGCCAGCCCGTTCGCGACATGCTCGCCAGCAAGGACCGAGAGACACGCGAACGAGGCGCTGATATCGCCGCCTGCATTATCGTACGACGCTGTGCCCACTGAGATGGAAAAGGCAGTTGTCGCCTACTTCCACGGCAAGCGAGCAGCGTCGAAGCGCAATCCCGAACGCGAGCGGGACGTGTCGAAGATTATCGAGGCGGTGCGGCGGCGGGAAGATCGCTGACCTCTGGCGGAGCGTCGCCGCAAGTCACCGGCACGTCAGCATCGGCGAACCACCGGCACGCGCTGTACCAGCCCGCATCAAGCGTCTTGGCATAGTCCATCCAGTCGTTGCGCCAGTCCTCGTAAGCCTTGGCGCTGGTGACTGTCTCTGCGGTCTGTACGGGCCGCTCAGGGCGCTGGAACACCTGCGCAGGCGGTGTCAGCAAGGGCCGGGGACGTTCGCCGCAGCTCGCGGCAGGCAATGATAGACTGACGATCGTCAGTAGGGCGATCCGGGATCTGCGAGATAGCATCGTCGAGGGCCTTTCGATCGGTGGCGATGGTGGTGCGGGCCTGCTGCTGGCGGGCAACGAGCAGGCGGTCTGCGGCGCGTTGCAGACGGTCGGATTCCGCCTGGATGCGCTCCAGTTGGGCTTGGTGGCGCTCCTTGACCCGGTTCGCACCGACGTGATCGCCCATGAGATACACCCCCATGATGGCGAGCAGCGCTGCCGCCAGAGCATAGGGCAGGACGTTGGCGCGGATGCTGGCGAGGGCTGCGGAGATCATGGCTATCACTCCGGCCATGGCTGTTCTTCGATGCCGACGATCTGCATGCCGCTGTGAATGTAGAAATCCCGGACAGTGTTGGCTTCGACGGTCTCAGTTGATACCGACTTAGGATATGCCGGTTCGCCGTTCTTGATAGTAACCAGCACAGGCCAGCCCGCGTGCGCGTCAATCGTCACCTTGGTAGTCATCTGCGTATCCTTCACTCTAATGCCGCTGAACCGCGCGGCCCGGATTCTTCCTCTACGGTATGCAGCGGATCGCCTGCGTTGCCGGTGGGGCCGTCGTCAGCAGGGCGCGAGGCTGCGGCAGCGGCAATCGCCTTGAAAGCATCGCCGGTGTTCTCGGTCGCCTTCTCAGACTGCTTCGACAGCGTGTAATGATATGCGACGATGCCGCCCGCAAAGCCGGATAGCTGCCCGAGCATGTAGACGATCAACTGCTCGTTGGATTGAGGGATGGCCTTGAAGAACAGCACGCCGAGCGCGAGCAGAAAACCGCCGATCAGGGATACGCCAAGAGCGTCGCGAAGGTTCATGCCCAGCCCCCTGCGGTAAGCGCCGCCTGAAACGACTGCGCATAGCCTGCGATCAGTTCTTCGCGATCGGTCCCGTTGATGATCCGGCGCGCTGCCTTGAACTGTTCGAACGTCCCACGTTCGTCGGGCAGGTACGTCGCCAGCGATCTACCGGTGAACCAGCCTTCCGCCATGCCCTGCACCATGATGGCAACCGCGATCGAAGGTTCGAGCGCCTTCGCATAGTCGGCGAGCAGCGCGCCGTTCAGCCCCAGCTCGGCATCGGCTTTGGCGTAGTTGTAATCCCAGGTTAGCTGAACCAGTCCCCGGCCATAGGCGATCTGGCCATGCTTGCCGGGTCCGCCGTATTTACGCCCCTTGCCCTTGCCGATTTCCTCGATCGGGCGCAGGCGCGCTTCATGCCATCCTGTTGCGAGCGCGTAGGCCATCCATGCGACGGACCAATCCGCAGCGCTGGACAGCAGCGATTGGATGACGTTGACCTGCACTTGGTCAAGCGATCCCGTGACGCCCCGCACGCCGGCGTAGAACGCTTCCGGGTTCGTCAACTCGCGCGGCTTGCCGAGCATCCCCAGCGCCTTCGCAATGGCATTGGCGGTGTTCGGGCCCCACGCACCATCTGGCGTAACGCCGACGTGCTTTTGGATAGCTGCCAAGCTCGTCATTCCCTCGCCCCTTTCAATTCGTCAAGCTTGTCCAGCGCGCGCGGCATGTGGCTTTCGTGGCCATCGGTGATCGCGCGAGCGACCACGGCTTGCATCGAACTGCCAGCCTGCTGCATCGCGTGAATGATGCTGCGAAGCTCCCCGTTCTCGCGGCGGATTTCGGTCATCTCGGCGCGCAAGGCTTTCTGCCCTTCCATGCACTCATCATGGCGATCATCGGCAGCGGCGAGTTGCTCGGCAAAGCGCTTGGCCTGCGCGTCCAACAGAGCTTCGGTGCGAAGTTCGATCCCGGATTGCCTGCGCTCGAAAGCGTCCAGAACAGCGGGAAGCCCCTTCCACCACCCCAGCAGCACGGCCCCGAGCAGCGACCAGACACCGACAGCGCCGGGGGTCCAACCCGCGCCAAGGTGATCCCACAGGCTCACCGCTTATTCTTCCTGCGATGCTGTCCGATACGGATGACGAGCATCCCGGACATGACGGTTACGATCAGACACAGCAGCGACAACTCCGCCTCCCCCAAGCAGGAAAAGCACCGCCAGTTGCGCTAGGAACAGAACATCAAGGGCAGCGCTGTACGGTGCGAACCCCAAGCCCCCGTGCTGGTGGATGACGTGAAGCGCGAGCTGGCAAACAAGCAGCGCCCACAGCGCCTTGCCCCACCAATATTGATACGCCAGCGCCAGAATGATCGCTGCGCACAGAGCGTCGGTGACTGCCCATATATCGACCGGTTCGACGGGAAGCCCGATCGCCCAAAACAGGCTCGCCGGTGGCGTGTCCGACCATGATGCGATGAACAGCCACCACCCGGCGCATAGCAGGCCAGCAGAGACGAATGAACGCCCCCGCTGTCCTTCCGGTGCCCCAAGCGCCGCAAAGACGCTCAGGACGCTCAGAATGCCGTAAAGGTGGCTGTTCTCCACAGTCAGCGCTTCGGCGGACCTGGGGGTGGCGTTGGGTTGCCCGAACCGCCGCTGCCACCACCCGGTGGCGCTGCTGGAGGCGGCGGGGTTGGTGCCGGAACCGGATCGATCGGGTCAGGGTCGGTTAGTACGGTCATGTCGTTCTCCTTGGTTGAAACAGGGGTTCAGTTTCCGACCGCATACAGGCCGATGTCGTCGACGAACTTGTTTGCCGACGAGCTGGCGGCGATGCGCAGCAGGTTGTTGCCGGTCAGCGCCCGCATGAAGATCGTGACCTTGCCGGAAGTGCTGATCGGGGTTGCGACAACTGCGGTCCCGCCCTGGAATGACGGGATGATGTTGCCGCCGCTGCCGGTGATGGTGAACTGAAGCATGTATTTTTGTCCGGCGACCAGCGGAACAGTGGTGTCGAGGTTGCCGGTCGAACCCGTTGCGTGCGTGGCGACGCCCCCGCCGATCGTCCAACTGCCGCTGGTCGTCCAGCCTGTGCCATCCGTGAACCCGCCATTTGTGACAATGTTCGTGGATGGCCCGATCATGGCCCCGTTGAAAATGAACTCGGTGGGTTGTGTGTCGAGCGCGAACGGCGTCCCGACAGCCGACAAGTCGAAATTGGCGATGCGCAGGCTGCCGATCGGCGGACCACCGGCTTGCGTATCAATCAGCCTGTCGAGCGTGCTATCCGCCGACCCGCCAAGGATGGAAATGCGGCCGATCCCGACCGCCGTACTGGGCACTCGAATAGCCGAAGCGAACTGCCCGTTCACCTTCACCAGATTCTTGACGACCAGCGAGTTGATGACCAGATCGTCGATGGGGACTAGCGTCGCCACTGTGCGGATAAGCTGGAGCGCCTGCTCCGTTCCTGTAGGTACCCCGGCGAACCGCCCGGCATTGCTCGCGCCGTCAATATACAGGCGGTCGATGTAGATCACTCGATAGCCGTCCAAACTAATCAGGCGGCAGCTACCGGCTAGGACGTTGTTGAAAATGTCGATGTCGCCGAGATTGAGCTTACGCTTCAATCCGCTGGTGCTGTAGATCGATCCGCGAACGCCGCTGGCGGCCATGCCAGGCGTCGCAGGGTCTTCGATATCACCGCCCATGTTCTCGATCAGCGCCCGGCCAATCGTCACGTCATCGCTGTTGAGGCTGATCGCGGTGCGCTGATTGTAACCGGTGGCACGGCAAGCGATCGTGACGCTATCCCACTTGGTCCCGTAACCGGGAGGGCTTGCGACTTCCGGCCCTTCTCGCGTGTTGCCTTTAATGGTCAGCGCCGCTTCGTGACGTCCTGCATCGATCAGCAATAGTCGCCGCGAACCGCCGAATAGTGCTTTGGTGTAAACCCCTGTGGTGTCGACGCGGTAAGCGCTGTTGACGTTATAGACTTCGATGCTTCCGGCTTGAGTGTACGGCGTGATGATCCGAACGCCGTCGCAATTAGTGGTCGTCCCGCCGACCCGCTGGACCCGGTTGTCCATCACGTTGCGCACCGTAACGTCGCCGACGACGAACCCGCCCGGCAATGTCGGGAAGTCGTTGATTGTGTTCTCGATGCCGATGTTGAACCCGGAATTATATCCGGTGCCAATCATGTTATTGCCGCTGAAATGTTTGTCAGTATTCGGGACGCTGATGTTTTCCCAGCGCGAGTTATCCAGCGACCCCCCGAGCACCTGACAGCGCATGTGCACCCCTCCGACGCCGCCCAGTCCTCGGATGTTGTCAAGATAGAGCTTGTCGAGCGTGAAGTTCGTGCCGACATCATTGCGGCTGTAAAGTACGGCTCCCAAGACGTCCAAAGTGTTGTTCGGTTGCCATCCCGTCAGATCGATCAGGGGAATATTGGTGGTGATCTCGTTGAACGAATAGCATAGCGTCACGTTGACCGTTCGCACGTCCCGGAAGGTGAAGCCTGCCGAAACCGGCTTGAACAGCGTCACCCCGTCGCCACCGTCGAGCGTAGTTTTGCCGTCGCCGATGACAGTCAGCTGCGAAGTGAGCGACAGAGTAGTCGCGTTCGGAATCGCATAGGTGCCGCCACCTGCCAGAGACAGGATAACCCCGGCTGATTGGCAAAAAGCGACTGCGGCATTCCAAGCGTCGCTGTTGTCCGCCGCGTTCGGCCTCGCTCCGAAAGACTGAAACGCAACCGACTGATCGGTTGTCAAGCGGAAGAACCGAGCGTTCGAAGACTTGACTGCAATACGGGGGTTTGCCGCGACATACGCGTCGTTTGCAGCCTCGCTGCCAAAATCGAACGCGGCATATTGAGCGATGCCCACGCCCACCTGGTCGTATCCCGACGTCTGGATTACGTCGGAACCTTCAATCAGAAAACCTGGGATTTGCGGGAATAGACCGACGAAAGCAACGCTGCCGCCTGGGTCACCCTTCGGCCCGGGAGGCCCTTCTCCCGACATGGGGATTTCTTCAAAACGAATAATGAACGTCTCGCCGTCTGGCGCATAGACATCGAAATGATACGTCCCGGGAGCGACATATAGCGATAGATTGCCGTCATCATCGGATCGGGCGGCATTTTCAATTCCGCTTTCACCGACAATCGGTGTCCCACTGTCGTCGGAAAACAATTCCACGGCCGCAAATGTGTCAGGGTTCACGAGGCGCACGTAATAACCAATACGGGCATTTCCTGCCTGATCGATCAAGGCTTGGTAATAATGAAACATGTCGCCCCCTAAAGTATTGGACTGCTCGAATTGTTCAGGATTATGGACACTGAGGCAGTTGCAGTTGAACCAAGAGCGTCTGTTACGGTAACATTGGCAATTGTTCGGATTTCAGCATCTGGCGGAACTACTGCGCGAAATTGACTTTGTGCCATGCTTGGCGACAAAGGTGTTGCGAGGGGACAGGACCAAGAATATTTGAACGGGCCGATTCCGCCGACCACCACCGTTGATGCGGGTTCGCTGGTCACGGGTTCTGGCTTGGAAAGAGGGGAGTATTCGCTACCGGTGACTAGACTTGGTGAGACGGTCGCCGACAAAGTTGCGGCAAAGGTCGCGACACGCTCCCAATTCCCGCCTATGTATGCTTCGATGTAGCGTAGCCGCCTCCAGGCACCGCCGATAAATACTTCGGCGGATTGCACGGAGCGCCATGCCCCCCCTGTAAAAATCTCCATCAGTAATAGAAGACGATCATGCCTTCGGCCGCAGCGGGTCGCGACGATCCTTGCGCTTTGAAGACAAGCCGACCATCGCTTTGTGCCGGATTGGCATGGTGAAGGTACCCTCCCCGCCCCGCCCGAACGATATCACCAGTGAACTCGCCCCCGCTTTTAGGCATCGCCGCCGATCCGGCGCCTACCGTGTTCGACAGATCCTTGCCGTCCGCTGCGAGCTGGCGGATTGCATCATTTATATTGCCGGGCGGGCAGTCCTCGCCGACAAACTTTCCCCCGATCGTGGTGTTCGCCGAGGGGTTCGTAGAATATTCGGAAAAGGGCATGGGGCTTCCTTTCCCACGGGGCTGAACCGTGGTAGCTTTCGGACATGGGAGCTTTTGAAATTGCGGTGTCGTGCGCGATTAAAGGCGCTTTGTTCACCGGCTATGCTATGTGGAAACAGCGCTCACTGAGTAAGAACCGGCACGAGGCTGGCACCGAAGATGCCCCCGAGCCGAGCGTTGTCACGGATTGCACGCCCCACCGCTTGAGCGCGGGGGCCGCGTTCGGTCAAAGCGCGGGTCAGTGCCTGTTGCCCGCGCCGCGTTCCGCCAGCAGTCAGTAGCGCGCCAACGGCAAGCCCGCCTGCGCCTGCGCCTTCGGTAAGCCCGGTTTGATCCAAGCCATACCCCGCACCGCCGAAGGCACCGGGCAATGCCAGCGTCGCCAACCGGCCCGCTGTGCCGCTATCAGGAATACGACTTGGCAACACATCGCGTGCAGCCGACGTCAGATCATAGAAGGGCTGGTCAGGTGTAGCCTGGGTGCCCCCATAGCGCCGGGCATTTCGAGCGGCGGCATCGCTCAACTGAGACGCCGCGAAGGTGCCTCCTTCCCCTGAACGAGTGCCATTGCGCGCAGCTGTCACCGCATCGCGGACAATGCCAACCCGGCCATATGCCTCGTTGGCGCTGCGAAGGGCAGGAACGACGTCGGGCGCTTGGCGATTGACCATGCCGTTCAGCGCATCCTCTGCGCCCCGCGTCACTTCGCCGAAGTCGTAGCCATAGGGCTGGTTTCGTACCGCTCCAGCGTCCCGGCGAAGGCCGCGCAACGACTGCTGAAAATTGTTGCCGGTCATGCCGCCTTGCGGGTCGAACGATTCACCAACGCGCGTTCGCAGCGTGTACGCTGCCTGCCCGTTCAAGGGGTCGGGAAGTCCCGCCGCTCGACCGATTGTGTTCTGCATGTCTCCGATAAACGGAGCGTCGGCCTGCACTTGCACGCCGTCCAGTGCGTTGGTGTAGGCATTGCCCACCAATCCCCGAGCGCGGGCAACGCCATCCTCTGCAATCATCCCGGCAGAGTTTTCCCCAATCGGCATAAGCGCTTCGTCGAACGCTGCCCGGTTAAACTCGCGGAGCCCTTCGGTGCGGCGAGCGTTGACCATATCCCCGATGACCGGAACCCCGCTCAAACGGTCTTCGATCCCCTTCACCGCTGCGCCGACGCGACCGCTTTGCGATAGCGCTTGCCCGGCAGTCAGTGGCACCCCGCGAGCGCGAAGCGTATCGATTGCGGCATTGCGCACGCCCGACACCGCGCCGCCAGCGCCGCGAGTGACACCGCGACCGAACATGCCACCCACAGTGCCAGCCAGAGCGCCTTCACCGGCTCCCATCAGACGATTGCCGGGGTCTGCCTGTCCTGCACCAACATATGCCCCGAAAGCGGCATCGCCAGCGCGAGCGGCGTTGATACCGGACAGGCCAAATCGAGCAGCGCCAAGCTCAGCCATACCGGCGCCTAGAACGCCGCCAGCGATCGAACCGAGCGTCGAGGCCATCGGGTTGGTCTCGCGGACGCCTTCGATGCCCGCACGCGCCAGATCAGTGTTTCCGGTCCAAGATGCTAGGCCACCCGGCGTGACGATATCGCCCGCGCTGATAGCGAATGCGCCGCCTGGGCTTTGCGCCGCACTGTTGACCGCTGCATCCAATCCAGACAGCGGCACGTCGCGCATCTCCAGATCGGCGGCGTTGTAGCTTCCGCGATAATTCGGGTTCTGGCGGCGAAACTCCAGCACCGACCGAACCGACGCTGGGTCTGCACCAACCCCCGACGCATAGCGTAGGATTTCCTCGTCAGCAGCACCCGACGTCAGCAGCCGGTTGAGCCGCGCTGCGACCCCTGCACGCGCCGGATCGGTTTCGGAGCGGGTACCGCCGCCAGACAGTCCCATGCTGCCGCCTGAACCGCCATCGCCATAGAACGTCGTGCTGCGATCTACGCCGCCCGGTGCCGCCATATTCGCAGCGGGAGCGGTGTCCCGGTTAGGCTCAGTGCCATTCCAGTTGACCGGCTCAAGCCCGATACCCTGCCGCTCGGCATCGACCCGGCCGCGAAGCTGGCGCAGCTTTTCTTCGATCGCTACGTCATAGTCTGACGCCTGCGGCTTGTTGGCCTGCACGAACTGCCGCAACTCGGTGTCCGACTGCGCGCCGACGCCCGGCACACGGAACGCCGCCAGCCCTTGCTCAGCCAATCCCGCCGCCGCCGTGTCAAACTGCCGATTGGCCTCGGTGGGCAGATAGTCCGCCAAGCCTCCCACGCCGCTGGTCTGCCCAACGGTCGATTGGTAAAGCTGTTCGACGCGCTGGATTTGACCGACAAGTGCCTGCAACTTCGCGGCGCGCTGCTGGCGAGCCGCTTGCGTCTTGGCGGGTGGCGCTGACGTCAACTCGCGTTCGATTTTTTCGGCTTCCGCGACTGCCCTGCGCGCGTCTGCCGCCGCCTTCTGCTGAGCATAGGGCGCAAGTGCGGCGTCGCGGGCGCTGGCGGCGAGATCAGCCTGCCCACGTGCGATATCCAACTGCGCCTTGGGAGCGGCATACGCCGCCGCAGGATCGGGCGTGCCGATGGTGTACGGGTCTTGCTGCGCGGGCGCATCGGCATAGCCGACGACCTCGACTTCGCCATTGCCCAGATCGCGATAAACCACGCCTTCATGGGTAAAAGTCTGCTGCATTATCGCGTTCCCATCCGGGCTAGAACCTGGTCGGCATAGTTGCGGGTTTTTGGTCCCCACTGGCGACGATCAGGCCCGCCGTGGTAGTATTTGATCGCATCGGGTAGATTGCCGGTCTCGCGCATACCCTGCTGGAAATACGCTTCCCCGAGCGCCCGCTGATATTGCGCGGCTTGCGGGGTTTTGCCGGTCATCAGGTCAGGTCGCCACGGCACGCCGAGCTTGCCCGCCATTTCTTGAGCGGTGGCGGGAAGCATCTGCGTAAGGCCCTGCGCGCGTCCGTATTTCGTTGGCGGTCCAAGCACACCGGGACGCCCGCCGCTTTCCTGCTGGATCACTGCGTCAAAAGGGCTGGCGAAAGGTACCCGACGCTGTGGGCGTCGGACCTCCTGCCGTGCGAGGGTCGGAAACGCGCGCGCCGACTGGCGGGCGCTGTGGGGCGGGACCGCGCGGGATTGCGCCGCTAGGATAGACCGTGCGGGTGCCATCCGGGTTCTGGACAACCACCGGGGGCGCAGTCGCTTCGTTCTGAATGAACTGCTCGGCAAGCGCCGGGTTCAGGCCCTTGAGATATTCGTAGTTTTGCTGGAGCGCGGTCGGACGCTGCGGTCCCGGATTAGCCGCCTGGTATTCCTGCTTGCGCTGCCAATCGGCATAATCGTTTGCGCGCTCAAGCTGCGCCTGCTGCTGCTGCATTGCCATTTCGCGTTGCCGCTGGAGCATGGGGCCAAACGATGGACTCCCCCCGCCTGCGATCGAAAGGCTATCCCCCAACACGCCGAAAATCTTCTGCGTAGTGTTGGGCTTGAACGGCTGTATTACGGGCGGCTGCTCATCACCTTGGTGTAGTGCCGCCAGACTGTTCAGCCCGACCTTGCCAACGCCCGGCATGATCGATGCGCCGAAAATACCCATTAGCCGAACCCTCCGGATGCATAGGTGTTGGCGGCGTTGCCCGCGATCTGAGCGAGGATAGCCCCTAGCGATGGCGACGATTTCTGCGTCTGGTTCGTATATTGACCGAGCAACCCACCGATCGCCGATCCTGCGCCCGATGCGGCCTGAACCGGCATCTGCTGCGCCTGTGCGATCTCAAGCAATGAAGCCAAGGGCAACTGACTGGCGGCGTTCAAACCGGTAGCCTGTCCCACCGCGCCGTCCATGCGCTGCATCTGGTTGTTATAATCGGTGTACCGCAGCGTATTCGAGTTGTTGGCCAGATTGCGCGAGACAATGTCCGACTGCGCCGATCCGCCAACAAGCCCCCGCGTGCCAAGCGATGCCGAGACGCCGTTGCGCACGTCGTCGCCGGTCTGCTGCACGATATCATCGAGATACGGGTTGCCGTTAAGATACTTCCCGCTCAGTACGTCCATGTTGTAGGACTTGGCGGCGTTCACGTTCGGGTCGCCGGTCTTGTACTGATCGAGCAGCCCCGGAACCAATGAGCCAAGCTGATCGGTGATCGCGGTCAACTTGGGAGCCTGCTGATTATACGCACCGGTCACGTTGCGCGCCGCTCCCTCGACCTGCGCCGAGTAAATCGGCTTTGTGGTCGACGACGATTTGCTGGATGATAATCCGATGGGAACCTCCTATTTTCGGCCGGGGCGACCATGATTTTCATGGTAACCATATCGGACTTCCGCCGCCTTCCGCGCAGCTACTGCATCATCAAACTTCTTGAACCTACCGATGCGACACTGGCGGCCGTTGATGTTGATTTTTGCCGCCCAAGCCTTGTGCGACTTTTCCCACATCACACCGTGAAATCCGCTTGTGTTCGAACGATATACAGCGACGTTCTTCGCATTCTCGCCGTGCGTGACGTGACGCAGGTTGATAAGACGATTGTCGGTCTTGACCCCGTTGATGTGGTCTATCTCACGCAGATCGCGCAATTCGATGCCATTAGCTATGGCGGATGCCACCCGATGAGCCATGAGTTGCTTCTCTAAAACCGCGCCTTTTCGGTAATCGCCGCATATGCAATGCAGGGCTAAACGCCCCGCCCACTTAGCATCCCATTGGCTGGATCGGCGTTGCGCCGAACGGCACCCATCAGCGAACCACTGTGGCCCTCTGCGCACCCAAAAAAGATTGCCCGTTGCAGGATCGTAACGCAGCAGTTGACGTAGCTGCTCAACCGTAGGATTTGGCTTGTTAGCCATGGCGAAGTCACCTTTCGCTTTGGTTAGGGCCGGGCGCTGTTGACGCAGCGTTCCGGCCCATCTGTTCTAAACCTGCTCCATCACAAAACAAGGAATTTCAGAGCAATCCTTTTCGAAGTTCGGTCTGGTGGAGCGCCCACCCCTTCTCGCTCAGCACCCGCGCCCATCCCGGACGGCTTGCGATCGTTGCAGTTCCGCAGCCCATCTGACGCCCCCACTCTTCCGCTTGTTCAATCAGTTCGAGAATTGCGGCCATGTCCCCCGCCGCCGCTTCGCCGTGAATCTCCAAAGCACCGGTCGGGTACTGCTTGAGCCGCGTCAGGATGCAGCCCCGCTCATTGCCGAACGTGCGGATCGCGCCAGACCAGACTTCGCTATCGAGCCATTCAATGGAGTAAAAACGCGGGTCCAACAGTTCAGCGAAGGCTTGGCGATGCTTCAGGTAGCTATCGCCCGGCGTCATCCGAGCGTTTCCTCCACCTGCGATACGATCGCCGTCGTTGCCGTTCCCGATGTCGTTGAAACGAGCCGCACGTAATGACCGGCAGGAACGATGTAGGTCAGCGGCGCGACGTTCGACGCGGTCAGCGCGATCGATACCGTGAGGCCAACGCCAGACGTTGCCTCGACCCGCGCCCGTTCCGTCGTCGGCGGGTTGCTCGCATCGCTCAGCAGCGTAACCGTTGCCGTCGACGTCCCGATCAACAAAGGGTTGGTTACCTGTGTGCGGACGCTGTAGGAGCAAAGCACCGCTTTGGTAGTGCTGGGCCGGAATGCTGTTCCTAGCGCCCTGGTGGGCACTGACGGGGCAACCGTGCCTAATCCGGCAGGTCCAGTTGCTCCCGTTGCCCCTGTAGCGCCCGTGGCACCTTGAGGCCCAGCTGGACCGGCGACGGTGGACGCAGCGCCTGTGTCTCCTTTGTCGCCCTTATCGCCCTTGTCCCCTTTTTCCCCGGCAAGCGGCGTCCGCGCCTCTACCGTCCGAAGCCGATAGCGAAGATCGTTTAGTCCGTCCTCGCCGTGATAGCCGTCAGACACCGGCATTCGCCTTGTGCATCCGCGCCACGAGAATACGCTTGTTCGTCAGATCGCCGGGACCGTCCGCCGTGACATAGACCTTTGCCCCGTTGGCCTCCCACGTATCTCGCTGGAACCCCAGGCTGGTGAAGCTGATACGCTGCGGCACCCCTGCACCTCCCGTAATCGCTATCGACTGCTGATCGACGAGAGTCCCGCCGCCAATGTCCAAGTCCATTGTCAACATCGACGCCGTCCCATCCGATGGCGTGAAGGTCGATTGAATGCGCAGCACCACCGCGTCCCCCGCCATACCCGGCACCGCGTTGTCGGCGGCATCCCAATAGGTCGCTACGTCGGTCGGCTTTTCACTGTCGTCGATAGTCGCGGCATTGTTGGTCCACTGGGCCCGCGTGTCGGCGACCAATGCCTGTCCCGCTGTGCTGTCGCGATAATTTGCCCATCCACTCTTGTCATCGACGCGCAGTTGCAGCGCGGCTAGACTGGCTTGCAACGCGTTGATCGCGTTCGCCACCCGGCGAGGCCAGTCTATACCCTTGCCATCAACAGGGACCAGCAGTTCGCCGCTCATCGCGTGCCGCCAGCGTCCGCGTCATAATCAAAACCCTGATCGAACGACCAATCGCTCTCCGCCGCGTGCGTGACGGTGAACGTCATATATCGGCCCCGGCAGCGGATCGGCACGCGCCCGCTCGACTGCATCACCGCACCGGTCTGGACGTCCATCACGTCGCCGATGCGCTGGCGAGCGTCGATCGTGACCGTCACCCCGTCGGTTGCATCGGTTTCCGGCCATAGCGACCGCATCCGCGCAACCTGCGATGCGAACGGCTCCGACCATCCTAGCGATAGCGTCGCCTCCAGATTCGGACCCGTCAACGCCCCTACTTCCTGCGCATCGGTCACCACGTACAATCGCGGATCCCCGCCCGAGAAACGGGGATCGTCCAGGCTGATCGTCATCGTGTCGAGGTCGGGATACAGGACCGACAATTCCTCGAGCGTGACGCTGCTTTCATAGCCCGAGAACAGACCAGCAAACGCAATCTCGATCGTTGATGCCCGGTCCAAAACCCAGTTATAAACCCAAATACGCCCCGGAAATCCAGGGATGCCCCACATCACCAGACTGCGCTTCGGATCGACTGCGGCCCAAAGCCGCTCGTAATCGTCGGTCGCTACCGTCTCGCGAAACGACTGGTCGAACTTCTCATTCCCGATCGGCCGCAGCGCCGCGCCATCGTCCAGCGCCATGAAGCCGCGATCCGACAGGAAAAATACCGTGCGCCCCGCCTGCACAATGCTGGCCTTCGACGCGCACCCCACGTTGTTTGTCACCTGCTGGAACGTGAACGGGGCGGTGGCATCGCCCGACAGGCTCATGCGGGTTAGCGCGAAGCGTTGCAGGACAATGCCGTACTCACCCCCGGCAAGCCCCATGACCTCCCCGCCGTCAAGCATGGGTTGGAACCCCGCCTGATTGACCGCAGGCGTCCATGCCGTGTGATCGTTGAATGCACTCCACTGGACCAGCAGCTTATTGCCGTCCGCCTGCCCGATGACGACATGCGGCCCGACGATCGCCACCGACGTTCCGTTTGGTGCATCGGTCAATGCCGCAGCCGTGCCAGCGTTCAGATCGACAACCTTGGTCTCGACATCGTTGACCGCAATCACCGCATCGCCAAACTGAGCGAAGCGCCAACGGCCCGACACGCTCATTGCCGTCAGCAGCACCGACCATGCGCCGGCCGAATAACGCTCAAGCCCGTTCGCGGTCCCTGCCAACAGATACGCCGTACCGTCCGTCGAAATGAACGCCGCCCCTCCCCTGAACGTCGCCGACAAGGGCTCACTGATCGCCGCCACCGACTTGACCGGTCGATAGCCGTTCGCCGCTGGCAACACGTTCACGGCGACGTTGAGATTGTCCCGCGCTATCTGATCGGGCAGATAGGCTGGCCAAGTTACTCGCTTACGCACGAACGCCGCGAACCTGCTGCATGCCGCTTGGCACCAACGGACCCGCCCCCCAGCGATTGCGCATCCCAACCGAATTGATCGACGCCAGCATTTCGGAAACCTCCGAAGACGCCTGCGCCATGCCTTCCGCGTCCCGCTCGCGCCGCGCCAAATAGTACATCGCCCCGGACACGTAGACGTCGGGATGATCTTCCAGCAGCCAGTTGGTCGCAATTGCTTCCGACAGTGCCGGAATGCGAGCATAGTAATTCATCACCAGCGCGGCAGTGCCGACCGGGGCAACGCGCAGCGTCTCGCCTTCGATAGCGTAAGCCCCCGGCGTGCCCGCGATGCCGCTATATCCGCCCGTCACCGACGCTGGCGACATGCTGACAAACTGGCGCTCGGGCTGTCCGCTGATGAACAGGCCCCGCATCGAAAGGAAGTCCTCTGGCAGCGTTACGATTTCGCTCGCCGCCGTGATCTCAACCCTGGTTTCCATCTGCGGTGTCCGCAGCTCGCGATTGAACATCGCCTCTGCCTTGCGGATCGCTCGGTCCAGCTTGGATTGCTCGTAGGTCTCATCATCCAGCATATCGCGCAATTCTTCGATTAGATCGGAGTAATTGCGGATCGCGCCAGCGACATAGGATGGGATGATGAAAGCCATGACGCGCTCCTAAATGATGAAATTCTTGACGCGCAGGTGGCGGTATTCGTCGCTGTTCAGCAGGCGCTTGACTGCGGGCGCATGGTTGCGATCCCAATATCGCACGCCGTGCTTTGTCAGCCATTCCATCAACACGACGTTGGGGATCGACGCCGCGTGCCACATGTCGGCGCGCTTATCGAACCCCTCTGCCTGGCTTTCCTTATTGCGATCGAGGATAGGGGACGTGTCCTGCTCATAACGCAGGTTCCACGTCCCCCCGTCATCGTCGCTGCTCGAAAACCATGTCTTCATCCCCGTTGAGGGATCGAAGTCGAGCAAGCGTTCAGTCATGGATTAGCTGACCTGCTTGTTGTCGCGCAGCGTCTTGGCCACGTCCTTGCTGACCTTGGCCTTGTCGCCCTTGGCCAGCGTACGTCCGTCACCCAGGTGAACCGGCTCGGTCAGCGTGTCGGAACCGGTGACCTCGACGTCGCCGCTTTCGTCGCGCGGTTCGCGAGTGGCACGACCCTTGACGTCGGTGTTGATGACCATTTCAGCGTCGGGATTGCTGCGCTGGCCATGCGGGTTCGGAACTGCGTCGGTCGGCGAAACCGGATGCTCGACGATGGTTTCCCCGAAAGGAAAATCACCGTTCGATTCCTCGGTCTTGATCCCGAGCGCCGCAGCCTGCTTTCCGGCTTCCGAAATGTTCGGATACTCTTCGGCGGGCCGAACCGGCTCACCCAACGGATTGGCCGGTGGCAGATCGCGAACTGCCGGTGCACGTTCGCCAGCCTCGTTGGTTTCGGGCAGATTCTTGCCCTGGCTGTCCGAAATCATCTTGTCTTCGTCGGTCTTCTCAACCTCGTTCGGCTTGCGTGCCATGATGTACTCTCCTCAAAACGAAAATGGCCGGGACGCCCGCTCGGCACCCCGGCCTAAAGCCCCGTGGATCAGGTCAGATCGGCGATCACCGCCGACGCTCCGTCGTTCTTGCAGACAAGCGTTTGCTCGGTGTACATCGCATCGCGATCGGCAAGGCCAGTGACGGCCAGCTTGCGCTTCTGCATCGGGTCCAGCGTGGCGATTGCCCACATTTCCGGATCGATGATCAAAGCATCACGGGCCGAGCAGAACCGGTCAGGCACGAACTGCAACTCGCCGACGTCCGAAACGTACACATCGGCACCGGCGACGATCGTCAGGCGCTTGCTGCCCGTCTCGCGACGCTGCTGAGCAAGCCCGGTGAACGTCGCTGCGATCTGCTTCTGGCCAAGCGACATGATGACCAGCGTAGGATCACCGCCCGCATTCCATGCCGACGCAATCGACGCCTTCAACAGCGCTTCGGTGAAAGCCCGCTGCGTGCCGTTGGTAGCTGCGGCGTTGGGATAGCCGGTGGTGGTGCCGGAAAGCGTCGGATTGACGCCGCCGACACCGCGCGAGGTATTGGTACGCATGAACGCTAGCGCACCTGCCGACTGACCCGCCGTGGAGGCCGCAGGAGGCACCGCCGCATAGTTGCCCGTATAGCGAGCCTCCATGTCGCGCTTGATCTCCTTGCCCGCCTTGGCAAGCTGGAAGCTATGCTCGTTCGACCGACCCGCTGACTTGGTGGCCATCTGGGTGGTCGAAGTGCCGACGACCTTGGTGAAAATCTGGGTGTAGTTACCCAGGCGCGTGGTCGCCGGGCGGTTCTCGTTCGACAGATCGTCGCCCTGAACCGCGAAGTTGTTCGCGTTGGCCGAAACCAGCGCGTCCGTCTGCCACTCGTGATAAACGGCGCTGGCCGATTCACGCCCGATCGCGGTAACGAACGGGGTTTCGGTCGGGCTGATGTTGTAGATGATGTCGGACAGGTCTTCCCTGTTACCGACGCGGGTCACCGTTTGAATGGTGTTGCTTGGTACTGCCATGATAAAGGTTCCATCAAAGGGAGGGTCAACGTCGTCCGACGTGGAAGCCTCTTGGGTTAGCGGAGTCCGGCAATCGCGGCGGCGGCATCACGCACATCGCCACTCTTGCTCAGCCGTTGTCTTGCTTCGCGATACCCGCGACCTTCGCTGCTGCTGGGCTGGGCAGCATTAGGTTTTGCGGTTTTCACTTTCCTGCCATCGCGCACGCGCTGCATCTGCTTGGTCATGGCCGTGTCGTACTTGTCGGCCTTCTCGAAAGCGTCCGCGATATCCCGCAGCGCCTTAAGTTCGCTCGCCGACGCCTTGCGGGTCAGTTCGCCAATATCGAGACCAATTCGCTTCGCCGCCGTCTCGGCCTTTTCGAAAAAGACCGCTCGGGTTTCCTCGTTCTGGACTTCCGGAATTGCCAGCAACGCACGGTTGCGCTCGGCAATCTCGGTTTCCGTCATCTGAGTTGCGGCTTCGCTTTCAAGAGACTGCACCTGCTGCACGAACTCGTCGTGCTGAGCGCGTGCCGCCTCATACTGCGCTTGCATGGCAATGTAGGTCGCAGGATCGGCTTGAGCCAAGCGAGGATCGGGCCGCTGCGGGGCAATGCCGTCCGCAAATGCCTTCAACTGCTGGGCGTAGACCGCCTTCGCCTGTGCGTCGGCTTGGGCTGCGCGCGCTTCCGCTACACGCTGGGCTTCCGCTGCCTTCGTGGTGGCCTGTTGTACCTGGCCGTTTCTGCGCGTCTCGACTTCGGCAATCAGGCGCTGGGCTTCCGGTGGAAGCTGCGCATACCGAGCCTTTTCTTCCGCGCTAAGGCTGGCGGGGGCTTCGATGGCCGGGCTTTCCGGTTCGTCGTCCTCGCCTTCCTCTTCGTCACCCTCAAGGTCCAGGTCGCCGTCTTCCGGTTCACCTTCGCTATCGGGCTCTGAATCCTCGTCATCGTCGCGGGGCTCATCATCCCCGCCCATGAGTTTACCGATTGCCGCCGCCGCGCTGTCCATGTCGTCGACAGGCGCATCAACGGCTTCCGTTTCCGGATGGGCCATGAGTTGCTTCCTTCTGTGGGCTTGCCACCATCATCGCGACGGGGGCGGCTATCGCCGAATGGCGGCGATCTTGTTGGCGTGCTGCTCGTCAAACTGACGCAGCTTACCGGTTTCGATAATCGTCTGAACCTCGCGGTCGATCTCGCGTGCGATGCGATCCGCCATGCCCAGAGCGATCAAACTTTCTGTGTCGCCGGGCTTGAGGCCCCCGACCTTCTCAAAATAGCCACGACGCAGGCCCGCGATCATATCGCGAATGCCACCGTCTTCGGCGTAGAACACTTCCCAACGCTGGCCGCGAGCAACTGAGTCCGCCCCATTGTTGATGCGGGAATATTCGCGAGCCGTGGCGCGGACGAACCCGAAATATGCGGCGATGCGGTCGATCATCTTACGCATCTAGCGCGCCTCCCGGTCGATTTTTCCGCAAACCAGCCTCATGTTCAGCCTTCATGCGACCAAGCTCCGACTGCCGTTCGATGCGGTACACCTCCAGCTCGAACTCGCGATCGGCCGTTTCTCGCGCCTGCTGTGCCTCGAACGCTGCCCGATCGCGTGCCAATTCCATTTCCAGACCGTGCTTTTCGCGCATCGCCTCGATGTTCGCTGCGTTGGTCTGGCGAGTGATTTCCAGCTTGGCGGCTTCATACTGCTGCTGAGCCTGTAGCTTTGCCTGCTCGCGCTGTTGCTCAGCCTGAAACTTAGCGTCTTCGCGCTGCTGTTCCGCCTGAGCAACAAGCGCCTCTGGGTCCGGCTGCTCCTGCTCTTCAACAGGCTGACCAGTGGCAGGATCGACCTCAGGCGGAGCATCGGGGTCCACCCAGTAATCATCGCCCTGCCCAAGCCCCAGATCGCGAATGAGCCCATCAACCGCGTTGAACAGGTGCTTCGGAGTGACCTGCTTGTTGGCAAAACCTTCTGCCATAATCGGTGCCAGCGCCATGCGAGCCTGGATGCGCTTTTCCTTGCTACCCGTACCCAAACCGACCCGGATGGTGACGTTCATGTCCTCGGGCCATTTGCCCGGGTCGATCATCTTATACCGGCCATCGACCTTGGCTTTGAACGGTTCACCCTCACGGCGCATCAAACGGTACTTCTTCGCCATAAGCCGCGAAAATGCTTCCGCCAGATTGCGGGCGATAAACTCTTCCTGCTGCTGACCCTGCGCCTGCATCAGCGCCGTTCCGGTAGCAGTCTTGTTCAGCGTGTCTGCGTCAAGGCCCTGGTTAAGCCGCGTGATGCCAGTGCGGCTCTCACGCTCCCCGGTAGCCCACTCCAGCACCGACAACGATTTTCCGACGTCGAAAGCCGTCTGGTACGGCGTGACCGCGTTCGGACCCTTTGCCCGGATCGGGGAACCAGCAATCGGCGAAAGCAGATCGTCGATCGTGTTTTCGTCCATCATGTTGGTGTCGACCACGGGACGCGGCATGTTCGCGTTGTACATACCGTCGAACAATTGCCTGGCCACCGTCGAGCGGGCCAACTGGATATCCATCACCTTGTCGGCGAGGCTGTATCCTACGAGCCGATGCGGGCGGGGGAATGGGCAGAACACCGCGAAAGGCTGTTCCTCGACAGTCTCAATCGCCAGCTCGCCGTCAGCCCAGCGCAGTATCTCGTTTTCGACCCGAAACACCTTGATGCGCTCGGCAATGCCGTCGCCGTCGATGTCGATGCGGGCATATTCCTCACAAAGCTGGACAAGCTCCAGCGCCGACGTGCTTTCCGCAGCAGGCCAATGATCGTCGTTCTTGAGATCGTCGGGAATCTTCGAATACGCCGGGAGCGAATAAACTTGCTCGCGGTCAAAACCCATGTCCACCAGATCGGAACGTGACTTTGCGGGACAGTGGGCGAGATAGTCGGATTCGTCCTCATGCCGAGCCATTGGCGAAAACCGGAACTCGCTTGCCGGAATGGCCAGATCGACAAACCGCTTCTCACGCCGCTCGCGCTTTATCGAAACGATCAGCCCCTGCTCGCCTTCCTCGATATCCTCGATTTCGGCGTCGATGCCCTCTAGCTCGACAGGGTCGCTGATCTGGATGCGCTCGCGGGTTACACGCTCTTCGGTGACTACCGTCGTCTTGGTGACGCTGTATCGCTCCAGCAGCCCCGCCACGCACCAGTCATGCAAAACGCGATAGCCGTCCTGTTGCCGCATGAAGTTGTAGCCGATCGCCGCCGTGGCCTCGTCAACAGCTTGCTCGTCCTCTTCGTCGGTCGCCTCGAACTCGACAACGCGGTCACCGCTGGCGAACGTGCGCAGGACCGATACCGCCATATAGTCGATCGTCTCCTGCACGTCGGGCAGGACGATCTGACTGCGGCCGAACACCTCGTTGCCGAACGGCTTGGCCTCGTAATATTTGTGCGCCAGAAGATGAACGTCGCGAAGGCGATCCCACTCGCTATCCGCAGCCTCATACTCGCGCTGCAAAGCGGCGGTCAGCTCGATAAGATCAATGGCGGGCTTGCCCTGCTCTTCCTCGACTGGCCATGCGTTGACGGGATCAAGAGCGGGGTCGATCGGGCGCGTTGCCATTTACACCACCCCCCTCATTAATTTGCTTAGATCAAGCGGTGCGCTCTGCTTTGGCGCTTCGTAGGCAACAGCCATCAACCCGAAGGCATCAGCGCCGTGCGATGCCCAATCATGCTCAGGACCAAGGCCGATGCCCCGGCTGTCGTCCTTGCGCTCGTGATACCAGCCCAGCGCGTCCAATCCTGCATCGCAGGTGTCAGCATTGAACCAGATTGACGGGAACAGCCTGCGTCCTGCTTCGATGCGAGCCGATGCAGCGCCCTTGCCCTGGTTCGGAACAACCGTGACCGTGTAACCAGCCTGCCGCAGCGCGCTTTCGTAGCTTACCGCGTAAACCTTGTCCTGCGTTGCCCCATCGTGCGGCAACCAAATCTGCGCGCGATCAGGCGTGAAGCCCTTAGACCGCATCCACGCCAAATGCGCATCGAGCGGCTGTCCGACGCTCTCGTAATAATCCAGAGCCCGGACTTCGCGGCCGATGAACTGTGCCGCCCACATCGTGAAGGCATCAGCCCTTGCCCCGGTGCCACCGATGTCGGCGAACAACCGGATCGTCATCAGCGGGTCAGCAGCAACCTTACCGATCCTGCCCGCCGCCCTCGCCGCGTTCAGAACCTTGGCGTAGTAAGCCCCTTCGATGACCGTAACATAATCACCTTCCCAAATATGGGGGTAATCATCAGGCCGCATCCGCAGGCTGTCCTGTCGCTCCTGCTCAAGCTCTGCGGTCCACCACGGGTTGTCGCGATAGTTCGCCTTGACCACCACAGCACCGGTCGGTCGTTCCGATCCTCGAAACATCACATCGACCGGATCGGTCTTGCGCCTAGGGTTGTAGCTCCACCACATCTGCGAACCACTGGCGCGCATTGTCGGGCGATACAGGCCGATGCTGTTCTGCGTCGCGCCGTGGGCCTCTTCCCACCAGCCCCGCTTGAAACCCTCCAGCGACTTGATGCTGTCGGCGGTGTAGTCGTTCATCCCCTTGAAGATGATAAGCCCATCGCCCGGCGTGCGGATCACGTCGCGGAAAACCTTGAATCCGTCCGCCTCGCCTAGCCCGAAGTCGGATAGCTTCGTTTCGAGCAGCAGTTTGGACGACTGCGCCAGATCCTTTTGAACCTCGCGAATGCAGACCGATCGAAGACCCTCGCCCGCATTGTCGCCGGGATGCGCAAGACTGTCCTCAATCATCATCCCCGCGAAGAAATGCGACTTTCCCGATCCTCGACCGCCATGCGCCACCTTGTCCCTTGCCGGTGCCAGCAGCGGAACAAAGACCTCAGCTGTCGGAATTTGCAGGACGGACAATCTGGCGCTCAATCTTGTGAACTAGTGGCCTGTCTGGATCGCCTGCCAATTCGAGCTTATCGCCAAAGTCCCTCGGTGCTCGCCGGCCCGCTTCCCATTTAGCAATGCTGGCAGCCGCGGTTGCTACAGCCGGTTCGATTTTGCCGCTCAGAACCATGCGGCGAATATCACCCAGCATGTCCGCTACCGTATGACCCTGCTCCTCTCTCGCGCGCGCGTAGTTGGCCCGAAACTCGGGGCGCTCTTGCCTCCAGCGATGAACAGTAGTGGTCGAAGGCATGGCATCGTCGCGACAAATGCTCACCAAACTTTCGTCCGCGGCAAGCCTATCGCAGATCGCGTCAGCCAGCTCCGACGTGTAGTCGGTGGGCCGTCCCATGCCTCTCTCCTGAATATATCCCGCCAGCGCGAACAGTGCCGATCGCTATGCGCCATCGCTTTGCTGTGATCGCGTCGGGTGCTTCCGCTGGCGGGTTCGCGCAGTGCCTTAGAATGCCGGGGCTGCGCGAATACGAAAAAAGCCGCGACCCATCTCTAGGCGCGGCTCGAATAGCTTGCCTGTGCACTGCCATATTATCCGCCAAAGGTCAATAGCGGAACTGGACCTTATGCACGATCTTTCCGGCTGCGGATTTCAGTTCAATCAACGCCAATCGCATGTTCTCTTTTTCGCGGATCGGCACCAGCGCAACGAACTTCCCGCCAGGCCCATACCGTTCGCGACCCCCATGTCGTTGGATGCACCAAGTAGCTAGCGTCTTTTCCTCAACCGCGACGTGATAGGCGATCTCTCGAAGCGCGCCCAGCTCACGCTCGATCCTGCCAGTCTCGATCTCGGCCGAGATAAGCTCTGCTGAATAATGATCGCCTCCGCCGCCTATCTCCCGGTCAAGGCTATCTTTGATCAAAGACCGCTGCGCTAGTCGCGCTTGCTCGCCATAATACCGCAAAGCGTAGTATTGGCCTTCCGATAGCTTCCCACTGGCATAGAGGGTTTCGATCGGCGGCACGATGCAACGAGCTTTGCCCATGCGCTCCCTGCCAACGCGCAATGCCTCGACAACGCAAGCCTCGTTGTGATTGAGCCGAAACGGCGTCGCATCCTCTCCGCTCGGGGTGATTACCGGCGGCTTCCGCTGTGCTGTCGCCTTGCCCATCACTTCCCCCCTCTTGGTTCATCGGAAATGCGCCACGACGCTATCGGGATGCCTGCGCACTTCCCTGCTAGTCGCCAGTCGTACTTTGACGAACTTACCGCGCGGCGGGTGTGTCCCGTCTCCAGTCGGATATCGACCAGCTCATGGGATGGTGGATGGCCGGTGTTCTTCATGGGAACTGCGGTGCCGTGCGCTGCATTTTCTCGACCAGCTGGCGCATCATGCCGCCCACTTCGGTGCGCTCGGCTTCCGACATCATCGGGCGCTCAGGGCGGTACGGGATCGCAGTGATCGCTGGCGACTTCATCCGCTTGCGCCAGTTCCAATCGCTCTCGACTTCCTTGATGATCGCCGGGATGATTTTGCTCGGGTGGTCGGCCTTGACCATCGCCGCTTGGGCTCCCCGACGAACTAGGCCAATCGGCATCCCCTCGAGGGCGCGGACGGCGGCGTTGTACCACAGGCGGCGGGTGTCGGTGTCCATCCCCGATCCGGCGACTAGCGCGAGGCACGGCGTCAGTTCCTGGATGATCTCGGCAGGGTTGGCAGGGTCAATGTCGGTGATATCCGAAATCCTGCATTGCAAGCTCCGCTGCATCGACGGTTGCACCGTAACCGCTTGCCGATCGCCCGTTGGAATGATGCTGCTGTCGTCCATTGTCGCCGTCCTTGATGGATGGATAAATCGCGCCATGGCCTTTGCGCGTCGCCACTTCGAGCAGCCGACCAGGGGGCCAGCATTCGTCGGTGTTGCGAGCGATATCGGCGAGGAAGCCCTTGTGGGCGGTCGGTGTGTTGGTGAGCCGCTTCTTCCTGCGGTTGGCGAGGAAGTCGGACCAGACTTGAGGATCAGCCCAGTCGGGTCGAGGAAAGGGATCGGCTTTGCGTGCGTGCGCAACACTCCCGCTAGGGAGTGTATCTTCTTTCTTCCCTTTTTCCCTTACTTGTTCTGTGCCTTGCGCCTGCCTTGCCTCTGCCTCACTACCTGCCTCGTTTGGTGCCTCACGCTCATCGTTAGAATGCTGATATTTGTCGTAATTGCAGATGGTTATGACGGACGGTCCTGCCTCACGCCTTGCCTTGCCAGCTCCCCCTACCCCTGCCTCGGGTGATGCCTCGTTTTTTAGCGCAATCATGCCCTCGTCTCGCAACCGCTTCCACAGCCGCTCGACCCATGCTTTGTCGCGGTCGAGCGCGGTCGCCATGTCTCTTTGCGAGATTGAGAGCTGTCCGCGCTTCAGGTCTACCGCTCGCCCTTTGTATCGGACGCGTGTTGGCTTCCACGAGGCGCGCAGCACCATGTAGGCAAACGCCATGGCTTCGGCGTCGTTGCGGAACGCCGGGTGCCCAACTAGGCTACGGTGGAAGCAAGCATACCCGCTCATGCCCGGCACCTCGCCAGCACATGGTCCGCCAGAGCAGCATAGTCCGCATCGTCGTCGCGCAACTGCTCGTACCGGGAAAGCCCGCTAAGGACCGTGCTGTGGTCGAGCAGCATCAAGCGGCCGATATTGGTGAGCGAAGCCCCTGCATCCCGCAGCGCGCGCATAACGATGTAGCGGATACGGCAGACCGAAGGCTGCTTGCTTTCGCTGAGCAACTTGTCCAACTCCATCCCGGCTGCGTCTGCTACCTGCTGATAGACCGAGTTGGCTTGGGCGGTGGTGATACGGGTCATGCCACCTCTCCGATCGTGACAGTTAGCCGGCCGCCCTTGACGACGTCCCCGACGATGATCGGCTGCGGCCGAAACGAGCTATCGTTCACCCCAAGCGCATCGGCGATACCGTCGAAGAACGGCTTGAGGGTCGAGGAGCAGTTGTCGTAATCTCGGGTCCGGCGATCGGGCGGATTGAACGTTGCCTGCACCGGAATGATACCGTCGCCCGCGATCAGCCCTAACCGTGCAGCTTTGGTCGCATAGTACGCTTCCGCCCTCGCCACCTTGAGCGCCTGCGTTTTTGGCCAATGGGAACGAGACCGGAAGTTCGGCCACAATGGCTTGGCGGGCCAGCCCAGCTCGATCACAGCGCCCGCTCCATCCGTTCGCGGCACTCGCGTAGCCTTTGTGCCTCGCGTGCCGCCTCACGGTCCCTACGGGGCTGCAAGCGGGTGTTGCGCTCCATGATGCGCTTGGTTCTGGCGTCGGGCTGTGGTGAGGCTGGAAACAGCTTGGCGATGATCTTGCGGATCATGCTGCCACCTTCCGCCATTCGTCGGCAGACCAGCCCAGGCGCTCGGCACGCTCGATCACGTCGGCATCGGTCAGCACCGCCATGCCGCGCCGCCAGTGAGTACCGGCATCGTTGGTGCGACCATCGGCATTGCAGCGATGCACTGGACCGTAGAACCGCAGGCATTCCTCAACAGCTCGACCGGCCAGTGATCCGTCAGAGTTTTTGCATAGGCGCGTTACTGCGGGGCGGTGGGCCTTCTTCACCTGAGGGCGACGCGGCTTTACGCCTGTCTCGGCAAGCCAGCGGCGAAGGGTGCCATCGCCGACCTTGAAGTGATCGCACAGTTCCTTGCGCGTCATCGTCGTTGCAGCCAGCCCAAGGCTTTTCGGGGCCGAGCGAGGGGCAAGACGGTCCAAACCGCTAATTCCTGACTCGACCCTCCAGCGATAAACAACGCCGATCGCGACATTGTAACGCTGCATCAGCTCGTCGTTGCTTTCGGAGGGCGCGTATTGGCCGAAGTCTTCGGGCAGCATCCGCTTTTGCGGAGCCTCGCGGACGCAGCCGATACGGTTCGCAATTGCGGCTACCGTCTTGCGAGCGATGCCGTAAACCAAAGCGATCTGACTGTAGGAATCAGTCGTTGTCCTCAGCGCCGCTTCGACGCGACGGACTGTCTCAGGGGGCGTTGGATACGTCATCCCACGCTCTCCCGGCTAAGCTCGCTGTGGCGCTGTTGAAGCTCCATCGGCGTGCGGCGGGGGAAGTGGTCCAGCGAAAGGATCGCCCATGACAGGTCGGTATGCTCGGCAGCAGCGAGCAGCAGCTTGTCCTCGGCGGGGGTCCATGCGGGGGCGGTCATGCTGCGGCTCCGAACAAAGAGCCTTGGCGCTGGGCGTCCTCAATGCGGCGGCAGGCGGCATCGAAATAAAGAGGCTCTAGCTCAATCCCGACAAAGCGGTGCCCAGCCTTTACAACCGCCATGCCGGTGCTGCCCGCGCCCATGTAGGGGTCACATACGAGGCTATCGGGCTGCAATTTCAGGAATGGCAGGCACCACGCGATTAGTGCTTCGGGCTTTTGTGTTGGATGTTCGCGCTGCTGCCCTGCCGTGACTTCATGTCGTGCGGCAGAACCGACGCAAACGCCGTCCCACAGCAAACGATAAATGCGCAATGCCGCGTTCGGGTCTACGCTGCAGGCGGCAGTCTCGCCATCTCCTTGATCGCGGACTTTGCCGGTCGGCACCTTGTCCCAGACTAAAGTGCGCGCTTTCGGAAGACGATGGCCAAACTTATGAGCGCCCCACAGTAACCACTTGTCTGTGGCGTCGATTAGATGCCGAGGGTCAAACGGCTTATCATCACCCTTGATGCCTTTAGGCCATTGACGAGCAAGCCCTGTCGAGTGAAGGCCGCCACCAGCATAACGATGCGTCGCACCTTCGCGGCGTTTGTCGTAGATCACCGCCCTACGACTGCCGCCAGCACTGACGACGTTGGTGTTGACAGCCTGCCCATAAGGCGGGTCGCTAAAAATCGCGCATGGACGCTGCAGTGCAGGCATTATCTCAAGGCAATCCCCCAGGTAAAGCGTAGCGTTTCCGATCACTTCCTTGCGCTGGTAGGTCACTTCGCCCTCCCCGCGCTCGACAGCGGCAGGAACGTGGCGATGATCCCATCGGCCGCTTCCGTGGTGCGCTGCTCTTCGGTATGATCGATGCGGTTGTCGGCAGCGGCTTCGGCGATCACAGCGAAGTGCTGCATCCCGGTCGCGACGATCTGCATCGGCTGTATCGCGTCGGGTTCGTCCAGTGGTTTGGCACCGCCGTAACCGATCAGCGCCAGGACGCCGTTCACTGCGACCGGCCCCAGGACGCAAGCTATCGACAGCGCGTTGGACAGCGTGGGCTCGCGCACTTCGGTTTCGTCGTTCGCCATGTACGATCGCACGGTGCGTACCGGGACGCCCGACGTCGCCGCTACCTGCTCGACCGTGAAATGCCGCTGCACCATAGTCGCGTTGCGCAGGGCCATGCGAACTGCGTTAATTACGCAATCGCGAGTGACTATGCCGCTTTGTTCCACAGACGTATTGCGGTGCGTCATGCATCTAGCTCCCCATGAGGAATGAAATCTGCGCCACCACCGATGCCAAGCCGTTCAGGCTCGCGCTCGCCTACGCGCTGGTCGGAATCGTCGCCGCTAAGTTTGCAGGCGTTCATGAAGAGCAGGATCAGGACGATCGCCGCTGCCGATGTAAGGCCGATGATGAGGACCAAAGCGCCGTTCATGCGGGCGTCCGATCGTGATCGATGCTATCGGGGCTCACACCCATCACAGCGACGACAGCGCGAAGCTGGAACAGCGCCTTGACGCGAGCGAGATCAGACAAAAGGGCGGCGTCAGGGGTGACGACGCCGCCCGAGTTGGCCCGCACGGGGGTGGCAGTATGTGCGGGGTGGGAGATCATGCGGGCACCGGTTGCGATGCGCGAAACATGCGAGCAAATACGGCAGGATATTCAGCTTCAAGCCAAGGACGATCTTCGCCTTCGATATTTGAAAGAATTGTCCAGTCGTCGCCGTTGCAGAAACCCAACAAATCGTTCAGGGCAATTTCCGCTTGTCGGCAATCGGCGTGGTAATGACCGTGCCAGATACCGCCATTCTCTTCGTCGCTGGCAGCGATGTAGAGAGCGCCATTTCCTGCGGCGATCAGATGCGAGCAACCGTAGCAGCGATGCGGCTTACGCGTCGCGACGATCTTGCGTTCGCGGTAGAAGCTCACGCCGCTTTTCCTCTCACTTCATCAGAGGGGCGAGCGTCCGTAGGCGCGTTACCGAGAATATACGGTGCCGAGCGGTCCTCGCGCATGACGAAATACAAGCTGGTCGGCACGCCATCGTCATTGCGGAAGCCCATGCTAGTGAGCATCGACAGGAGCTTGCCGGTATGAAAGTCTCTGTCGTCCTGATTCCACTTGGAGCGACCGGCGGCGCGCATTTGCCTGTTCGCCGCGTCCACCGCGCCAGCATGAGCGAGTTCCCACGCTTCACCGACCGTCTTGATGACATAGCCCCCGCTCATGCCGCTGCCTTCTCGCCAGAGGGGCGGGCGGCGGGACGTGCGATCAACATGTCGAGGGGCTGTACTTTGCCTCCCGTCTCGACTGCGATGCGCGATGCCAATTCCAGTGAAGGTTGGCGCGAGCCGTACACGATCTTGTGGATCATGCCGGAGGATGCCTCGACGCGGGCGGCGAACGCCTCAATCGTCTCAGACTGCTGTGCGAGATAATCCTTGAGCGTCATGGCGACTATCTTGCCCATTGTGGGCAACCTGTCAAGCGCCGTTGTTTGCCCGACGGGGTATCTTCCAAGATATTCGCCGTTGGCCCAGCGATGCAGTATGTCGAACCGCATCCGCCAGCTTCGCGACCATCAGGGTCTCAGCCGCAAAGCCTTAGCCGAAATGGCAGGTACGACGGCGAACCAGCTTGTAAAGTTGGAGAACGGCGATCGGCGGTTAAGCGACCATTGGGCAGAGCGTCTCGCCGGGCCGCTTGGCGTCCAGCCCTATGAATTAATGCTTCCCGAAGGCGTGCCGCAGGCGCTACGCATGGTGCCTATGTTGGGCAGCGTCGCGTGCGGAAATTGGAAGGAAGCGGTTCAGGTCGCTAACCGCCACGTCCCCACTATTTTCGGCGGGCGCAATGCTTTCGCGCTCGAACCAGACGGCGACAGCATGGACAAGCTGCTACCTCAGGGCGGGTATATAGTCGTCGATCCCGACCAGCTCGCGCTCGAAAGCGGCAAGGCGTTCGTGGTGATGAATGGCGACGGCGAAGCGACCGCTAAGGTCTATCGCGCCGATCCACCCCGCCTTGAACCCGCGTCGAATAATCCGGCACACGTCGCCATGTTGATCGGCGAAACCCCCTTCACCGTCATCGGGCGCATTGTCGGCGTCATGTCGGCGGTATGAAGCTGGCGGCGCTGTTGCTGGCGCTCGCGCTGGCGGCGTGCGGTGACCGCCCTATGGGACCAGCAGGCGAGGCATACGATCATGCCGACGTCGCTCTAGCTAACGCCCGCTCCGCGCTGGCGGCGATCGAGCAGGACCGCGCCCGGCTCGACGATCTCGAAACCGCTGTCGATGACCTCACCGCCGACCTGGCGACGGCAAAGAGCGACCTCAGCGCTGCCAACGACACGATTGACGCGCTTGAAACCAAGCAAGCCGAGATAATCCGAACGTACAACGACCACCTGCGCTACGAATGACACCTTGCCCATAAAGGGCAAAATAGTTCTTGACGCTTGCCCACTATGGGCATACACCTCTCATCACACCCCAAGGGCATCGGTCCTTTGGTGATGATGGAGGACAGAATGGGTCTTGAACAATCCCTCGAACAGATCGCGACGGCGAACGGGCTTAGCACCGTTGATGTCGGACGCATGCCGGTCGGCGACCGCGTGGTCTGGACCGCCACCCTCCATTGGGTAGGCTATTCGCGTTCGGGCAACCCCTGCAAAAGCGGTCATAGCAATATCAGCATTGCTGAGGCGGTTGCTCGCGCACTCGGTAATGTCGCCGCTGATCGCACGCCGCCTGTAGCTGAAATCGAAGCGCTTCCTGCCATTGATATGGCGGAGGCAGCGTGATGGCGCACACCTACTGCGCCAACGAGTTCAACTCGACGCCGTTCTCAAGCTGCTGCCAGACGGCAAGCATGGGAAGCCAATGCGCCAGCTGTGGTGAGGCAATTACCCACCATCAGCACTCGGCCGCCGTTCTGCGTGCACGCCAGCTTTACGCTCAAGGCCGCTGCGGAATGTGCGGTAGCCCGCGAGGCAACCCCGCGATTTCCGGCAACTGCCACTGCTGACCTCCCCCAACCGTGCGTCACCCCGCGCACGGAACGGATGAGTTCAGGTTTTGATGATGGAGGCAGACGATGGCACATTCGTGCACTCACCAAACGTTTTTTGATCTTGACGCGATGGCCGAAGCGTTTTGCCGCGCGCCATTGCCTGATACGGTCGCCGCCGATCTGGTTGCCACCGTCCCATCTGCCAACCGCTACGGCACCCACGTAATGACGGTTGCCGAAGCCCGAGAAGTTCTGCGTTTCACTTTCGATAACGCCAATGCGTTCCCCGGTTCTGAGAAGTGGGCGTCGCCGACGCTCGGTCGCGCATATGTAGCGATCGACAACCTGCGCCATCTACTTTGCCAGAATAGCGAAAGCGGGATTGACCAGTCTCTGCGCAATGCTCTTGAGGCGCTGGAACTCGCTGATTGTGAACTTTCTCAGGTGTCAGCATGAACGCTCACACCACCATAGCCCTGTCCGCCCCCGCCCTTCGCCTCAAGCGCGAGCTGGCAACGGTACGCGAGATTATCTCGGTACATGAGCGGCTTGGTCTGCATCGCGACCCGCTGCGGTACATTGAAAGCGACGACTACGCAGACCTGCTGGATGCGATCGGCGCTCTGACCGAGTGCGATGCGCTGGTAGAGCAGGCCGGTACGATCCGCGCTGCCAACGCTGTGTCCGGTTACGACTGGAAGGTCGCGGAGGGCGTGCGATGAGCGAGTTGACCGTAGCCGAAGTGCTGGACCGCGCCGCTGACCTGATCGAGCCGCAAGGGGCTTGGACGCAATACTATTATGCGCTCGATGCATATGGACGTGAGACGTATTACGCAAAAGAGGCGACATGCTTTTGTGCATTGGGCGCGATAAGCGTGGCTTGTGGCGCTGAGCCTAGCGAAGAAGAAGGCACGGGTCCTCAAAAGCTCCTTTGGAAGTTGATTGGAGCAGTGCCGATTTCGGAGTGGAATGACGCTCCCGAGCGTACCCAAGCCGAAGTAGTCGCCAAACTACGTGAAGCCGCTGCCCTTGCCCGTGAGCAAGGCGCATGACCGGCTCTGCACTCCGAACCTTTGCCACAGTCACGAACGACTGGTCCCAGGCTGATCAGGACCGCTCGGCAGTGATCCACGGCGCTTGTGAGCCGCTGTTCGAGCTTGGGCCGAACACCCGCTGGTTAGCCGCACAATCCGGCGCGCTTGCTCGCATTCGTGCCGAGCGCGCTCTTGAGGGAGACGACGCATGACGGAGATTAGCTGGGGGCCGGGACTGACTGGCGAACAGATGCGGGCGCTGGATTTGCCGGGCGATACGCCCGTCCAGTTCGAGGGTGCTCATGCCACTGCAAGGGATTGGAGTTTTGGCTTCCAAGGCCAGCGCTACCATCTCCCCGCCGACCACTTCGCCAGCAAGGTCCAGCAGTGGAACAACGATCACCCTGACGCCGTGCCGTTCGTGCCGTGGGCGGGCGGGGATGATGCGCCATCGGATTGGGATGGTGGCGAGGTTCTGTATCGGTGCGGCGATGTAGATGGCGACGCGCGTGTTACGGGTTGGGAGCACGATCCCCACGATTACGACATAATTGGCTACCGCCCCCGCACCGAAGCCCCCACCGCATCGCTACCGACTTATGATCCGGCGCTTGTCGAGCGCATGGTGGCGTTGATCCGCGACTTGCGAGCCGACCATATCAAGCACGGCGCGCACGACTACGTGCAGGATTTCGTCTCTCGCACGAAGGCTATTGCCGACGAACTCGCCACCCCCGCCGAACGCATGGCATCTGACATCGGTATCACTGTCAAACAGGCACAGCGCGCCCTTGCATGGGCAGCAGCAGGGAGTGCGGAGGCATGACGCTTGCACGCGCCAGTTTGGCCATTGCTCAACGCCCCGCCAACCGCATTGACCATGAGCTAGTCGAGCGGGTTCGTGCAGCTCGCAAGTCGCATAGCACGCACGAGGGGTTCCGCGTCGGCGATGGCGCATTCCAACCGACTGCACAGCCGGGTCTAGCGCCTCTCGCGCCAGTCCAGCGGTTCGCGTTCAGCCCGTTCTTTACTCTGCTGTCGTTCGCGATCGGTGGGGCGTGCTTTTGGGGGCTGCTGTGATGATCGTTCGTCACATGGGGCAGGATATCTCGCTTGCCCGGATGATCCAGCACTACCGGTTCATGGTCCGCGCCAATCCCGCTCGGGCATCATTCTGGCGGCAAATGGTCCGCACCATCATCGCGGATTACCGCGATCAGCAGCGGCAACATGACGAAAGGCTGGCGGCATGACCGACGATCCGCGCCTCGCGATCGGGGGCAACAATCCTCCCGTGTTCGATATTCACGCCATCAACATCGAAGACCTGTTCGCGCTGATATCGGACACCGTAGCCGGTGGTACCGTCACCACCGACGAACAGGAAGCAGCGCTTGACGGCTTGCTCGACAATGCCCGCGACGCTCGCAAGGCGGCTGATGCTGCTCGCGCTGATGAAAAGCGCCCACATGACGAAGCGGCTAAGGCGGTCCAGACCAAATGGAAGCCGCTGCTCGAACGTTGCGATCTGGCAACGGCTGAGATCAAGCGCCTGCTGACCCCGTACCGCGTCGCCAAGCAGGCGGCGAAGGACGAAGCGGCGCGCAAGGCCCGCGAGGAAGCGGCGGCGAAGGAAAAGGCCGCACAGGACGCCTTGCGCCAGTCGGACAATCTACAGACCCGGTTCGCCGCCGAAGAGCAGATCAAGCAGGCGAGCAAGCTCAAGGCGGTCGCCAACAAAGTCGATCGCTCCGCTACCGGCCTGCGCACGTCCTACGTCGTCGAGATGGTCGACGCGCTCGCTTACGCGCGCTGGGCGTGGACCAACCGCAACGAGCAATACCTCGCAATGCTTTGCGAACTCGCGAGCGCCGAAGGGCGCGGTGCCGATGCGATCCCAGGACTGAAACTCAACATCGAACGAAAGGCAGCATAACATGGCATTGATCGTATCCGATAGCGGCGGGGGTGATTTCACCCCGGCGCCCGAAGGAACCCATTTCGGCGTCTGTGACATGGTGGTCGATCTCGGTAAGCAGCGCACGTCCTATCAGGGCGTCGAAAGCCTCAAGGATCAAATCTACATCCGCTGGCAGATTCCTGCCGAACGCACGGAATGGACCGATGCCGACAACGTGAAGCGCGAAGGTCCGGTTGTCATCGGCAAGACCTACACGGCATCGCTTGGCGAAAAGGCAAACCTTCGCAAAGACCTTCAATCGTGGCGGGGCCGGGCTTTCACCGAAGCCGAATTGAAAGGCTTTGACATTTCAAAGCTGCTCGGCGTCGGGGCGACTATTTCGATCGTCCACAATCACAAAGAAGGCAAGACCTACGCCAACATCGGCGCGATCGGCGGACTGCCCAAAAACATGGAGAAGCTCCAGGTCGAGAATGGAGCGATCCTTTACGACCCCGACAATCAGGGCACCTTCAACGATCTGCCGAAATGGCTTCGCGAGAAGATAGAAGGGCAAGTTATCCCGACCGGCAAGACGGATGCCAACGATCCGGATAGCTGGCGGAACAACGAACTCGACGACGACGTGCCGTTCTGATGGGCATCAACGTCGCCCCTCGTAAGCAGAATGCTGGCCGTCCGCCTGAAAAGTCGGCTCCCCGCTATCTGCAATGGCTACGCGGTCGGTCCTGCTATTTGGACGGACACCGCGCAGGCGGGTGCGGCTTGGCGGATATACCCCGGCGCTCGCCTGTCGAAGCTGCCCACGTCGATCACGCTGGCGACAAGGGGATGCAGACCAAGGCGAGCGACCGGTTCGCTCTGCCTCTCTGCCAGCGTCACCATGACGAACAAGGCGGCAAGATTGGCACCTTCCGCCAGCGCGCCGGATGGCGATCGTTCGAACTAAAATACGGCTTCAATGCCGTTCAGATCGCGAGCGAATACTGGCGGCTCTGGCCGGGTCGAGCAAAATGGGAGGCTGGCAATGGCCAAGGCTGAACAGGTCCGCATCGTCGGCGACACACAGCGCGCCTACGCCAAGCAGCTGATCGACGCAGCGCCTTTGGGCTGGGTGATGAAGCTCGGTGCAGAGACGCGCCGGGATGCTCAGAACCGTAAGCTCTGGCCCATGCTCGGAGATATCCAGCGCCAGGTCGAAGGCTTCGCCACCTACACGCTCGACGATATCAAGCTGCGGTTCCTGAACGCGCTCGGGGAAGAGTTGCGCTTCCTACCAGCGCTTGAGGGCCAAGGGCTTTTCCCGGTCGGGCTGCGATCGTCCACGCTTACGGTCGAGCAATTCAGTGGCTTGGTCGAGCTTCTCTACCAGTTTGGCGCGAAGAACGACGTTCGATGGTCCGAGCCTGTCGAGCGCGCAGCATGAACAACCGCCAGCACAATGCTGAGCGAAAGGAGGGGCTGGGCGGTGCCCTCCGACTGCCCCGCCCCTCCAGAAAGGACAACCCTGTGACGAACGTAAATGCAGACACGGTAATCGTGGAACAGTGCGATCGGGAGGCGGCTGCGGAATATCTCGGCACTGGCGGATGGGGCAATGACAAAGAGTATGTCCTCAAGAACATGCTTGATTGCCACCCGCTTGTTCAAATCGTCGCCCGTCACCGCATCGCATCCACCGCTCCCCTACTCGCTGAGATAGAGGCGAAGGATGCGCGGATTGCGGCGCTGGAATTGGGTGTAAGCATAGCGCTCGCCGCGCCGATGATTGACCATAGTTCGAAGCGACGCGGCGTGTACGATGTCCTCAGCGCCCTTCTATCCCCTCCCCATGCACAGGAGGCGGGGAAGTGAGCCTGCCATGCCACACTGGTACATCACCAAAGACGGCGATCGGTCGCTCGTTGCCCTCTATGAGCGGCATTACAGCTGCTACCACTATGCGGACGGCCGCGAACGATTGCAGTTCGTCGGCCCCGGCGAGTGCATCGTCCTACGCACCGATCGCGCCGACGCTGGATTTGTTTGGCGTCGCTTCATCGACGATAGCGGCGAGCGAGGGGTCAACTGCGCGTTCTTCCGCAACGAAGGGCCGATCCTATCGTCCGAGCTTGTCCGACAGGCTGACGCCGTTGCTGATTTCGTCTGGCCTGGTGCGCGGCACTACACCTTCGTGGATCAGGAAGCGATCCGGGGTAGCCATCCGGGGTTCTGCTTTGTGGCCGCTGGGTGGCGATTGCTCAAGCGACGCACCGCCGGTGGCCTGCGCATCCTTGAGCGCGACCCGGCCTGCCAAGGACACCGATCATGTCGGCTGACGTGGCAGAGGTGGCGAAGCTGACGAAAGGCCAACGTCGGTTTTTGCAACGGCGCTACTGCGCGTGGTGCAAAGCCCGGATCGACGGCGATACCTGCTTCGCCAAGTACGGCGCCAGATGCACGCCAGAAGAAATGCAACGACGGCGCGAAAAGGCGCTCGCGACATACCGCCCGCGTCCACTCCGCAACCATCTACTCAACGAGGCCCGCAATGACGACTGAAGCACAAGCACCGGTGACGGTGGAGCAGAACTATACGCCGGACTTGGTGATCTATCACGGCCATTGCGCAGACGGTTTTGCCGCAGCGTGGGCGTGCTGGATGCGTTGGCGCGATCAGTGCCGCTACGTACCAGCCAATTACGGCGAGGAACCGCCGCAAGTCGATGGTCTGAACGTGCTGATCGTCGATTTCAGCTACAAGCGCGATGTCCTGCGTTCAATGGGGCAAAAAGCCCGCTCGGTTATCGTACTGGATCACCACAAAACAGCGGCTGCTGAACTGGCGGATTGGACTATCGACGACGTTGCTGGTGACTTTTGGGCTGGCGATGATCCGATGAAGTCGGTTCGTCATAACGACGACCACATTGGTCAACCGATTGCAGCAATCTTCGACATGGGGAAGTCGGGTGCGCGCCTCGCGTGGGAGTTCTGCCACGACGCGGACGCGCCTCGCCTGATCGAACTCGTTGAAGATCGTGACCTTTGGCGCTTCCAATACGAGGACACGAAACCTTTCTCGCTTTGGCTGCGCTCGGAGCCATTCGATTTCTACCGGTTCGAGTTGCTGGATCAACAGTTGAACGATGCTCGGGACTGCGATCGGATAATGAACGAGGCGCAGGCAATGCAGCGGTTCTTCGACGCCAAGGTCGAGGAAATCGCATCGTTTGCGCACGTTAGAGCTATGGCTGAGCATTCACCAATCGTGGTGAACTGCCCGCCGATGTTCGCAAGCGAGGTCGGACACGCGCTGCTCGACAAGCATCCCGCCGCCCCGTTCGCCGCAATGTTCTACGACTCGCACAACAAGCGCATGTGGAGCCTTCGCAGCCGAGATGATCGGCAGGACGTGTCGGAGATTGCTGCGCTATGGGGCGGCGGTGGCCATCGCAACGCGGCAGGTTTTTCGGAAGCCCTCGCATCCCAGGATGTAGCGGCTGCGGTCGCTGCAACGATTGAGATGTGCGCGAAGGTGGCGGATGCCGTCGAAACACAGCAAGAAGCGGATCATGGGGCCGCGAACACTGGCGGCGCGCAAGCCGCCGCCGACGCAATCCTAGCCCTCGTACAGCGGGAGGGCGGGAAGTGAGCAACAGTCGCTTGTTCTGCATCGCTTGCGTGACGACGAACATAATCATGATCGTTATCGAACGCATCGGCGGTTATTTGCCGGCTTCGCCCGATAGTCGCGTGATAGTGTGCGCTGTATTCGGTGTGACGATTGTGGCGTTAATGGGCGATCGCGACCTTCCCAAATTGGAGCCTCGTCCATGACCCGCGAGCAAACCCGCGCGACCGTTGCCGACGATCTTGAGCGCACGCACGATAACCAAGAGTTCATCCGCCAGGTCCGCGAAGGCGAGCAGGATGACGGCCCTTTCATGCGTGGGGCGCTGGCGATTGTAGCAAAGCTGAACGCAGAGACGAATGATGGGTAAGGGTGTCTCCAAACCTCGGCAGCGCGCCTGTGCTTTCTGTGAAGCAGATTTCACTTATACCAACGCTGCCAGCAAACATTGTAGCCGCTTGTGCCTATTTTGGTCAAAGGTAGATATGCAAGGCATCGGCAAATGTTGGCCGTGGACTGGTGGTAGTCAAGTTCGAGGTTATGGCCGGTTCTACGGTTCGTCTTCACCACGAGTTGCATGGCAAATGGCAAATGGTCCAATGCCCTCGGAGCTTTTTGCTTGCCACTCGTGTGACAACCCATCGTGTTGCAACCCCAAACATATTTGGCCAGGAACCCCAAAGGAGAATACTCAGGACTCAATTCGTAAGTTGCGCCGGGTCGGTGAAGGGATGGGGCGCAATAAACTAACCAATATCGACGTTCTTAACATCAAGGACCGCCTACTGGCTGGTGATTTGCCTTCGGATATCGCCAACAGCTACGGCGTCAACCTGTCCACGGTTCTAAGGATTCGCCAAGGATCGAATTGGGCGCATCTTACCGGCGGGCCTATTGTTCGGTCACAGTCGGCACAGCGCCGCATGATCGGGTTAGTCGTTGAGCGGCAACAGTCTGGTTGCGCTGCCATCCGGAGGCCGAAATGATAGCTGATTTTGGCTGCGTCGTTGAGCGCATTGTCGATGCGGATACCATCATTTGCTCAGGCACGGCTCTGAGAATTGGTGCGATCAACGCCCGCGAGCGCGACGGATCATGCCGCACCGGCGCTGTCTGTCCCGTCATGCCCCCTGCACAGGCAAAGGCGATAGCAACGAAGCTGCTGCACCGCCAGACATTGCGCTGTGAACCGGTGGGGAAGTCGTGGGAGCGCGTGGTGGCACGCTGCACCTTACCTAGCGGTCAGGATGTCGGCTGCGCTCTGGTGGCGTCTGGTGCGGCTGCTTGGGAGCCTGTCTGGGCTCGGCGGTACAAGCTGGAGGCGTGTCAGTGACACAGCCCGAGCGCGTCATGATAGACGAGGCACGCATGATAACGGGCCTGCCCGAGCGTACCTTGCAAAGCATGTCGGCGCGCGGTGAAATATGGGGCGCGGCCAAACTAGGCCGGCGCTGGACATTCGACAGACAAAGGTTGCGGGCATGGGTGCGGGCAAAGGAAGCGGCAAGCGGCAGCCGTCAAACCTCTATCAGAGGGACGGTGTCTTTTACGCTCGCATCACCGTCAACGGCCGCGAGCAGCGTAAGTCACTTAAAACGACTAGTCGCCGAGAAGCTGAGCGCCGCTTGAAAGCCTTCCTCGCCGAACGGTCGCCGTATTTCGGCACGACCCGACACACCTTCGCGGAGGCCCTGCAACTGTGGATGGATGCCGGGCAGTGGAAGCCCAAGACCCGCGTAGGCTATGCCAAGCTGCTGAACAGCGCCGGGGGCATCATCGAGCATTTCGGGTCGCTCTATTGGGATGAAGTCGATCGCGGCGAATTGAGCCGGTTCATCCAGCAGCGGCGCGAGCGCAAAAGCGGGGTCGCGACGATCAACCGCTATCTGTCCGTGTTGTCCAGCATATCGAACCACGTCAAGGACCTGGAGGGCTGGCCGGACATCAACGCCGTGTCGCTGCTGCCCAAGAAGGCCCGCAAGGAATTTCGGCTGCGCTACGTCCGCCCGCCGTTCGGCGACATCGAGGCGTTCTTTTCCCGCGCGCCCGGCACGTTCGGGGATCTGGCGCGGGTCGCATTGCTGACCGGCGCTCGCAAGGACGAGCTGGTCCAATTGCGTTGGGATCAGGTCCGTGATGGCCGGATCAGCTTCACCGATACCAAGAACCGCACTCCGCGCACGGTGCAACTATTGCCCCTCGCGCGGCTGCTGGTCGAGAAGCAACCGAGGCTGCCCGGATCGCAATATGTGTTCAACACCCGCAATGGTGGACCGTACAAGCGCGCGACCGAGATGTGGCGCGAGATCGTCATCCGGGCACAAAGCATGGCACAGCGAGACGGCCGAACGATCACCGCCATGACGTTCCACGATCTGCGGCATGAGTACGCGATTCGGTATCTCGAAAGCGGCGGTTCGATCTACATTCTGCAAAAGGCGCTCGGCCACGGATCGATCCGGCAGACTGAGCAATATCTGGACTACCTGACCCCTGAGACGCAGGAAGCAGCAAAAAGAGGGTCGGCACAAATATAGGTACTGTTGCAGCGGTTTCGAGTGTGATATAGCGAGGGAATTGGCAGAAATGCTAGAGTTTGGAGAGGTGGCAGAGAGGTCGATTGCAGCGGTCTTGAAAACCGCCGTGGGTGCAAGCTCACCGTGGGTTCGAATCCCACCCTCTCCGCCACGCGCTCTCGCTCAGCCGTGAGCGAGCGCTTCAAACTGTCCGTCTGGCAGCGCATCGTCGAAAGCGAGCCCTGCGGCATAGTCGTCGGCCCACGCGATGTGGGCGGATATCGGAGCCCCGCCAGGCAGCGTCAGCCAGATCGTCGATCCCGCGCGCAGCATCGAATAGGTCTGAATGCGCGCGCCGTGCGGCGACAGGTCGGTAACGCGGCACAAGGTTCGGTCGAGGCCGCCGCGGCCCAGCTTCGCGTCAAGCGAAACCGGCGCGCGCGGAGCACGGCGACCGACCGGCAGAACGGCGGGTTCGAATTCTGCGGGAAGGGAAAAGGTCCGACCTGCGAGCATGCAGATCGGAATAGGCCCGCGCGGCTAACGGCGCGTTAACACCATTTCGCCGTGACGTTGCTTACTTCTTGCCGAGCGAAAGCCCGCCGAACCGCTTATTGAAGCGTGCGACCTGGCCGCCGGCGTCGAGCAGGCGACCCGTGCCACCGGTCCATGCCGGATGCGCGAGCGGATCGATGTCGAGCGTCATCAGATCGCCTTCCTTGCCCCAGGTCGAGCGCGTTTCGAACGTGCTGCCGTCGGTCATCTGGATCTTGATCATGTGATAGTCGGGATGGATGTTCTTTTTCACGGCTATAGGCTCCAATAGTGGCTGGTTTCCGACCAGCCGGAGAAAGGCGGCGCGGTACACGCGCCGCCCGATAGATGCAAGCGTCCGCGCTCAGGCGGGTGGATCGGCGATCATCGCGGTGAAATTCGCCTGCGCCGCGAGCTGGCCGTCGATCAGCGCGCGGCCGGCGAACTTGCACACGCTCGAGCGCTTCTGCACGAACTCGACCTCGAGCCGCAGCAGGACGCCGGGTTCGACCGGCTTGCGGAATTTGGCATCGTCGATCGCCATGAAATAGACGAGCTTGCCCGATCCGGCGAGCCCGAGCGACTCGACCGCCAGGATGCCCGCGGCCTGCGCCATCGCCTCGACGATCAATACGCCCGGCATGATCGGACGGCCCGGGAAATGACCCTGGAAGAACCCTTCGTTGATCGTCACCGCCTTGATCGCGGCGATCGACCGGTCGAGGTGCAGTTCCTCGACGCGGTCGACCAGCAGCATCGGATAGCGATGCGGAAGCGCTGCCATGACCCGCTGGATGTCCAGCGGGCCGAGCACCCGGCCCTCGTCGCCGGTCTCGATCATCGGCCCTGTGGGGCCGGGGTCGTCGGGGCAGCGGCGGCAGGCGCGGTGCCGGCTGCAGGCTGCTGTGGCGCAGGCGCGGTCACGCTGACGCTGGGCAGCGCCGAGTTGAGCGACGCCAGCACCGCGTCGGTGATCTCGAGCGCAGGTGCGTTGAAGAAGGTGCTCTGCTTGTCGAGCGCAAGCGTGGCGCCGCGCTGCTGCGCGATCTGGGTGATGATCGGGCCCATGCGCTGACCGATCTGCTGGCGGACATAGGCAGCATTGCGCTGCAGCGTCTGCTCCTGCGTGGCGATCTGCTGCTGCGCGGTCTGCTGGCGCTGTTCGAACGCGGTAATGCGCGTCTGGAGCGCCGCATCGGGATTGCCGCGTGCGGCCTGAACTGCGGCCTGGATCGCCTGGCCTTCGGTCTGGAGCGGGGTCGCAAGCTGCTGTGCGCTGGTGCGCAGCGTCTGCTGCTGCTGCTGCAACTGCGCATTGGCCGCGACGCATGCGGTGCAGGTGCGGAAGATGCGGTCGGAATCGACCACCGCGACCTTTACGTCGGGCAGCGTTTGCGCGGCAGCGGCCATCGGCAGCGCTGCGGGCGCAACCAGCAGTGCGGCGAGAAGCGTCTTGGAAATCGTCATCAGAATGCAGTCCCTACGTTGAAAGTGAAGAGCTTGGGATCGTCGCCCTCGACCGATATGATGTCCTTGGCGAGATCGATGCGCAGCGGTCCGAACGGCGAGTTCCAGTTGACGCCGATGCCGACGGTGATGCGTGGCTTCGCCGAATTGCCGACGAAGCGTTCGAAGAACGGCTGCGTCGTGTTGACGGCGCGGTCATTGTCGGCGGTTCCCGAACAGGTGCCGCCATAGGTGTCGGCATACCCCGAAGCGCAGGTTGTCAGGCGCGTGAGTTCGGCCCCGGCGTCGCTGGTATATTCGTTGACATACAGCGGCAGCCCATCGGTTGTGTTGACCGGGGTGCTCAGCGCCAGCAGCGTCGGCGAGCCATCCACGTTGAACAGCAGATTGCCGGTGGCGTCGGTGGCCTGTTCGAAGTCGACCGTCCTGCGCGGTTCGGTGATGCCGAACAGCGCGCCGGCCTGAACGAACACGGATGGCCGCAGCCCCAGTTCCTGCGCACCTGCACCCAGCGGAATTTCCAGCTCGGCCTTGGCGAGATAATAGGCGCGGCCACCCAGCGCGTCATCGATGATCTGGTCGCGATCGGTGACCAGGATCGTGTTGCCGTCGGCATCCTGGGTGAACGGGATACGCTGCACGCGTGGCCCGACGCCGCGAATGTCGAAGCCGCGGAACTGCGGTTCGCCAAGATAGAAGCGATCGACGATGCGCACCTTGTCGATGCCGGGGCCGCGGCTTTCCTCAAGCGAGTGGATATATCCGCCCTCGGCGCCGAGCGAGAAGATGAAGCCGCTGCCGACATTCCAGTATTTGTCGGCGTCGAAGGTCGCGCGCACATAGCGAACGTCGCCACCCAGTCCGGCAAAGTCGGTGCCGACGACGACGCGCTGACCCGCGCTGGGACGCAGGCGGCTGTTGAGGCTGTCGTAGATCAGCGAGGTACCGACCAGCGAGGTCAGCCGATCGCCGATCGCTTCGCACAGATAGCGCCCGGCCTTGAGCGGATCGCACACGCCGTTGGTGAAGAAGGTCGCTTCGTCGAGCGAGACATTGTCCTGGCTGAGGCGATAGCGGCCCGACACGGTCCAATATTCGGTGAGCGGGATGCCGGTACTGAGCTGCCCGCCGGTCGATACCTGCTGATAGGTGGTGTTGCGATCCTGGCCGATGAAGTTGAACGAGTTGTAATCGCGCCGGAATAGCGTGCCGCCGAGCGCGATGTTCTTGTCGAACAGATACGGCTCGGTAAAGCTCGCCTCGATCGACTTGGAATAGGTCGAATAATTGACCGAGACCTGGGCGTCCTGACCCTTGCCGCGGAAGTTGCGCTGGCGGATCGACGCCTGGATGATGAACCGCTCGAGGCTGGAAAAGCCCGCCGAAAGCGACAGCTCGCCGGTCGAGCGTTCCTCGACATTGGCGAGCAGCACGACGCGATCGGGGGACGAGCCTTCCTGCTGTTCGATCTCGAACTTGTCCTGGAAATAGCCGAGCGAATTGATGCGATCCTGCGAACGGCGCACCAGGAACGAGTTGAACGCGTCGCCCTCGGCGATGCGCAGCTCGCGCCGGATCACCTTATCCTGCGTCTGCGTGTTGCCGGTAATGTCGATGCGCTCGACATAGGTGCGGTTCGCCTCGCCGATCGAGAAGGCGATCCCCATGGTCAGCGCTTCGCGGTCGGGGATATAGTCGGGCGTGATGTCCGCCGCGGCATAGCCGAACAGGCCGGCAGTCTCGCTCAGCTGATCGACCGAATCCTCGACGAGCTGGGCGTTGAACCACTCGCCTTCCTTGACCGGAACCGCCTTGGCCAGCGCCTCGCCATTGAAGTCTCGGATCGCGCTTTCGACGGTGACCTCACCGAACTTATAGCGGGGCCCCTCCTCCACGACATAGGTGATGATGAAGTCTTCCTTGTCCGGGGTCAGCTCGGCCACCGCGGATATCACGCGGAAATCGGCATAGCCTTCGGTCAGGTAGAACTGCCGCAGCTTCTGCTGGTCATAGGCCAGGCGATCCTGGTCGTAACTGGTGTTCGAACTGAAGAAGCGGAACCAGCGCGCCTGCTTGGTCGCCATCTGTTCGCGCAGGTCATCGTCGGAGAACAGCTCGTTGCCGATGATGTTGATCTGTCGGACCTTGGACTTGGGCCCCTCGGTGATCTCGAACACGACATCGACGCGGTTCTGGTCGAGCGCCACCTGCTTTGGCTCGACCACCGCAGCGAAGCGGCCCTGGCGGCGGTACAGCTCGACGATGCGCGCGACGTCGGCGCGAACGGCGGTACGCGTGAAGATCTGGCGCGGGGCGAGCTTGATCTCGGGCAGGATCTTGTCGTTCTTCAGCCGCTTGTTCCCTTCCAGGATGACGCGGTTGATGATCGGGTTTTCCTGGATGCGGATGATGATGTCGCCGGTCTCGACGCCGGCGATCTCTGCGGTCGCCAGCAAGTCGGACGCGAGCACGTCCTTGAGCGCCTGGTCGAGCGTTTCGTTGCTGTAGGGCTGGCCGACGCGCAGCTTGGTGTACGACAGTACCGTTTCGGGTTCGATGCGCTGCGATCCTTCGACGCGCAGCGAGCGGATCGTGCGCTGGGGAACCACCGGCGCAGCTTCCTGCGATGCGGGCGAAGCCGCGCTGGTAGCAGGCGTGGCGGCGACGGGCGTGGCCGGCGGGGCGTCGGAAGTTACCGCAGGATCGGCATTCGCCGGGGCGGTCTCGCTCGTCTGGGCATGTGCCAGGCCGGACAACATGGTCGTCGCGAGCAGCAGCGTCGCTGCGCCTCCGCCGAGTCTGGAAATATTGATCGCGGTCACCATCTACCCCAAATACCGAAAACCCGGCGAGCCCAAATCGGGCCGGCTCGCCCCTGCCCTAACCGTGTCAGCCGATCAACCCGGCGAGGCCTCGCCATACGCCAAATGCGCCGAGATCGTTAATCGTCACGAAGAACATCAGCGCGAGCAGCGCCGCCAGCCCTCCCCGGAACGCCCAATCCATGACACGCGGATCGACAGGCTTTCGCTGGATCGCCTCGACCGCATAGAATAGCAGATGCCCGCCATCCAGCATCGGGACTGGCAACAGGTTGATGAATCCCAGATTAATGGAGATCAGCGCGATCAGCGTCACGAACTCCGGCCAGCCCAGCGACAGAGCCTGTCCGGAAGCTTCGGCAATGCGCAGGGGGCCCCCCAGTTCGTCGAGCGAGCGACGCCCAGTCACGATCTGGGTCAATGTCTCGACCATCATCGTGATGATGTCGCCGGTGCGTTGGATTCCGACCAATGGCGCTTCAAGCAGCCCGACCGGACGGCGTTCCGCTGCGGCTCGGGTAATGCCCAGGCGGCCGATGCGATATTCGTTGCCGAAGCGATCCGCCTGGCGCTCGACGCCGATCGTCAGGTCCAACGCGCGAGGAACCCCGTCGCGGACAATATCCACACGGACGGTTTCGTCCGGCCGTAGTTGGACATAGTTCACGATATCGTCGAATGTCTCGACGGTCCGACCGCCCAGCGCGGCGATCCGATCGCCCTCGGCCAGACTCGCGCTCGCCGCGGCGCCACCCTCGGCGATCCCTCCGACTACCGGCGGCGTGCTGCTCGCGCCATAGGCGACCGCGAAGCCGCCGAGGATCAACACTGCCAGCGCGAGGTTCACGAATGGGCCCGCCGCAACGATGATCGCGCGCTGCCACAGGGGCTTTGCCTGAAAGGTTCGGGCGCGCTGGTCGGCCGGTAGCGCCAGCCATTCCGGATCAGGCTGGCTGGCAGGGTTCATGTCGCCGGCGAAGCGGACATAGCCGCCCATCGGCAGCCAGCCGAATTTCCAGCGCGTGCCGCGGCGGTCGGTGAACCCGGCGATCTCGCGCCCGAAGCCGACCGCGAATTCCTCAGCCTTCACCCCGAACCACCGGCCGGCGAGATAATGGCCCATTTCGTGCACGAACACCAACGGTCCGATCAGCAAGGCGAAGGCGAGAACCGATAGCAGCAGTCCGGGATTTTCGGTCAATGCACGCAATCCTTCACTCGCTCGCCCGCATGTCGGCGCGCCTCTGCGTCGATCGCGAGCACCGCGTCGAGGCTGTCCGGCGCATCCGGGGCATAGCGCTCCAGCGTATCGGCGACGATTGCGGCAATTTCGAGGAAGCCGACGCGCCCCTCGAGAAACGCCGCGACGGCAACCTCGTTGGCGGCGTTGAGGACCGCAGGTCTGGCACCGCCTGCAGCCAGCGCAGCGCGGGCCAGCCCGAGCGCCGGGAAGCGTACCGGATCGGCTTGCTCGAAATCGAGCCGGCCGATGCGCGCCAGATCAAGCGCATCGACAGGCGTGGCCATGCGATCGGGCCACGCCAGCGCGTGGGCGATCGGTGTCCGCATGTCGGGCGCGCCGAGCTGCGCGAGCACGGAACCGTCGACATATTCGACCATCGAATGGATCACCGACTGGCGGTGGACGAGGATGTCAAGCTGATCGGCGGCGATCGGGAACAGGTGGAACGCCTCGATCAGTTCGAGCCCCTTGTTCATCATCGTCGCCGAATCGACCGAAATCTTGGCGCCCATCGACCAGTTGGGATGGGCGACCGCCTGCTGCGGCGTGATGCCGCGCATGTCGGCCAGGCTGCGCTCGCGGAACGGCCCGCCACTTGCGGTAAGGATCACGCGGCGGACCCCGCCGGGCCGCGCGAAGTCGAAGCACTGGAACACCGCGTTATGCTCGCTGTCGACCGGCAGGATCATGGTGCCGCTGCGCTGCGCCGCCGCGGTCATCACCGACCCGGCGGAGACCAGCGCTTCCTTGTTGGCCAGCGCAACCGCGCCGCCCGCCTCGATCGCCGCCATCACCGGCCGCAGTCCGGCAGTGCCGACGATCGCGGCCATGGTCCAGTCGGTCGGCAAGCGGGCAGCGTCGCATACGGCGTCGGCGCCGCCCCACGCCTCGATCCCGGTCCCCGCCAGCGCGGCTTCGAGCGCGGCAAGGCAGGATCGATCTGCGACCACCGCGACCTTCGCAGCGGTGCGGATCGCCGCCTGGGCCAACTTGGCGACGTCGCAATTGGCGGTGAGCGCGACGACGTCGAATGCGCCCGGATCGCGCTCGATCAGGTCGAGCGTCGAGCTGCCGACCGATCCGGTGGCGCCAAGGATCGTCACGCGCTTCATGCCGCGACCTGTACCATCAGGATCGCCAGCGCGGCGAGCGGCGCGACCGGCACCAGCCCGTCGAGCCGATCGAGCATGCCGCCATGACCGGGCAGCAGGGTGCCCGAATCCTTGATCCCCGCCTGCCGCTTGAGCCAGCTTTCGTAGAGATCGCCGAGCGCCGACACGACCGCCAGGAACGGCGTCGCCACCGCAAGCCACGGGGATAGGCCATAGTGCATCATCACCCCGCCGAGCACCGCCGCGGCGAATACGCCACCGACGAACCCCGACCAGGTCTTGTTGGGGCTGATCCGCGGCGCGAATTTGGGGCCGCCGACCGAGCGTCCGACGAAAAAGGCAGCGGTGTCGCACGCCCATACCAGGCCCATCGCCCAAAGCGACAGGAACAGGCCGTCTTCGAGCCCGCGGATGAACACGATCGCCAATGCCGGCAGCCCGACATACAGCACGCCGCGCGCCAGATCGCCGCGCCGGGTGATCGTCGCGACGAACACTGCTGCGGCGACGACCAGGCCGAGCGCGAAAAAGCTGGCGCCGGACGCGATCGGGGCGAGGATCGCCAGCGGCACCGACAGCGCGAACAGCGCGATGCGCTTGGCCTTGCGATCGACGCGCAGCATGTCGGCCCATTCGGCCATCATCACCAGCGCACCGATCACGACCAGCAGCCAGAACAGGATGCCCCCGATCGCGATCGCCGCCGCCGCCACGGCGAGCAAGGCGCCGCCGACGGCCAGGCGCTGATTGAGGTCGGCCTTGCGCTGTGCGGCTTGATCGGGTGTCACAGACCACCGAACCGGCGCTGGCGGCGACCGAAATCGGCGACTGCCCCGCGCAGCGTGGCTTCGTCGAAGTCCGGCCAAAGCGTGTCGACAAAGGCGAGCTCGGCATAGGCCGCCTGCCACAGCAGGAAATTGGAGAGACGCTGCTCGCCCGAAGTGCGGATCAACAGGTCGAGCGGCGGCAGGTCGCGAGTCGCCAATGCGCCTTCGATCGCAGCTTCGTCGATGGTGTCGGCGGCGCGGCTGCCCTGCTCGACTTCGCGGGCGAGATGGCGCGCGGCGGCGGCGATCTCCGCCTGCGCGCCGTAATTGAGCGCGATTACCAGCCGCGGACCACTATTGTCCGCGGTGCGCACGATGGCGGTGTCGATCATCCGCACCAGATCGTCCGACAGCGCGCGATAGTCGCCGATGACGCGCAGACGCACATTCTCGCGGATCAGATCGTCGACTTCGTTTTTGAGGAACAGCCGCAGCAGCCCCATCAGGTCGCCGACCTCCTCGGCCGGTCGGCGCCAGTTCTCGGACGAGAAGGCATAGAGCGTCAGCACATCGATGCCGATGTCACGCGCGGCGCGGGCAACGCGGCGCACCGCCTCGACCCCCTGCTTGTGCCCGGCGATGCGCGGCAGCGCGCGCGCATGCGCCCAGCGACCATTGCCGTCCATGATGATGGCGACGTGCCGCGGGATGCCCGTCTTCCCCAGGCCCTGCCCCGGATCGGGCGCCGACGTGGGCGCGGCCAATGCGGTCACTTGCCCAGGATTTCCTTTTCCTTGGCACTGGCTGCGGCGTCGATATCGGCGATCGTGGCGTCGGTCAGCTTCTGCACCTCGGTCTCGTGCCGCTTGCGCTCATCCTCGGAATAGACGCCCTTCTTCTCGTCGGTCTTGAGCCCGTCCATCCCGTCACGGCGGACGTTGCGCGCGGCGATACGTGCCTTTTCCGCATATTGGCTGGCAAGCTTGGCGAGTTCCTTGCGCCGTTCCTCGGTCAAATCGGGGATCGGGAGGCGCAGATTCTGGCCATCGACGATCGGATTGAGCCCCAGCCCTGCCGAACGGATCGCCTTGTCCACCGGGCCGACATTGCTCTTGTCCCACACCTGCACGCTCAGCATCCGCGGCTCGGGCGCCGAAACGGTGGCAAGCTGGTTGAGCGGCATGTTGGCACCGTACACCTCGACCGTGACCGGATCGAGCAGCGACGTCGATGCGCGACCGGTACGCAGGCCCGAAAGATCGCCCTTGAGCGATTCCACGGCGCCCGCCATGCGGCGTTCGAGATCGGCCTTGTCATATGCGGCCATGTCGGCTCCCCTAGTGCTTGTCGTTGGTGTTCTGGACGATCGTCGAAACGCCTTCACCGCGCAGCACGGCGGCGAGGTTGCCTTCCTCACGGATATTGAAGACGACGATCGGGATGTGATTGTCGCGGCACAAGGCGACGGCGCTTGCGTCCATCACGCGCAGATTGTCGGCGAGGACGCGATCGAAGGTCAGCGTATCGTAGCGCTTGGCATCCGCGACCTTCTTGGGATCGGCGTCATAGACACCGTCGACGCTGGTCCCCTTGAACAGCGCGTCGCAGCCCATTTCGGCGGCACGCAGCGCGGCGGTGGTGTCGGTGGTGAAGAACGGCAGGCCGGTGCCCGCGGCAAAGATCACGACGCGGCCCTTTTCCATATGCCGCTCTGCGCGGCGACGGATATAGGGTTCGCACACGCTGGCCATCGGGATCGCCGACTGGACGCGGGTCTGAACCCCGGTCTTTTCCAGCGCGTTCTGCATGGCAAGCGCGTTCATCACCGTGGCGAGCATGCCCATGTAGTCGGCGCTCGCGCGGTCGAAGCCCTGGGCTGCGCCGGCAAGACCGCGAAAGATGTTTCCGCCGCCGACCACCATGCACACCTGAAGGCCGGTGTCGGTAACGCCCTTCACTTCGCGGGCGACGCGATCGCAGGTGTCGGGATCGATGCCGAACTGGCCCGATCCCATCAGGACCTCGCCCGACAGCTTGAGCAGAATACGATTGAAACGCGGAACGACGGTCATGCAATCCAGAAGGTCGGAGGGAGCACCAAAACGGCGCGGACCTTAGAAGGACCGCGCCGCATTGCCAACCTGTTACACCGGACGCCGATGCGGCGATCCGGTGCCCAGGCGATCAGGGCTTGTTGATGCCTGCAGTCGCTGCGACCTCGGCGGCAAAATCGCTTTCTTCCTTCTCGATGCCTTCGCCGAGCTGGAAGCGGACGTAATCGACCAGCGCAATCTCGGCACCGGCGTCCTTCGCCGCCTTGGCGACCACGTCGGCGACCGGGGTCTTGCCGTCCATCACGATTGGCTGGCTGAGCAGTGCATTCTCCTTGGCGAACTTCTTGACCGAGCCTTCGACCATCTTGGCGATGATGTCGGCGGGCTTGCCGCTCTCGCTGGCCTTTTCGGTCGCGATCGCACGCTCGCGCTCGATCACGTCCTGATCAAGGCCATTTTCGTCGAGCGCCAGCGGGAATGCCGCAGCGATGTGCATCGCGATCTGCTTGCCGAGCGGCTCAAGCACGTCGACGCCCGCGGAGCTCTCGAGCGCGACCAGAACGCCGATCTTGCCAAGACCCGGCGACGCCTGGTTGTGAACGTACGGGATCACCGCGCCCTGGCTCACCGACAGCTGGCGCACCCGGCGGAGCGACTGGTTCTCGCCGATGGTGGCGATGTTGTTGGTCAGCGCTTCCTCGACGGTCTTGCCCGAAGGCATCTTTGCCGCCTTGAGCGTGTCCATGTCGTCACCCTGCGCAAGCGCGAGATTGGTCACGTCGCGGACGAACGCCTGGAACTGGTCGTTCTTCGCGACAAAATCGGTTTCGGAATTGACCTCGATCGCAGCGCCCTTGGTGCCGGCGACGGCGATCCCCACCAGACCCTCGGCCGCGGTACGGCTCGACTTCTTGGCGGCGGCGGCAAGCCCCTTGGTGCGCAGCCAGTCGATGGCGGCTTCCATGTCGCCGCCATTCTCGGTCAGCGCCTTCTTGCAATCCATCATGCCAGCGCCGGAGCGCTCGCGCAGATCCTTCACCGCAGCGGCAGTGATCTCGGCCATTTTCGGTTCCTTTGACTATGCTTTTGGGCGGGGAAGCGCATCACGCCCTGCCCCGCCCGGATGACAAATCGGTGACGCGCCGAAGCGCGCGGGCGGTCAGGCGTCGACCGGGCGATCGCTTCCCGCAGTATCGGCATCGGCCGTGGCGGTTTCGACATCGGCCGCGGCTGCGGCGTCGGTCGTGACTGCTGCCGTCTCGAGCGCGGGTTCGACCGGGGGTTCGGCCATCGCACCGAAGTCCTGACCGCGCATCGCCTGTTCATTGTTGCCGCGCGTCGCCGCAATGGCGATCGCCTCGCAATAGAGCCGGATCGCGCGGGCGGCGTCGTCGTTCGCCGGCACCGGAAACGCGATGCCGTCGGGCGAGACGTTCGAATCGAGGATCGCCACGACCGGAATTCCGAGCGTGTTGGCTTCCTTGATCGCCAGCTCTTCCTTGTTGGCGTCGATCACGAACATGATGTCGGGGATGCCGTTCAGATCGCGAATGCCGCCGAGCGACATGTCGAGCTTGTCCTTTTCGCGCGTGAGCTGGAGGACTTCCTTCTTGGTCAGGCCGGTAGTGTCGCCCGACAGTTGCTCTTCGAGCGCCTTCAGACGCTTGATCGAGCCCGAAATGGTCTTCCAGTTGGTGAGCATGCCGCCCAGCCAGCGATGGTTGACGAAATGCTGGTTCGACCGGCGTGCCGCCTCCGCGATCGGCTCCTGCGCCTGGCGCTTGGTGCCGACGAACAGCACCTTGCCGCCCGATGCGACCGAGGCCGACACGAATTCGAGCGCGCGCGCGAACAGCGGCACGGTCTGCGAAAGGTCGAGGATGTGGATGCCGTTGCGGTCGCCAAAGATGTACGGTTTCATCTTCGGGTTCCAGCGATGCGTCTGGTGTCCGAAATGCGCGCCCGATTCGATGAGCTGCTGCATCGAGACGACTGGTGCCGCCATAGAGAAGTTCCTTTCCGGTTGTTCCTCTGGGAAGCGAAGGACCGCGGGATCGCCTGAAAGGCGGCCGCGGCACCGGGTGATGTGCTTCCCATGTGGGTTGAGCGCGGGGCGTTAGCGCAACGTTTGCGCCGAATCAACCCTTGACAGCGGAACGGACAAGGAACATACGATGCTCGTAAGTGGAACCCGGAACCGATTCGGCGATGCGCCGTTTCCGCGACTGGGTTCGTTAATAAATCCGTAACTTTTTGAAGAGGTTCGGGACCATGATTGCTGCTCTTTCGATGATGCTGTTTGCATTCGCCGGGCTGTTCGCGCTGACGGTGATCGTTGCCACGCTTCGGCCGGAAGCCGATCGCATCGTGCGCCTGCTCCGCCACGGCCCGATGATCGGCGCGGTCGAGATGGCGGCGATCCGGACAGTGCCCGGCCGCCGGATCACGCTGCGGCAGGCGGGTCCGAGTTCGCTTGCGGGACCGCGGATCTGGCGCGAAGCCGCTTGACCTTGCCGTAGCTGCGAACGCTGAGCGGGATCGTGGCGAGATAGGCGAGCGTGACGATCGACAGGGTCTGCCATGGGGCATTGAGCAGGGCAGCCGCGAGGATCACCACGACGACGATCGCTTCGAACCGGATCGTGCGACGCAGCTTGAGCGAGGACCAGGAATAGGTCGCCAGGCTGGAGATCATCAGGAACGCCGCCAGCGCGACCCATGGCGTGACTAGCCACGGCGAACGGAAGACTTCTTCTCCGGTAGCGATCCACAGATATAAAGGCAGCATCGCGATGCCGGCGCCTGCTGGAGCGGGCACGCCGGTGAGGAAACCCGCCGATTTGTGCGGCTGGTCCGCGATGTCGATGCGGGCGTTGAAACGAGCCAGCCGCAGAGCGGTGAAGACGGCGTAGAGCAAGGCGACGATCCAGCCGATCTTGGGCGCGGCCATCAATGCCCAGAGATACATGATCAGCGCGGGCGAAACGCCGAACGATATCGCATCCGACAGCGAATCGAGCTCGGCGCCGAACTTGCTTTCGCCGCGGACCATGCGCGCGACACTGCCGTCCATCGCGTCGAGAACGGCGGCGATCAGGATCATCAGCGCGGCCCGCTCCCAATCGCCAGCGATCGCGAATCGGATGCCGGTCAGCCCCGAGCACAGGGCCGCTGCGGTCACCGCATTCGGCGCTACCGCGCGCAGCGGGATGCCGCGCTCGATGCGCGCACGTCTGCCAAGTGCCATCGGCTTTACTGAGTCACGCCGGCGGGACGGGACACACCGGGCCGACCGATGATGGTTTCGCCGGCGATGCTGCGCTGGCCGAGAATCACCTGTGGTTCGCAGCCCTCGGGAAGGAAGACGTCGACGCGACTGCCGAAGCGGATCAGGCCGACGCGCTGGCCGGTGGCGACGATGTCCCCCGGCTTGACGAACCCGACGATACGCCGCGCCACCAGCCCGGCGATCTGGGTGAAGCCGACGCGGCGGCCGTGCTTGTCCTCAACGACGATGTGCTGGCGCTCATTCTCGTCGCTCGCCTTGTCGAGATCGGCGTTGAGGAATTTGCCCGAGATGTAGACGACCTGACGGATCGTTCCCGGCACGGGGGTGCGGTTGATATGGACGTCGAACACCGACATGAAGATCGACACGCGTATCAGCGGCTCGGTGCCCAGACCGTCCGGTCCGACCAGCTCGGGCGGGAGCGGCACGCGCTGGATCATCGTCACCAGCCCGTCGGCGGGCGCGACGATCAGGTCGTCGCCCTGGGGCGTGACGCGCACCGGATCGCGAAAGAACGCCGCTACCCAGACGGTCAGTCCCAGCATCGGCCAGGTCAGGACGGGCAGCACCAGCCACATCAGGAATGTGAGCGCCAGCGCGATCAGGACGTATTTGCGGCCTTCCGGGTGCATGCCGGGAAAGCGCCACTTGACCGTCGAGGTGCCGACGGTCGGCTTTTCTAAGGATGCCATGACGAGGGATGTAGCTGTGTCGCGGGGGCAACACAACGGCGCTTGGCACGAGAGAGAGTGGATCGGGCGGAGGCGGTTGCGAGCGGTTGATCGCGTGGCTGCATGTGCTTAGGAGCCTGGGACAACCCTCCCCCAATCCCCAGGAAAGCGAACACATGGCGAAGATCAAGGTGAAGACGCCGGTCGTGGAGATCGACGGCGACGAAATGACGCGGATCATCTGGGCATGGATCCGCGAGCGCCTGATCCTCCCCTATCTCGACATCGACCTCGAATATTACGACCTCTCCGTGGAGAAGCGCGACGAGACCGACGACAAGATCACCGTCGACAGCGCCAAGGCGATCCAGAAATACGGCGTCGGCGTGAAATGTGCGACGATCACGCCCGACGAACAGCGCGTCGAGGAATTCAGCCTCAAGAAGATGTGGAAATCGCCCAACGGTACGATCCGCAACATCCTGGGCGGGGTGGTGTTTCGCGAGCCGATCGTGATTTCGAACGTGCCGCGGCTGGTGCCCGGCTGGACCAAGCCGATCGTCGTCGGTCGCCATGCGTTCGGCGACCAGTACCGCGCGACCGACTATCGTGTTCCCGGCCCCGGCAAGCTGCGACTGGTGTTCGAAGGTGACGACGGCACGGTGATCGACGAGGAAGTGTTCCGTTTCCCGTCGCCGGGCGTCGCGATGGCGATGTACAATCTCGACGATTCGATCCGCGACTTCGCGCGCGCAAGCCTAAACTACGGGCTCGACCGGAAATGGCCGGTGTATCTGTCGACCAAGAACACGATCATGAAGGCGTATGACGGACGCTTCAAGGACATCTTCGCCGAAGTGTTCGAGGCCGAGTTCGCCGCGCAATTCAAGGAACTGGGCATCGTCTATGAGCACCGCCTGATCGACGACATGGTCGCTTCCGCCCTCAAATGGCATGGCGAGTTCGTGTGGGCCTGCAAGAACTATGATGGCGACGTGCAGTCGGACACGGTCGCACAGGGCTTCGGCTCGCTCGGCCTGATGACGTCGGTGCTGATGACTCCCGACGGCAAGACCATCGAGGCAGAGGCCGCGCATGGCACGGTGACGCGGCATTACCGCCAGCACCAGCAGGGCAAGGCGACCTCGACCAACCCGATCGCGTCGATCTTCGCATGGACCGGCGGCCTGAAATATCGCGGCAAGTTCGACGGGACGCCGGATGTCACGCGCTTTGCCGAGACGCTTGAGCGGGTGTGCGTCGAGACCGTCGAGAGCGGCGCGATGACTAAGGATCTGGCGATCCTGATCGGCCCGGACCAGCCGTGGATGACGACCGAGCAGTTCTTCGAGGCGATCCGGGTGAACCTGGAAACCGCGATGGGAAGCTGGAAGTAACCCATATCCTCCCCGGCACGGGGAGGGGGACCATGCAAGGCATGGTGGAGGGGGATCGCCGCAAGCGGGTCGCTGGAGGAAGCCCCCCTCCGCCACCCGCGCTGCGGGCGGTCCCCCTCCCCGTGCCGGGGAGGATCGTTGAATGACACCCGCTGCGCTTCGGCCTATTCGCTAGGACATGGCGCTAGACCTCCAAAATAGCGGACTTTCCGACGCGCTGGTGATCCTCGGCGCGGCGGGCCTCGTGATTCCGGCATTTGCGCGGTTCAAGGTGAGCCCGGTGATCGGGTTCATCCTGGTCGGCATCCTAGTCGGGCCGAATGCGCTGGGCAGCCTCGTCGGTGAGCAGCGCTGGCTATATTACCTCACCATCTCCGACCCGGAATCGATCGAGCCGTTCGCCGAGTTCGGGATCATCCTGTTGCTGTTCTCGATCGGGCTCGAGCTGTCGCTCAAGCGGCTATGGGCAATGCGCGGGCTGGTTTTCGGAGTCGGCGCGGCCGAGCTGATCGGCTCGGGGCTGATCATCGGCGTCGCGCTGCACTTGCTGGGGCAGCCGTGGGGCGGCGCGATCGGATTGGGGCTGGCGCTGGCGCTGTCGTCGACCGCGCTGGTGCTGCCGATCGCCGGGATGACCAGCGCGGTCGGGCGCGGCGCCTTTGCGATGCTGCTGTTCGAGGACGTGGCGCTGGTGCCGATCATCTTCATGCTCGGAGCGCTCGCCCCGACTGCCGATGGCGAGGGCTGGCGCGGGCTGACCGACGTGGCGATCGCCGGCGGCATCACCGTGGCGGTGCTGTTCGTCGGCGGCCGGCTGATCCTGCCGCGGATGTTCGCTCAGGCGGCGCGCACCAAGAGCCCGGAGCTGTTCCTGGCGGCGTCGCTGCTGGTGGTGATCGTCGCCAGCCTCGCCACCGCTGCCGCGGGTCTGTCGCCGATCGTCGGCGCGCTGCTCGCCGGGCTGCTGATCGCCGAAACCGAATATCACGGCGAGGTCGAGGCGATCACCGCGCCGTTCAAGGGACTGGCGCTGGGCGTGTTCCTGATCTCGGTCGGGATGCAGCTCGATTTGCGGCTGGTCGCGCGATACTGGCCCGAATTGCTGGCGGCGATCGCAGGCGTGATGCTGGTCAAGACCGTCGTCACCTTCCTGCTGCTGCGCGTGTCGGGCGCGCGACCGGGCACCGCGGCGGAAACCGGCGTGTTGATGGCAAGCCCGTCGGAGACGACGCTGATCGTACTGGGCACGGCGACGCTGGCGGGGCTGATCCAGCCATCGACGGCCGCGTTCTGGACGACGGTGACGGCGATCGGGCTGACCATCACGCCGCTGCTGGCCAAGGGCGGGCGCGTGATCGCGCGGCGGATCGAGCGGCGGCTGGGCGAAAGCGCCGATGCCCCCGCAACCGGCGTGGCGCATGGCACCGTCATCGTCGGGTTCGGTCGGATCGGGCGCACCGTGGCGGACATGCTCAACGCGCACGAGAAGCCGTATCTGGCGATCGACGCCGATATCGATGCCGCCAACGAAGCGCGGCGCGAGGGATATAATGTCCAGTTCGGCGACGTCGCGCGCAGCGACATGGTCGATCGGCTCAACCTGGGCCATGCCAAGGCGCTGATCATCACCATGGACGATCCGGTGCTGAGCGTGCAGCTGACGCGGCGGGTACGCGGCTGGGTGCCCGACCTGCCGATCATCGTGCGCGCGCGCGATTCCGAGCATGCCGCATTGCTCTACCGGGCGGGAGCGACCGATGCGATCCCCGAGACGCTCGAAAGCTCGCTGCAATTGTCCGAAGCCGTGCTGGTGGACCTGGGCGTCGCGGTCGGGCCGGTGATCGCGTCGATCCACGAGAAGCGCGACGAAATGCGTCAGGAGATCAAGAACGCCGCGGGGATCGATCGCGAACCGCGGATTCGCAGGGTGCGCGCCGCCGGATCGCCGCGCGGCCCGGCATGAATTCAAGGGAAAGCAGATGATGGAAGTGATCGCGGTCGATATCGGCGGCACCCATGCCCGCTTCGCGATCGCCGAGGTCAAGGATGGGCATGTCGTGCGCCTGGGCGAGCCGACGACGCTCAAGACCGCGGAGCATGGCAGCCTGCAACTCGCCTGGCAGGCGTTCGGGCGTACGCTTGGCCGACCCTTGCCGCGGATGGCGGGAATTGCGGTGGCTTCGCCGATCAACGACGACCTCATCAAGCTGACCAACAATCCGTGGATCATCCGGCCGCGGCTGATCACCGAACGGCTGGGCGTCGATCAATGGACGCTGATCAACGATTTCGGCGCGATCGGACATGCGGTGGCGCAACTGGGCGACGATGCGTTCCTGCACGTGTGCGGGCCGGAAGGGCCGCTTCCGGCCAAGGGTTCGCTGACGGTCTGCGGCCCCGGTACCGGGCTCGGCGTGGCGCAGGTGTTCCGGCATGCGCGGGGGTACAATGTGATCGAGACCGAGGGCGGGCACATGGATTTCGCCCCGCTCGACGGGATCGAGGACGCCATGCTCAAGCGCTTGCGCAAGACCTATACCCGCGTGTCGGCGGAGCGGATCGCGTCGGGGCCGGGGATCGTTCCGATCTATGAAACGCTTGCCGAAATGGAGGGAGAGCCGGTCAAGTCGCGCAGCGATCGCGACATCTGGGACATGGCGTTTAGCGGCACCGACAGCCTGGCAAGCGCGGCTATGGACCGCTTCTGCCTGAGCCTGGGCGCGATCGCGGGCGACCTCGCGCTCGCGCACGGACCCAAGGGCGTCGTCATCGCCGGGGGGCTCGGCCTTCGGCTCAAGGATCACCTGATCTCGTCGGGCTTTGGCGAGCGGTTCGTTGCCAAGGGGCGGTTCCAGTCGCTGATGGCCTCGGTTCCGGTCAAACTCATTACCCACCCCCAGCCCGGCCTCTACGGCGCCGCGGCGGCATTTGCGCAGGAGCACACCGCATGAACATCGAAACCATCATGCGCACCAGCGCGGTCATCCCCGTCCTCGTCATTGACGACGCCGCGATTGCGCGCCCGCTGGCCGAGGCGCTGGTCGCAGGCGGATTGCGCGTGCTGGAGGTGACGCTGCGCACCCCCGCCGCGCTCGATGCGATCCGCGAGATGAAGCAGGTTCCCGGCGCGATCGTCGGCGCGGGTACGGTGGTGTCGACCGATCAGTTCGAACAGGTGATGGACGCGGGCGGCGAATTCATCGTTTCGCCGGGGCTCACCGAAGGCCTTGGCCGGGTGATCGTCGATTCGGGAGTGCCGTTCCTGCCGGGGATCGCGACCGCAGGCGACATCATGCGGGGGTATGATCTGGGGCTGAGGTACTTCAAATTCTTTCCGGCGGAGACGTCGGGCGGGTTGAAGGCGCTCAAGGCGCTGGCCGCACCGTTCCACGAAGCCCGTTTCTGCCCGACCGGGGGGATTACCGAGGCGAGCGCACCGGAATGGCTGGCGTTCGAAAAGGTGCTGTGCGTCGGCGGGAGCTGGGTGACGCCGAGCGGAGCGGCGATGCCGGATGTCGAGGCGAAGGCAAGGGCTGCGGCCGGGTTGCGGGCGTAAGGCGGCTTCTGGACGAACCGACGTCAAAATCGTCGCGGAGCGGCGCCGATCTACATCTCCCCTCGCGCCCGCCGGATCGCATACCATTTTGCTACGTTTGCGTTGTGCTGTTCCAGCGTATCCGCGAACACGTGCCCGCCGGTCCCGTCCGCCACGAAATACAGCGCGCTCGACTGCGCCGGGTCAAGCACCGCGTCGATCGATTCGCGGCCCGGGTTGGCGATCGGGCCTTCGGGCAATCCCGCCCTCGCATAGGTGTTGTACCCGTTCCGTGTCTGCAGTTCGGAGCGCAGGATGCGGCGGCCGAGCGGGCGGCCCTTGGTGACCGGATAGATCACGGTCGGGTCGGCCTGGAGCGGCATGCCGGCGCGCAGGCGGTTGGAGTAGACCGCGGCGACGGTGCGGCGTTCGGAGGGCTTGGAGGTTTCCTTCTCGACGATCGAGGCAAGGATGATCGCCTCGCGCGGGGAAGTGACCACGGTCGTTGGCTTGCGGCGTTTCCACGCTTCTTCGAGGTACCGGTCCATCGCGCGCTGCATGCGGGCGAGCACTTCGGCGCGAGTGCCGCCGCGTTCGTAGCTGTAGCTGTCGGGGAGCACGCTGCCTTCGGCCGGGACCGCGACCTTTCCGCCCAGTTCGGGCGCTTTCATCAAAGCATCGTGGACCATGACCGACGGGAAGCCTTCGGGAACCGTCACGAAGCGCTGCAGCGTGCGGCCGCCCTGGAGCAGCTTGAGCAGGTCCGACTGGCTGAGGCCGGCGGGGATGCGGTATTCGCCGGCGCGGATCGGCTCGTCAGAGCCCAGAACGCGCGCGAGCAGCGTGAAGCGGGTCGCCGAGTTGATGATGCCCGCCCGCTCGAACTCGTCGGCGGCGCCGGCAAGCGAGGACCCGCGGGGAACCAGGACAGTGGTGTTCTTTTCGAGCGGCCCGGCTCCGCCCCAGCTCTGGACGAGCAGAAACAGGGTGGCGATGATGCCGAGCGCGGCGACAAATCCGAGGCAACCGAGTTTTCTCATCGCTCCACCCTATCCGTTCACTTCGAGCGATGTCGAAAAACTTGGCTGGGGCATAGCGTGGCGGTTTCTCGACTTCGCTCGAAACAAACGGGCATGGGGATGTGCCCGGCAGAGTGGGAGGGTTTACTCGACCGGCTTCATCACCAGCGACGCGTTGGTGCCGCCGAACCCGAACGAGTTGTTGAGGATCGCGCGCACCCGGCGCTGCTTGGCGACATGCGGGACGAGGTCGACGCCGACGCAATTCTCGCTGGGATTGTCGAGATTGAGCGTGGGCGGGACGATCTGGTCACGCATCGCCAGTATGCAGAAGATGCTCTCCACCGCGCCTGCGCCGCCGAGGAGATGCCCGATCGCCGACTTGGTCGAGCTCATCGACACATCGTCGAGCGCGCTGCCGAACAGGCGCCGCACCGCGCCCAACTCGAGCTCGTCGCCAAGCGGTGTCGAGGTGCCATGCGCGTTGATGTAGTCGATATCCTCAAGCGCTAGGCCCGACTTGCGCATCGCCATTTCCATCGACCGAAATGCCCCGGAACCCTCGGGGTGCGGCGCGGTGACGTGATAGGCATCGCCCGACAAGCCGTAGCCGATGACTTCGGCGTACATCTTCGCGCCGCGCGCCTTGGCACGCTCATATTCCTCGAGCACGACGACGCCGGCGCCTTCGCCCATCACGAAGCCGTCGCGATCGACATCGTACGGGCGGCTGCCCTTTTCGGGGGTGTCGTTGAAGTTGGTCGAAAGCGCGCGCGCCTGGCTGAACCCGGCGATGCCGATCGGGCAGATCGCACCTTCCGCCCCGCCCGCCAGCATGACGTCGGCATCGTCCATCGCGATCATCCGCGCGGCGTCACCGATCGAATGCGCCCCGGTCGAGCAGGCGGTTACGACAGCATGGTTAGGACCCATCAGCCCGTATTTGATGCTGACCTGGCCCGAGATCAGGTTGATAAGTCGCCCGTGCACGAAATGAGGGCTGACCCGGCGCGGACCCTTCGCCGCGAGCACCAGCGACTCGCTCTCGATCCCCGGAAGTCCGCCGATGCCGGCACCGATCGAACAGCCCGCGCGATAGCGTTCCGCCTCCGTCATCTCGGTCAGGCCGGCGTCCTCGATCGCCTGCCCGGCGGCGTCGATGCCGAAGACGATGAAGGGGTCGACCTGGCGCTGAACCTTGTGATCGACGCGCAGATTGGGGTCGAAGCCGTATTCGTGGTCCGCCGGCTTGACCTCGCAGGCAATGCGGCAGGCATAGTCGGTCGGGTCGAAGCGCGTGATCCGGCCCGCGCCGGACTTGCCCGCCAGCAGGTTGCTCCAGACGGTTTCCACTTCGGCACCCAGCGGGGTCACCAGCCCCAGCCCGGTCACGACTACGCGGCGCATCGCAAATCTCCGTTGGTCAATTTCGACATGAAAACGGCCCCCTGCCCCGAATCATAGCCCTGGGCAGGGAGCCGTTTCACGCATTCCGGCCCGAAAAAGGGCGGCAGATCGCAGCTGTAATCAGGCCTGATGCTCGTCGATATACGTGATCGCGTCCTTCACGGTCGTGATCTTTTCGGCGGCATCGTCCGGGATTTCGACACCGAACTCTTCCTCAAACGCCATCACCAGTTCGACAATGTCGAGGCTGTCGGCGCCGAGATCGTCGATGAAGCTGGCATCCTCGGTGACCTTCTCGGCTTCGACGCCCAAATGCTCAACGACGATCTTCTTCACGCGATCGGCGGTCTCGCTCATTCCCTGTTCCTTTGCGTAAGGTCTTAAATTCCTGAACGCACGTAGAACGGGTGCTTCCGGCTGACAAGTCCCCCGAGCGCGTAGCCGCATGGTTAGGGCGATGCTAACCGCCGCTACGCCAAGGTGACCCGCGATGCGCATACTCCCCGCCCTCGAATCGATCGACCGGCTGGTCAGTCGTGGCCGGGCGATACGGGTGGCGGCGCTGTTGACGGTCGTGACCACGTTTGGCCTGGTCCTGCTGGCGGGCAGCGGCATGCAAACGCTTGACGCGCTCGGGCGACCGGTCGGCACCGATTTCTCCAACGTCTATGCGGCCGGGCGCCTCGCATTGGCCGGTGCGCCCGAGCTTGCCTGGGACTGGCCTAGCCACTTCGCCATGCAGCAGGCGGTCCATGGGCGCGCCGATATCCCCTTTTACGGCTGGCATTATCCTCCGCCATTCCTGATCGTCGCCATGGCGCTGGCGAGCATCCCCTATCTGCCTGCGTTGATCCTATGGCAGGTGACGGGTCTTGCGACAGCGTTGGCAGCGGTTCGCCCGCTTCTGACGCGGCCGGGGGACTGGGTGATCGCGCTTGGCTTTCCTGCGGTGTTCGTCTGCCTGGGTCACGGCCAGAACGGCTTCCTGACCGCTGCGCTACTGGGCGGAGGCATGCTGTTGCTCGATCGACGGCCGATCGCCGCGGGCATTTTGATCGGACTGCTGGCCTACAAGCCGCAGCTCGGCGTGCTGCTGCCGCTGGTTCTCGCAGCCGGCGGGCACTGGCGCGCCTTTGCGGTGGCGGCAGCGACCCTGTTAGTTATGTCGGCCACCAGCGCACTGGTGCTTGGGACGGGCGCGTGGGAAGCGTTTGCGCAATCGCTCGAACTGACGCGATCGGCGGTGGTCGAGGACGCACAGACCGGCGCGGCAAAGCTCGTGACACCGTTTGGGGCAGTCCGCCTGCTTGGCGGCGCTGCCTGGATCGCGTGGATCATCCAGAGCGCGGCGATCGCCGGACTGGCGGCCGTCATCATACGGACGCGCCGCTGCCGTCCAGCACTTCGCGGGGCGGTCGCAATGACCGCGTCGCTGCTCGCCACCCCTTATGCATTCGATTACGACATGGTCGTTTTGGGCATCGCGATCGCATGGCTGGCGCGCGACGCGGAAACGAACGGCTGGCGGCGAGGCGAGCGCGCGCTGCTCGCCTTCGCCTATTGTGCTCCGCTATTCGGCCGCGCCGTTGCGGCTGCGACGCTCGTTCCGGTCAACCTGATCGCGATCGCGGTTGTCCTGGCCGTCGCGCTTGCGAGGTCAAGTCCTGCGCTCACAGCATCGCCATGCCGCCATTTACATGCAGCGTCTGCCCAGTGACGTACCCGGCCTCGCGGCTGGCGAGATAGACGACTGCGGCGCCGATATCCGAGCCCTCGCCCAACGCGCCTGCGGGGATGCGGGCCATGAGCGCTTCCTTTTGCGCATTTGGCAGGACATCGGTCATTGCCGAGCGGATGAAGCCGGGCGCGACGCAGTTGACGGTGATGCCGCGGCTGGCAAGCTCCTGTGCCAGCGCCTTGGACATGCCGACCAGCCCGGCCTTCGACGCAGCATAATTGGCCTGGCCGGGATTGCCGGTCGCACCGACCACCGACGTGATCGAGACGATGCGACCGAAGCGCGCCTTCATCATCGGGCGCGCGGCGGCGCGGCACAGCCGGAACGCGGCTTCGAGATTGACGCGGATGACCTGGTCCCATTCGTCGTCCTTCATCCGCATCGCCAGGTTGTCGCGGGTGACGCCGGCATTGTTGATAAGGATGTCGAGCGTGCCGCCCAGCGCCTCGACTGCCTGCGGCACCAGCGCATCGACCGCGGCGCCGTCGGACAGGTTGCAGGGAAGTGCGACATGGTCGCCGCCGAGGTCGGCGCGGAAGGCGTCGAGCTTGTCGGCGTTGCTGCCAGACACGGCGAGCTTTGCCCCCTGCCCGGCCAGTGCCCTTGCGATCGCCGAGCCGATCCCGCCGGACGCGCCGGTGACGAGTGCGGTCATGCCTGTGAGGTCGAACATTAATGTCTCCGTGGATTCTGGTTCACGCGGAGGCGCGAAGACGCGGAGGGGCGATAGTCGTTGACGATCCGTCGCAGCCCTTCCTTGAGCGTTTCCCCGCCGAAGTTGATGAGCAGCCCTACGGGCTGATTGGTAAGGCGCAAATAGGTAAGAAGCTGCTTGCCGTGGACTGCCCTCAACCGCTCGACCGACTTGATCTCGACGAGCAATCGCTCGTCTACAAGGAGGTCGATACGAAAGGCGCCGTCAAACTTCAAACCGTCGAACTCGATGTCAACAGCGCGCTGGCGCGCGACCGAATATCCCATCTGAGCAAGGCGTCCGGCAAGCAGCATCTCGTACACGCTCTCCAACAGGCCCGGCCCCAACTCGCGATGCAAGCGCAGCGCCACGTCTACGACGTCCCCCGAAATTGCTTCCAGATCCGGCATATCTCCGCGTCTCCGCGCCTCCGCGTGAAAAAACTTCTCCTAAAGCACGCTAGCCAAAGCCTCTATGTCGTCCATCGTCACTGCGCTGACTGCGTCCGCCTCGGGCACCGTGCGCTTGACCATCGGGCCCAGCACCTTGCCGCCCAGTTCGACGAAGCGTTCGACGCCGGCCTTGTGCATCGCCAGCACCGACTCGCGCCAGCGGACCATGCCGGTGACCTGTTCGACGAGCAGCGCGCGGATCGTGTCGGGGTCGGCGACGGCGGCCGCGGTGACGTTGGCGAAGACCGGGACCAGCGGCGCGCGGATCGCCGCGTCCGCCAGCGCCGCCTCCATCGCATCGGCAGCCGGCTGCATCAACGCGCAGTGGAACGGAGCGGAAACCGGGAGCAGGATCGCGCGCCTGGCCCCCATCTCCTTGGCGAGCGGGATCGCGCGCTCGATCGCGGCGAGCGCGCCGGATATCACCACCTGCGACGGATCGTTGTCATTGGCAACGGTGCAGACCTGCCCTTGTCCTGCAGCGTCGGCGATCGCCTGCGCCTTGTCTCGGTCCGCACCCAGCAGCGCCGCCATCCCGCCCTCGCCGACCGGGACCGCAGCCTGCATTGCGCGCCCGCGTAGCTTGAGCAGCCGCGCCGTCGTCGCAAGGTCGATCGCACCCGCTGCGCACAAGGCGGTATATTCGCCGAGACTGTGCCCGGCGACATAGTCGGCCCTGTCTGCGAGGCGAACGCCGCCTTCGCGTTCGAGCACGCGCAGCACCGCGATCGCGTGCGCCATGATCGCGGGCTGGGCATTCTCGGTGAGGACCAGGTCCTGCTCCGGCCCGTCGGTCATTAGCTTGAACAGGCTCTGGCCGAGCGCGTCATCGACTTCCTGGAACACTTCGCGCGCAATCGCGCTGGCGTCGGCGAGCGCCTTGCCCATCCCGACCGACTGGCTGCCCTGACCCGGAAACACGAATGCGCGCATCTGACTTCTCCCGCTGGAAGCCGCGGGCGGTACGCCCGAACGGCGAAACCTTTCAAGTCCCGACCGGCTTGCGACAGTTTGTGACGCTTTTGTTCCGGCTTCGACACATCGCCGCGACACCCTCCTCCTAGATTGTCTTCAACGCCGCTGATGGCGTGACAGAGGAGACGCAAGATGAAGAAGTTGGTTCTCGCAGCCGTCGCGGCCTCAATGGTCGCGGTCCCCACAGTGGCAAGCGCAGCTCCGCAGCGCACCGTCGTCAAGGAGCGCGGCAACAAGACGGTCGTCGTCCAGCGCGGCGGCGGGGTCAAGCAGCGGACGGTGGTGAACCGCCGCGGCAATGTGGTGCGGCAGAATGTCCGGGTCAATCGCCCGGTGGTCCGCCAGCAGCAGCGGGTGATCGTCAATCGGCCGACCTACAGCTACAATAGCTGGCAGCGCGGTCAGCGGTTCAACCGGGCCTATGCGCCCAACTATCGCCAGATCGACTATCGCAGCTATGGCGGCCGCGGCCTGTACGCCCCGCCGCAGGGTTATCAGTGGGTGCAGTCGGGCAATGACGCGGTGCTGGTCGCCGTTGCCAGCGGCCTGATCGGAGCAGTGCTGGGCGGCGTACTGTTCTAAGCGCCGGGAAGCGGGCTTGGGGGCCCCGGCCCCCTTGCCTTCCCCACTGAAACCGGTATGGAGCACTCGCATCGGGGTGGAAGGCAGCGTCCTTCCGCCCTGATTGCATTTACGACGACAGCCGGAGGGGCGACCGCATGGTGCGGCGTCAGCGATCGGCCAAGAGAGAGAAAGCGACATGGCTCTGTACGAGCACGTGTTCCTTGCGCGCCAGGATTTGGCACAGGCGCAGGTGGACACCCTGGCGGAAGCCGCCACCAAGATTATCGAAGAGCACGACGGCAAGGTCGTAAAGACCGAGAGCTGGGGCCTGCGCAGCCTGGCGTACAAGATCGCCAAGAACCGCAAGGCGCATTACGTGATGCTCGAGATCGACGCGCCCGCCGGCGTGGTCGCCGAGCTGGAGCGCCAGACGTCGATCAACGAGGACGTCATCCGCTACATGACCGTGCGCGTCGACGAGCTGGAGAACGGCCCGACCGTGATGATGCGCAAGAGCGAGCGCAGCGACCGCGGCGAGCGCCGCGGCGGCCGCGACCGTGACGATCGCGGCGACCGCGGCCCGCGCCGCGACCGCGACGAAGGGGAGAACAACTGATGGCACGCCCATTCTTCCGCCGCCGCAAGAGCTGCCCTTTCTCTGCGAAGGACGCGCCGCGGATCGACTACAAGGACGTTCGTCTGCTGCAGGGCTTCGTGTCCGAGCGCGGCAAGATCGTCCCGTCGCGCATCACCTCGGTGAGCGCCAAGAAGCAGCGCGAGCTGGCTCAGGCCATCAAGCGCGCCCGTCATCTGGGCCTGCTGCCCTACATCGTTAAGTAAGGAGCGGTCGCATGCAGATCATTTTGCTCGAGCGCGTCGAGAAGCTCGGCGGCATCGGCGACGTCGTCACGGTGAAGGACGGGTTCGCCCGCAACTTCCTGCTGCCGAACAAGAAGGCGCTGCGCGCCAACGAATCGAACCGCAAGGTATTCGAGGCGAATCGCGAGCGGATCGAGGCCGACAACGCCACCCGCCGCACCGAAGCGCAGGCCGAGGCCAAAACGCTCGACGGCGTTTCGGTGACCCTGATCCGTCAGGCGTCGAACACCGGCCAGCTCTACGGTTCGGTCGCGGTGCGCGATCTGGTCGAGGCGCTGGTTGCCGAAGACCACAAGGTCAACAAGGCGCAGATCGTCCTCGGCAAGCCGATCAAGGCGATCGGGCTGTACGACGTCAAGGTCGCGCTGCACCCAGAGGTCGCGGTGACGGTCAAGGTCAACGTCGCGCGTTCGCCGGAAGAGGCCGAGATGCAGGCGCAGGGCGTCGACGTGATGGCGGCGATGTTCGAACAGGACACCGCCGGTTTCACTGAGGACTTCGATCCCAATGCCGAGCCCGGCGAATTGCCGCGCGACGAGGCAGCCGCGGGGGATGCGGCTTCGACCGAAGCGTCGGACGAGGAGTCAGCCCCACAGGGCTGATTTCACTAGCCGAAGACAGCAAGGGGCCGCGCGGTGCGTACCGCGCGGCCCTTTTCGTATGTCGGTGCGTATTTCGGCTCGGGAAGGTGGTGGCAGTGTCAGGGCACGGCGACGCACGCGGTCACGACCGCAGCCAGGGGAATCAGTGCGAAGAATACGGGGACGATCTTGCTCATGGTTGCTCTGCCAAATCAGGTGCTTGGCAAGTAGAATGCGCGGGCGGCGATAAGGTTTCCGCGAGATGAACGTACCGGCGTCCGTACGTTCCGTTCACTTCCGCCCGAACAGCTTCTCGATATCGCCGTGCGCCAGCTTTACCCAGGTGGGGCGACCGTGATTGCACTGGCCGGAATGGGGCGTCACTTCCATCTCGCGCAGCAGCGCATTCATTTCGGCGACCGACAGGATGCGCCCCGCGCGGACGGATCCGTGGCAGGCCATGGTCGCGGCGACATGGTCGAGGCGTTCCTTCAGGCTGAGCGCATCGTCATAGGCGGCAAGTTCGTCGGAAAGGTCGGTGACCAGGCCCGACACGTCGGCTTGCCCGAGCATCGCCGGCACCGACCGAACCAGCATGGCGCCCGGCCCGAACCGTTCGAGCGTCAGGCCGAACTCAGCGAGTTCGTCGATCCGGGACTCAAGCCGATCGCACGCCGGTTCGTCCAGTTCGATCACCTCGGGCAGCAGCAGCGCCTGCGAAGCGACGCCGCCCAGTGCCATCGCACGGCGCATGCGTTCGAGAACCAGGCGTTCGTGCGCGGCGTGCTGATCGACCAGCACCAGGCCATCGGCGGCTTCGGCGACGATATAGGTCCGGGCGACCTGCCCGCGCGCGGCGCCTAGCGGGAATTGCGCGGTGTCAGGGATCGGTTCGACGGCAGCCTCGGCGCGTGCCTGCGGCGGCGGCGTCAGGAACGTCGGACGACGATCGTGAAGGCTGTTGCCCGCCCCTGCGGCAGCCCCGAAGAAGGCGGGCGTCCCGGTAGGTGCCGATCCATATTCTCCAACCGGGGTATCCGCGCTTTCGCCTGGATGACCACCGGATGAAGCTGTTTCGCTGGTCCAGGCCGCCAGCACCGCAGCCGTCGGTCGCTGGCTGCGATGTCCTGCCTCGTCGAGGGCACGCCGCAGGCCGCTGACGATCAGGCCGCGCACCAATGCCGGATCGCGAAAGCGGACTTCGGTCTTGGCGGGATGGACGTTGACGTCGACCTGATCGGCGGGAATGTCGAGGAACAGCGCAACCACCGGGTGCCGATCGCGCGCGAGCATTTCCGCATAGGCACCGCGCACCGCGCCGACCAGCATCCGATCCTTTACCGGGCGGCGATTGACGAACAGATATTGATGATCGGAAACGCCGCGATTGAAGGTCGGGATCGCAGCGACGCCCGTCAGGCTCATGCCCTCGCGCGCGAAATCGATGCCAACGCTGTTGTCGATCAGCGCGCGGTCGGTCAATGCCGCGACGCGATCCGGCGCGCTTTCGACCGCCTGCACCGCCAGGGTGCGGCGTCCATCGTGTTCGACGGAGAAGGCGATGTGCGGCCGGGCCATCGCCAGGCGGCGGACGATGTCGAGACAGGCAGCATATTCCGCGCGCGGGGTGCGCAGGAACTTGCGCCGCGCGGGTACGCGATCGAACAGCGCTTCGACCCGCACCCGGGTACCGGGGGGCAGCGCGGCCGGGCCCTCCGCCACCTGCGCACCGTTGTCGATGCTGCGCGACCAGCCTTCCGCGCCCCGCACGCGGCTGTCGATCGTCAATCGCGCGACGCTGGCGATGGAAGGCAGCGCCTCGCCGCGAAAGCCGAGCGTCGCGACATTCTCGATCGCCCCGTGCTCCCACAGGCTCTCCGGCAGTTTCGACGTCGCATGGCGTTCGAGTGCCAGCTCCATATCGGCCGGGGTCATGCCCGAACCGTCATCGGTGACCTCGACGAGGTCGATCCCGCCTGCTGCCAGGCGCACGACGATCCGTGTCGAACCCGCGTCGATCGCGTTCTCGATCAGCTCCTTCAACGCGCTGGCAGGCCTTTCGACCACTTCACCGGCAGCGATCCGGTTGACGAGATGCGAGGGAAGTCGGCGTATTGACATGGGTGTGGTCCTAGCCCAAGCGACGGCATCCCGCGACCCGCATCCGACCCGACCGGCGCTGGACACTCAGCGCCGGGGGGATGCGATCACGGGTACAGGTGCGAACATGCCGCATGGTGCCCACGGTGCGGCCAGGGACGGATTGGTTGATGATTTTCTCCCGTTTTTTCAGATTCATGTCCCACGATATGGCGATCGACCTGGGGACGGCGAACACCGTCGTCTATCTGCGCGGGCGCGGCATCGTCCTCAACGAACCGTCGGTAGTCGCGGTCGAGACGTTGAACGGCGTCAAGAAGGTCAAGGCGGTCGGCGACGACGCGAAGCTGATGATGGGCAAGACCCCCGGCACGATCGAGGCGATTCGCCCGCTGCGCGACGGCGTCATCGCCGACATCGACGTCGCCGAACAGATGATCAAGCATTTCATCCACAAGGTGCACGGACAGCGTAAGTTCCTGCGGTGGCCGCAGATTGTGATCTGCGTGCCTTCGGGATCGACCAAGGTCGAACGCCGCGCGATCCGCGACGCGGCATCGAATGCGGGCGCGAGCCAGGTATGGCTGATCGAGGAGCCGATGGCCGCGGCGATCGGCGCCGACATGCCGGTGACGCAGCCGATCGGCTCGATGGTCGTCGATATCGGCGGCGGCACGACCGAGGTCGCGGTGCTGAGCCTGCGCGGGCTCGCCTATTCGACGTCGGTGCGCGTCGGCGGCGACAAGATGGACGAGGCGATCGTCAGCTATGTGCGCCGCAACCATAACCTGCTGATCGGCGAAGCGACCGCCGAGCGGATCAAGCAGCAGGTCGGCACCGCCAAGCCGCCCGCCGATGGCATAGGGGCGACGATCTTCATCAAGGGTCGCGACCTGGTCAACGGCGTGCCCAAGGAAATCCAGATCAACCAGGGCCAGATCGCCGAGGCGCTGTCCGAGCCGGTCGGCACCATCGTCGAAGGCGTGCGCATCGCGCTGGAGAACACCGCGCCCGAACTCGCCGCCGACATCGTCGATCAGGGCATCGTCCTGACCGGCGGCGGCGCGCTGCTGCACGGCATCGACGAAGTGCTGCGCGACGAGACCGGACTGCCGGTCACGGTCGCCGAGAATCCGCTGACGTGCGTGGCGCTGGGCACCGGCCGCGCGCTCGAGGATCCGATCTATCGCGGCGTGCTGCTCGCGGGCTGAGGGGAACGATGGCGCCGCAACGTAACCGGCGCCCGGGATTTTCGCGGCGGGCGCAATATGGGGTCTTCCTCGGCTATGTGCTCGCGGCGCTGGGTGTCGTCGCGGGCGCGGTGTTGCTGGCGATCTCGACCGTCAATCCGCCGCTGTTCGCGTCGCTCCGCAGCGGCGTACGCGAAGCGACGACGCCGGTATCGAGCGGACTTCACATGCTGCGCCGGGCCATTCTCGACCTGCCTGGCGGTTTCGGCGATTATTTCGGCGTCGTTGGCGAGAACCGCGCACTGCGCGCCGAAGCCGCGCGGAATGCAAAGGCGATCGCAGCGGCCCGCCTGCTGATCGTCGAGAACCGGCGGCTGCGGGCTCTGGCACAGGTCCGCGAACGCGAGCCGACCACGGTGGCCGCCGCGCGACTGGTGAATTCTTCCGCCTCCAGCACGCGCCGATTCGCCACCCTGAACGCGGGCAGCCGCCATGGGGTAGCGCTCGGGCAACCAGTGCGGGGGCCGGATGGCTTGATCGGGCGCATCATCGAGGTCAGCCCGAACACCGCCAGCGTGCTGCTGCTGACCGACACAGAAAGCGTCGTGCCGGTGCGGCGGATTCGCGACAACCTGCCCGCGATCGTCGTCGGGCGCGGCGACGGCTTGGTCGATATCCGCACTGCCAGCATCGCCAACGCCCCGTTGCTGGCCGGCGACATGTTCGTCACCACCGGCACCGGCGGGCTGTATGCGCCCGGCATTCCGGTGGCGCGCGTGCTCAAGTCGCAGCGCGATACCGCCCCGGCAAGGACGCTCGCCGACCCCGACGCACTCGACTTCGCGCTGGTCCAGGCAGCCTACCTCCCCGCGCCGCGACCGCCGGTTCCACCGCTGCAAGCTTCGACACCATGAGCGTCGACACGCTCGCCACCCCGGCCCCGCCCCGGACGCGAACGCGCTGGGTAGCGCCGCTGTCGGTCATGCTGGGATCGCTGATCACGCTGGTTCCCGTGGTCGCCACCATTCCGGTCCTGCCGCCGTTCGGCCTGCTGATGCTGATGGGTTGGCGGCTGCACCGTCCCGATATCTTCCGCACCTGGGCCTGCGTTCCGCTCGGACTGTTCGATGACCTGGTCAGCGGTCAGCCGCTGGGCAGCGCTACGATGCTGTGGACCCTGTGCTTTCTGGCGGTGGACGTGATAGATACGCGTCTTGTGTGGCGTGACTTCAAACAGGACTGGCTGGTGGCCGCCGGGGCGATCGGCTTCGCATTGATCGGCGGGCGGCTGATCGCGGTGCCGCTGGGTGCGCACGTCGATACGCTGCTGATGCTCCAGGCGCTGGCCTCGGTCGCGCTGTATCCGCTGGTAACGCGGATGTGCGCCGGGCTCGATCGCAGGTCGGACCGGCTGTGAACGGTGGTCGCCCCGTCAACGGCGCTTCCCAGGCGTTCAGCTTTTCGCGCCGGGCGACGCTGCTCGGCATCGGCCAGGGTGCGGTCGGCCTCGCGCTGGCCGGACGCATGACGTGGCTGTCGATCGCCGAGAACGAGCGCTACAAGCTGCTGTCGGAGAGCAATCGCGTCAACCTGACGTTGATGCCACCACGGCGGGGCTGGATCGTCGATCGCGCCGGCATCCCCATCGCCAACAACCGCACCGATTTCCGCGTCGATATTATCCCCGACCGGCTGACCGACAAGGAGCGCGTGCTGCCGCTGCTACGCAATCTTCTGGCGATCGAGCCCGACGATTACGAACGGCTGCAGCGCGACCTGGAAGGTGCATCGGGGTTTCAGCCCATCAAGGTCGCCGAGAATCTCGATTGGGAGCGGTTTGCCGCCGTTTCGGTACGGCTACCCGAATTGCCCGGTGTCGCCCCCACGCGCGGCTTCGCACGCAATTACCCCAGCGGCGCGGCGGTAGCGCATCTGGTCGGCTATGTCGGCGCTGCAACCGCCGAGCAATATAAGGAAACCAAGGACCCGTTGTTCGTCACGCCGGGGTTCAAACTAGGCAAGGACGGCCTCGAAAAGACGCTCGAGCCCGACCTGCGCGGCCGGCCAGGCGCCAAGCGCGTCGAAGTGACCGCGCGCGGACGGCTGGTCCGTGAACTCGAGACCCGGCCCGACCGTCCCGGGCAGATGATCAAGCTGACCATCGACGCCGGGTTGCAGGCGTTCGCGGCGCGGCGGCTGGGCAATGAATCGGGCGCGGTGGTGGTGATCGACTGCCGCGACGGCAGCATCCTCGCGCTCGCCTCGATGCCGGCCTACAACCCCAACAGCTTTTCCGACGGGATCAGCCAGATCGAATGGGGCATGTTGTCCGAGGACGATCACCTGCCGCTCACCAACAAGGCGCTGCAGGGGCTGTATCCGCCGGGATCGACGTTCAAGCCGGCCACCGCGATCGCCGCTTTGCGATCCGGCATCGATCCCGAACGCACCGTCAATTGCCCGGGCGGCTATCAGCTCGGCAACCGCTTCTTCCGATGCCTGGGGCGTCACGGCCCGGTCAACCTGCACCGGGCGATCGCGCGCAGTTGCAATACCTATTTCTACACCATGGGCCGCGAGGTCGGGATGGACGCGGTGGCCGAAGCCGCGCGCCAGCTGGGGCTTGGCGCCGAATATCCGCTACCGCTGCCGTCGCAGCGTTATGGCACCGTTCCCGATCCGGCGTGGAAGCAGCGCAAATATGACGAGGCCTGGACGCAGGCCGACACGCTCAACGCCTCGATCGGCCAGGGCTATATCCTGACCAGCCCGCTGCAGCTGGCGGTACAGGCGTCGCGCATCGCCAGCGGCCGCGGACTGGTGCCGCGCCTGCTTGCCGACGCTCCGGTGATCGGCCCCGCACTCGATGTTCCCCCCGAACGCATGGGGATGATCCGGTCGGGGATGGACGAAGTCGTCAACGGCGCGGGCACCGCGGTGCGCAGCCGTCTCCAGCTCGACGGCATCCGCATGGGCGGCAAGACCGGCACCGCGCAGGTCCGGCGCATCGTCGGCGGCGCACGCGGTGGACTTGGCGTGCCGTGGAAATATCGCGACCACGGCCTGTTCATCGGCTTCGCTCCGGTCGAACAGCCGCGTTACGCGGTGTCGGTGGTCATCGAACACGGCATGTCGGGATCGGGCGCGGCAGCACCGGTCGCGCGCGATTGCATCACCTATCTGTACGACCGCGAAAAGGCCTATGCATCGCTCGACGCCCTCGAAAAGGGCTGGGGCGGCGACATCGAGACGCGCATGGCGGCCAAGGAGCGCGAATACCGGCTGGCCAGACTGAACCCCGCCCCGCCCGAAACCGAGACTGCCTCGATCGAAGGCGGGAGCGCATCGCGATGAGCAGCGGGAGCACCGGTCCGGGTTTCGTCCCCGCACCGCTCGCGCAGCTGCCGTGGAAGACGCTGCTGCTGATCCTGCTGATCGGTGGGTTCGGCCTGGTCGTGCTGTATTCCGCGGCAGGCGGCAATGTTCGCCCCTGGGCGTTTTCGCAGGGCATTCGCTTCGTGGCGTTTCTCGGGATGGCGATCGTGCTGTCGCGGATCCGCGAGGAGTTCTGGTCGATGATCGCGCTGCCGGGCTATGTCGCGGTGCTGGTCGCGCTGATCCTGGTCGAACTGATCGGTGCGGTCGGCGGCGGCAGCCAGCGCTGGCTCGACCTCGGGTTCATCCGCTTGCAGCCGTCCGAATTCATGAAGATTTTCATCGTCCTCGCCTGCGCCAAATTCTATGACATGATGCCGCCCAACGAAACGCGGCGGTTCGGTGCGATCTGGCCCGCGGTGCTGCTGATCGGCATGCCTGCCGCATTGGTGATGCTCCAGCCCGACCTGGGCACCGCGCTGATGATCACCGCCGGTGGGATCACCGTCATGTTTCTTGCCGGTATCCCGCTGCGGCTGTTCATCGGCGGTGCGCTTGGTCTGGCGCTGTTCGTGCCGATCGCGGTGAACTATCTCCTCCACGACTATCAGCGCAATCGCGTGCTGATCTTCCTCAATCCGGAAAACGATCCGCTCGGCACGGGCTATCACATCAGCCAATCGAAGATCGCGATCGGATCAGGCGGGCTGTTCGGTAAGGGCTTCCTCAACGGCACGCAAAGCCATCTCGACTATCTGCCCGAAGGCCATACCGATTTCGCGCTGGCGACGATGATGGAGGAATGGGGGCTGGTCGGCGGTATCCTCACCGTCATCGCCTTTTTCCTGCTCATCCGCTGGGGCGTCCAGGTCGGCGTGCGGGCGCAGAGCAAGTTCGCCCGGCTGACCGCGGCCGGGCTGGCGACGACCATTTTCTTCTATGTGGCGATCAACATGGGCATGGTGATGGGACTGGCACCGGTGGTCGGCATCCCCTTGCCCTTCATCAGCTTCGGCGGATCGGCGCAGATGACCGTGCTCATCTGCATCGGCATATTGATGGCGATCGACCGCCAGAACCGCATCAAGGAAAGCTGGTAGCGATTTCGCCGCGAAAGGGGTTTGCAATCGCCCCGATCGGATGCTAGCAGCCGCGCTCCCGAACGCAGCGGCGTGCCGCGCGGTTCTGGATGTGGACGCATAGCTCAGTTGGTAGAGCAGCTGACTCTTAATCAGCGGGTCCTTGGTTCGAGCCCAAGTGCGTCCACCATTCCTCTTATCGCGTGATACTGCCAGGGGACGGCCGTCACCGGTTGACGCTTGGCCAGCATCGGTTAGGTCGGTCGGCAAGACGCGCGCGGACAGTGATATGCGCGGCCGTCGCCGTCACGGGGGTGCAGCATGGCCGACGACATCGAACCCGCCACGCTGCGCCGGATTACCTGGCGGCTGATACCGCTGCTCGGGCTGATCTACATGATCGCCTATATCGATCGCCAGAACGTCTCGTTCGCCAAGCTGCAGATGGTGTCCGACCTCGGGCTCAGCGAGGCGGCGTTCGGGTTGGGCGCGGGGCTGTTCTTCATCGGCTATTGCCTGTTCGAGATCCCCAGCAACCTGCTGCTCGAACGCGTCGGTGCGCATATCTGGTTCGCGCGGATCATGGCGAGTTGGGGCGTCGTCACGATCCTGCTGGGGTTCACCCAGAGCCCGACGATGTTCTATATCCTGCGGTTCCTGCTGGGCGTGGCCGAAGCGGGATTTTTTCCAGGCGCGCTCTATGTGCTGACCCTGTGGTTCCCGCAGGCCCACCGGGCGCGCGCGGTCGGGCTCTTCATGGTGGCGAGCGCACTGGCCAATGCGGTTGGCGCAGGGATCGGCGGAGCGCTGCTCGATCTTGACGGGTTGGCAGGACTGCGCGGCTGGCAATGGGTGTTCATCGCCACCGGCATCCCGGCAGTGTTGATGGTACCGGCGGTCTATTTCGGGCTGCCGCGTGCACCCGCGCAGGCGCGCTGGCTTACCGATGCGCAAAAGGACTGGCTGGCGCGCACGCTCGCCGCCGAGCGCGGCGACGACGGCGCGAGCGATCACGGCAACCCGCTGCGGGCGCTTACCGATCCCCGTGTGCTGGCGCTGTGCGGCGCCTATGTCGGATTTCCCCTGGCCGCCTATGGCCTGAGCTACTGGCTGCCGACGATCGTGCGCGGGTTCGGGGTCTCGAACACGGTCAACGGGCTGCTCAACGTCATTCCCTGGCTGCTCGTCGCGCTAGCGCTGTGGCTGGTCCCGCGCCACGCCGCCGGGCGCGCGCGTCAGCAGTGGCACATCGCCGGTCCCGCGCTGATCGGCGCGGCCCTGCTGGTCGCGAGCGTGGTGTTGCCAGGAGCGCCGCTCAAGTTCGCGGCGCTGTGCCTGGCGGCGGCGGCGATTTTTTCGGGTCAGCCGGTGTTCTGGTCGTTGCCGCCGCGCTTCCTGACCGGGGCGAGCGCCGCGGCGGGGTTCGCCGCGATCAACTCGATCGGAAACCTCGGGGGGTTCGTGGCGCAGGCGGTGGTGCCGTGGATCCGCGACGAAACCGGAAGCGACCTGACGCCGATGCTGTTCCTGGCGGCCTGCCTCACGCTTGCCGCGGTCGCGGTGCTGGCGATCGAACGCCGCCTGCCTGGGCGCTAGCGCGGCCGACGTGGCAGCACCGGTAGTCGATGGCAATCACGCCAGGCGCTGGATCGTGACCTGAAATACAGTTGCTGCTGTTCCACACTTTACAGCAGGTCGTGCTTCTTGAGCGCGTGGCGCAATTGATCGTAACTCAGGCCGAGTGCCTTGGCGGTCGCGCGCTGGTTGAAGCGGTTGTCGGCAAGCCCGCGCGACAACAGATCGCGTTCGAACCGATCGACCCGCTCCTTGAAGTCGCCGCCGGAGGGTTCGGGCGCGGTCGCGACGGCCGGGGTTTCCGAAGCGGTCGGCGGCACGGCCCCGGGCCGATAGGGTGAAGCGAACGGATCGACGTCGATGGCATCGATCGGGTCCCCGCTGTTCCAGCGATAAACCGAGCGCTCGACGACGTTGCGCAGTTCGCGAACGTTGCCGGGCCAACGATGGCGCAGCAACAGGTCGGTCGCGGTGGGGCCGAAGCCCGGCCAGTCGTCCCAGCCGATCTCGGCGGCCATGCGGCGGCCGAAATGTTCGGCTAGCACCATGACGTCACCGGGCCGTGCCCGCAGCGGTGGCAGGGTCACGACCTCGAAGCTGAGCCGGTCGAGCAGATCGGCGCGGAATGTGCCGCTTTCGACGCGATCGGGGAGATGCTCGTTGGTGGCGGCGACGATGCGGACGTCGACCTGCAGCGGGCGCGACGATCCGATGCGGGTGACCTCGCCATATTCGACCGCGCGCAGCAGGCGATCCTGCGCCGCCATCGACAATGTGCCCAGTTCGTCGAGGAACAGCGTGCCGCGATGCGCTTCCTCGAACCGCCCTGCCCTCGCCTTGGTCGCGCCGGTGAAGGCGCCCGCCTCGTGCCCGAACAATTCGGCCTCGATCAGCGTCTCGGGGAGCGCGGCGCAGTTCATGATGACCAACGGCTGATCCCAGCGCGGGCTGAGGCGATGGAGCCGCTCGGCGACCAGCTCCTTGCCGGTGCCGCGCTCGCCGATCACCAGCACCGGGCGATCGAGCGCGGCGGCGCGGCTCGCCAATTCGAGCGTCTCGATGAACGCGGCCGATTGGCCGATGACCTGGGTAGTGCGCTCCATAAGGGACGCTTGGCGCAGAATCCCAACTATTGGCAAATGCTTTTTGGAGACCAATGGCACTGGCGCCAGCGAAGCGCAGACTGCCGCCGTTTTTTAAATTGGCACGGCACCTGCAGAGCTGATTGCAACCACCCGATAGCGGTGGTGCCAAACCGCCGAGGTTCAGGGAGAACCGCTATGAAGACCAGTGAAAGCCCCGCGATGTTCGCCAGTTTCGCCCTTGCCCTGCTGTGCAGTGCCGCGCTCGTCAGCAGCGCCGTCGCACCAGCCGAGGCAATCGCCACCGTCGTTCCCGTCGGCCAGGTGCAAGCCTGACCGATCCCTGCCGGGGCGGGTCCCCCGCCCGCCCCGGTCCCTTATCCGGTTCCCGAAGGAGTAACGTAATGGGTATTTTTTCCCGCACCCGCGACATCATCGCCGCGAACATGACCGACCTGCTCGACAAGGCAGAGGATCCGGCGAAGATGATCCGCATGATCATCCTCGAGATGGAGGAAACGCTGGTCGAGGTGCGCGCATCCGCCGCCCGCACCATCGCCGATCAGAAGGAGATGCGCCGCCATATCGCCAAGCTCGACAAGCTCCAGGAAAGCTGGACCGAAAAGGCCGAGCTGGCGCTGTCGAAGGGCCGCGAGGACCTCGCCAAGGCAGCCTTGGTCGAAAAGCAGAAGGCCGCCGATATGGGCGATCACCTGACACGGGAGATTGCGGTGCTCGACGATGCGCTCAAGGCATCGGAGACCGACATTGCCAAGCTGCAGGGCAAGCTGCGCGAAGCGCGTACGCGCCAGAACTCGATCTCGGCACGGCTCGAAAGTGCCAACAACCGCGTCAAGATGCGCGAGATGTATGCCGGCGAACGGATGCAGGACGCGTTCTCGCGTTTCGATCTGATGGAGCGCCGCGTCGACATGGCCGAAGGGCGTGCCGATGCGCTGGGATTGGGCCACGAGCCCAAGAGCCTCGAGGAGGAGATCGCCGAGCTCAAGTCGTCCGAGAAGGTCGATGCCGAACTTGCCGCCCTGAAGGCTCGCCTCGGCAAGGAGGGCTGACGCCATGGAAGACGTATTCTTGCCGATCGTCATCGTCGGCATGCTGTTCATCGGGATGCCGTGGGTCATCCTCCACTACATCACCAAGTGGAAGCAGAGCCCGTCGCTGACCGGAGAGGACGAGCAGCTGCTCGACGATCTCCACCTCACCGCCCGCCGGCTGGAGGAGCGTCTGGTGACGATCGAGCGCATCGTCGCGGCCGACAATCCCGATTTCCGCCCCGACAACCGTCAGGAACGACCCGACTATCGCGCCGAGCCGCGCCGCGAGGATCGTCCCGACTACGACTATTCGAAGAGGAACTGAGCCATGTCCGCCAGCCGCACCAAGCTCTATCTCGACAAGCAGAACGGCAAATGGTCGGGCGTCTGCGCCGGCATCGCCGACTATACCGGGGTCGACGTCATGTGGGTCCGCATCGGTGCGGTCGTGCTGACGCTGCTCGGGGGATTTCCCTGGACGGTCATCGCCTATTTCATGATCGCCTGGATGGCGCCGGTGAAGCCCTACGGCCTGTATGAAAGTCCCGAGGATGCCAAGTTCTGGCAACGGGTGCGATCGAACCCGAAGCGGACGACGCACGAAGTGCGATCGAAGTTTCGCGACATCGACCGCCGCCTCGCCGACATCGAAATGTTCTACACCAGCCGCAACACGCGCCTGGCCGACGAAATCGACAGCCTGCGCTGAGCGCGGCTGCAACAGGGGAGAAGCACAATGGATTGGAGTGGCCCAGGGTTCGTCCTCGCGATCATCGCGATATCGACGGCCGGATGGATGTTCACGACCTGGACCCGCGCCAAGCATGGCTATCCGGTCGAGAACGAATGGAGCGGCCAGGCGGTCAAGGGTGACCCCGCCGCCGAGCGCAAGATCGAACTGCTGGTCAACGAGAATGACCGCCTGACCGGACAGATCGGCCGGCTTGAGGAGCGGATCGCGGTGCTCGAACGGATCGCAACCGATCCCGGCCAGCGCGTGTCGCGCGAGATTGAAGCGCTGCGCGGCCCGGCGAACTGAGGAAGGATCGGATCATGGACGGATTTTTCGTGCTCGGCTTTTTCATGATCGTGGTCGGCATTCCCGTGATCGCGGGCATCGGCGGGGACATGTTCAAGCGCTGGTTGAAGCACAAGGAAGCGATGACCAGGGCGCTCAATGCCGAAACCGCCGAGAAGGCAGCGCAATATGCGGCCCAGACCGAGCGGCTCGAACAGCGGGTGCGCGTGCTCGAACGGATCGTGACCGACCGCGGGCTGGGCCTGGCAGACGAAATCGAGCGCTTGCGCGACGCGCCGCTCAACTGAAAGGAACGATGATGATCGTGTTCGTGGGAGTGATGGCCGTCCTGACCGGGATCGGCTGCTGGGCGACCGAACGGGTCGATGCGCCGCGGCGACGCCAGGCGCGGTCCGAAGCCACCACAGCGACCGCCTGATCGCGGCCCGCAAGCAAGCAAGAGGGAGCAAGCCATGGATCCGTTCCAGATGGTCGTCGCGATCATCGCCATCATCACGATCGGCAAGGTCGTGCAGGCGAAGATGGGCGTGCGCAGGGACAAATGGGGTAACGAGACCCAAGTCGCGACGCCCGCGAATGCGGCCGAGAACGCCCGGCTGCGCGATGAAGTGAAAGCGCTCAAGGAGCGTGTTCAGGTGCTCGAGCGCGTCGTCACCGACAACGAAGGCAGCCTGCGCCTCGACCGCGAGATCGAGCGGCTGCGCGACCCCAACGCCAATTGACAGGAGACGTCCCGATGACCGATCCCAACCTCTATCTGATCCTGGCCACCGAAGGGCTGGTCGGCGTAGCCATCGTCACGCTGGCGGGGCTGGCCGGATGGCGAGGGTGGCTGGCGCTCAAGGCCCAGCAATTCGCCGTCGGCGATGCCGATCACGCACCCTCGCGCGAACCGAGCCTGCCCAATGCCAGCGCCCGGATCGAGATCGCCGACCTGAAGGAGCGCATCCGCAAGCTGGAAGCGATCGCCGCGGGGGTAGACCTCTGATCGGTCGCCCCTGCCCTTCCCAAGTGTCGGCGGCGCGCTATACCGCGCAGCATGTCCAGCCTCGCTGAAATTGCCGACGAATACAGCTTCCTCGATGGCGACGATCGCTATCGCCTGTTGATCGACCTGGGCCGCGGACTGGAACCGATGCCCGACGCGCTGAAGACCGATGCGACATTGGTGCGAGGCTGCTCGGCATCGGTCTGGGTCTATCCCACCGTCCGGGACGACGGCTCGCTGCATTTCCTTGCCGACAGCAATGCGGCGATCACCAAGGGAATTATCGCACTGGTGCTGGCAGCGGTTCAGGATACGAAGCCTTCCGCCATCCTGGCGACGGACATCCCGGCCGAGTTGGCGCCGTTCGACCTGAAGAACCAGCTAAGCTCCAACCGTACTCAAGGCATTCCGAACATGATCGCGCTGATCCGGCAGGTTGCCGAACGGTATCGGTGAAACGGCGATCACGGCCCTGCGCGGTCAGTCGGCCGCGCGTCCGGACAAGCCCAGGTCGCGCGCAACGTCGACAACATCCGACCCATCCGGCACCAGCTTCCACGCCCCGGGATTGGCCGTGTCGATCACGCACACCGCCCGTTTCGGACAGATGCCCAGGCACTTGACCTCGACGATGCCCGTTACGGCCTTGCGCCCCTTGGCGATCCCCAGATGCTTGCGCAGCGCCTTGGCGAGCGGCAGCTTGCCGCCTTTACCGAACCCGCCGCCGAGCTTCTTCGAACATTTGCCGCAGACCAGAATTGCGTTCGTCCAGTGCGCGCGAACGTGCCGTGTCACCCTGGTCGCCATTGGCGGCGCTCTTCGGCAGCCTTGAGCACGTCGTACGCCGCCTGGATCGCCTGAAAGCGCATCGCGGCATCCTTGTCGCCGGGGCGGATGTCCGGATGGTTCGATTTGGCGAGGCGGCGCCATGCGATCCGCACCGTGTCGAAATCTGCGTCAACGTCCAGCTCGAGCACGTCGAGCGCGCGAATCTCGTCGCGCGATCGCGTTCCGTCGCCCGGCCCTGCCCAGCTATTGTGCTTCGATTCCGAATATCCCGAAGTGTCGCGCCGCTCCTCGGCTTCTCGCGCGGCGGCTTCCTCGGCGCTCAGCCCCTCGAAGTAATTCCAGCCGCGGTTATATTCGGCGGCGTGCGCCTCGCAGAAATACCAGCGCTCGGGACTGTTCGGAGATTTGGGAGCTGGCCGGTCGCCGACTTCCTCGCAGCCGTGGCGATCGCACAGCCGGACCGTGGTGGCGGCGCGCGTGGAGCCATATTCGCGCCAGCGGGGAAAGCCCCAGTCGTCGGATCGGGTAGAACGCGCCATTGTCGCCCGACATAGGCCGTAGCGCCCTTATCGCAAGCGCGAAGCGGTTCAGGACGGCAGCTGGAAATTGACGCCGGAGATCGTCCCACCGCACCCCAGCGTATTGCCCGGCCGGAAACTCGCTTCGAACTGAGCGCCGGACACGACCTCGGCCCCCGATTCGCTGAACACGAACGGTGGGTAGGCAAGGACGGTGCGGGCGTTCTGCGTCTTGCCGTCGGCGGCGATATCATATTGCACGCGCGTCCAGCCTTCCATGCGCCAGTACATTGCCTCGCGCGGGAAATCGGACGAGTTGGAATTGGTGCGGCGCATCTGCGGAACGGCGTCGAGCAACGCGCATTGTTCGGCGCCCAGCCCGGAGCGTTCGAACGCCGTGCGGGCGGCGGCGACATCGCCCTGCTGAAAATCGAGCGATGCGATACGGATCAGCGCGCCGACCTTGAGCGGGTGGTTTGCGGGCAGCGCGGCATCGTCCGCCACGCGCCGGGCATAGGTGCGGACTGTGCGGTCGTCGCCGCGCGCCGCGTCGGCGATCATCAGCGCGATGGTGGCACGCGCCTCCGGATCGGCGGCATAAAGCGGGTCGGAAAGCGCTGCGGTCAGCGCGGCGCGATACTGCCTGCTCTGGTTGCGATCGGCCTCTGCCGTGGCCCACATCACCTGATCGGCCGCAAGCCGGGCCATTGGCGGCGCCTCCTCGCGCTCGAGAATCGCACTCATCCGCGTCGCCCAGCCATGCGACTCGTCGCGCGGCGTCACCGCATTGGTGGCAAGCGCGTAGAGCACCGGCACGGCCGCCACGCCGGCCGCCGGACCGTTGGCGTCGAGCGCTCCGAGCCGCTCGCGCAACTGCGCCGCGAGCCGGGCCTGACCGCTATCCCCGAACGACGCTGTAACGCCCCTGCTCCCCAGCCATGCCGCCAGCGCATCGCTCGAATATCCCTGGAGCGACGGCCGCTGGAATGCGGTCGAACAGCGCATTTCCACGCGAACCCGGCTGCGGAAAAAGGACGGCAGCTTGGCGAATTCGCCAGGGGTCCAGGACCAGTCGCGCGCCGCCCGCGCAAACGCCAATGCCGCGTCGCCCTTGCGGCTCGACCAGATCGGGCTGCTGTCGATCACCGACCCGTCGTCGCCGACCGAAAATTCGATGACCGCGACATCGTCGGGTTGCAGACCCGTGTCCCCGCCACAGGACGGCGATGCCATCTCCGCCGGTGCAGAAAAACGTCCCTGCGTCGCCCGCCCCGCGCCGGTCATGGCGAGGTAGCGACGCGCATCATCGCGGTCCCCCGCCCGCAGCGCGGCGAGCCCAGCCAGCGATCGCGCGGAGACGTCGACCAGGTCGGTCTTCGACGTCAGCCCGCCCAGCGCCTTGACCGCGTCGCGCGACATCGCCCGGGCCTTCTCGACATCGCCTGCATTAAGGTAAAGCTGCGCGCGAGTGGTCATGATCTGGCCGCGCAACGTGTCGCTGATCTCCGTATTGCCGAACAGCGCCGGGAACTCGCCATCGACGGCGAGTGCGGCGTCCGGATCGACGAAGGTACCGGTTTCGACCACGCCCCACCACGACGCCAGGCGTTCGGTCGGATCGGCGGCGATCTTTCGCGCCGCGGCGAAATGTTCGTTTGCACTGGCGTAATCGAGGGCAGACGTAGCGATCCGGGCCAGCACGATCTGCCCGTCATAGCGATCGCGCTGCAATGTGGCGTCCGTTTCCGGCATGGTTGCAAGCCCGGCCTGTGCGGACGCGGCTGCCTCGTCGCGACGGTCCAGCCCGAGGAGCACGGTCGACTTGCGCACCCGAACCAGCGCCAGGTTGCGCGGGCTTTTCGCCACCCTGCGCTCGAGCGCTTCCCATGCCGCGAGCGCGGGCGCCCACTCCCGCGCGTCGGTCAACCGCGCAGCGGAATCGAAATCCTGCTGTACGGTCGTCGCCTGTCCGGCATGCGCCGCCGGCGCGGCGATCTGGATGACGGCCGCCGCCGCCAGCATCGTCATGGTCCGCATCGCATGTCCCCACTGTCTGTTTTCAACAGCTTGGCGCGGAGTTGTGACAAGCGCAAGGCGCTGCTCGCGGGTGGCAAAGCGATACCAGAGGGTCTGTAAGCCGGGTTCTGTCCACCCCGTTGCCGGGGATGGGCGACCATTCCTCTACGACGACGCTCGCGCGCCGCCTCTAGCGACCAACCCGGACGACGCGCCGGAACGAGGCGCATATGCCGTCCCTATTCGGTCTTGCTCCCGGTGGGGTTTGCCGTGCCGCAGCTGTTGCCAGCCGCGCGGTGCGCTCTTGCCGCACCCTTTCACCGTGGCGTCGTCGAAACGGTCGCCGTCTGCTCTCTGTGGCACTTTCCCTGACCTCGGATCCAGTCCGGGGCCGCCGGGCGTTACCCGGCACCGTCGTTCCGCGGAGCCCGGACTTTCCTCGGCGAGTTTCCCCGACGCGGCCGCCCGACCCTCTGGTATCGCTGCTCCTACTCATCCCCCATCGGTTTGGGAAGCAGCAACGCAAGCAGGATCATGCGGCATTCGGCATCGATCTCGCCATCGACCAATTCCGGACGGAACCGCCGCTGAAACGCCATGATCGCCGCGATCGGATCATTGACGTCGTAGCCAAAGCGTTCGAGCGCCATCAGGAACCCGCCCTGCGTCCATTGCGGATCGAGCAGGTTCTTCGTCGGGCGGGGCAGCGCCAGACGCAGCCGCGCCAGCGTGCCCCAGGGAAACAGCTCGCCGGGATCCTTCTTGCGCGCCGGTGCGATGTCGGAATGACCGACGATGTTGCCGCGCGTGATGGCGTAGCGGTCCTTGATCTGCGCTACGAGCCGCACCACCGACGCGATCTGCTCTTCGGGGAACGGGCGATAGCCCCATTCGTGCCCCGGGTTGACGATCTCGATCCCGACCGACGCTGCATTCAGGTTTCGCATGCCGCGCCAATAGGACTGCCCGGCGTGCCAGGCGCGCTTGTCCTCGGCGACCATTCTCAGCACCGCGCCATCCTCGGCGATCAGATAATGCGCGGACACCTTGGCTTCGGGATCGCGCAGCCGTGCGATTGCCGATTCGGCGTCCTGCATTCCGGTATAGTGCAGGACGATGATCGAAACCGCCGCGTCGCGCTCGTCGAAATTGGGCGATGGGGTCTCGATCAGTTGCACGCAGCGCTCCGGCCGTAACTCATGCCACAGGGATGCGGGGTGCCCGACCGAAACGCAAGGTCAGATGGCGCGGGCTCTGGGTAAGGCTGTGTCGGGGCAGCTCGAATAGAAGCCGCGCCAATGCGGCGAAGGTGCGAGCCGCTCGGTCTGACCGATCACGGTTTCGCCCGCCCCGAGCACCAGCAGGCCGCCCGGGCGCAGCGCACCCGCCAGTTGTTCGAACACTCCGCGACGCACGGCGGGCGAAAAATAGAACAGCACGTTGCGGCACAGGATCAGATCGAACCGTCCGCCGGGCGGCGGTTCGGTGACCAGGTTGTGACGCCGATACTGGATGCGCGACACCAGGCCCGGCTTCGCGGTCCACTCCTCGCCGACGGCATCGAACCATTGTAGCATCCGCCGCACCGGCAGGCCGCGCTGTATCTCGAACTGTGAATAGCGACCCGCCCGCGCTCGATCGAGCGCACGCTGCGACACGTCGCTGGCGATGATCTCCACGCGCGGCGCAGCCGCAGGGGTGCGCTCGTCCAGCAACATCGCCAGCGACAGCGCCTCCTGGCCAGTCGAACAACCGACCGACCAGATGCGCGGCCGCACGAACGGGGCGGCGTCGAGGCGCTTGAGGACGGCCTCGATTGCCTGTTCGAGCACCCCGGCATCGCGAAAGAACGACGTTTCCTGATTGAGCAACGCCTCCACGACGCGGTCGGCCAGCGAGCCACCGCTTCGCGTGGTCAGCGCTGCGGCCAGCAGGTCGATCGTGTCGATGCCCTGCTGGCGCATCAGCGGCTTGAGTGCGGATTCGATGCGCCACACCCGATTTGCGCCGATCTGCTGGCCGGTGCGCGCTTCGAGCAGTGCGGCGATCAGGTTGGTCGCAGCGGTGGAGCGGCTGGCAGGAATGGCGGGCGCGGTCATGCCGGGCACCGCTGCTTCGCGATCAGCGCGCCGATCGCATCGGGGCTCAGCACCGCGCTGGCGAGGTGCGCCACTGCGCCGGGCATGCCCCACACGACCGAGGATGCGCGGTCCTGCGCAACGATCGTACCGCCTGCGCTTACCAGATCGGCAGCACCCTGCGCGCCATCGCGGCCCATCCCGCTCAGCATGATGCCGAGTGCGCGGTCGCCATACAGCGCGGCGAGTGATTGCAACATCGGATCGACCGACGGCATGCATCGCGAAGCCGCCGGTTGCCTGCTGAGCCGAACCGCCACTCCGTCGGTCATGCGGGTGAGCACGAGATGAGCATCGCCAGGCGCGACGACGACGCGCCCCGGCTGCAGGCGCATGCGATCTTCCGCGACATCGCACGGGCGCCCGGCGAGCAACGCGACCTGCGCCGCAAAATAGGCCGAAAAGGTGACCGGCAGATGCTGGGTGATCACGATCGGCGCCTGGAACGTGGCCGTCAGCGGCCGCAATACCTGGCTTAGCGCGTGGATGCCGCCCGTCGAGGCGCCGATGCCGACGATGGAGAAGGCCTGTTTTCCGATGGCCAACGGTCCGTGAAAGGCTTCGGCCGGGTGGGCCGGCTGAAGGGTTGCTGCCTCGGCCGGAGGATCGATCAGGCGTTGGAGCTGGTCGGCCAGCATATCCCCGAAACGCCCGGCAAAGCTGCCGATGCCCGGCTTGACCAGGGTTCCGGCAGCTCCCAACGCAAGCGCCTGAATGGTCGTGGCGGCACCCGCATCCACCGTCGAGGACACCACCAGCACGCGTGCGCCGCGCCCGGCAGCGAGCAGATCGGGCAGCGCCGCCAGCCCCGTGACGCCGGGCATTTCCAGGTCCAGGAGGATGACGGCGACCTGTTCGGTCTCCAGATAGGCAAGCGCAGCCTCGGCGGTTCCCACCGCCGCCGCGACGGCAAATCGCGGGACTGCATCCACCAGTCGCGCGAGGATAGACCGCGCCACGAGCGAGTCATCGACGATCAGAACGCGCGCTACAGCGTCCGACGAGGGCACCTTGTCCGGAGAGGTCGCACGAAGCGCCCGGTTCGGCACCGCTTCAGGCCATGCCGACGATCTGGAGTTTGCTCTCCAACGTCTCGCGGTCGAACGGCTTCATGACATATTCGTCGGCCCCGGCCTCGATCGCCGCGCGGATATAGGCCATGCCGTTCTCGGTCGTGCAGAACACCACCTTGGGTTTCACCGCCAGGTCGGTTTCGCGCAGCGCGCGCAGGAAATCCATGCCGCTCATCACCGGCATGTTCCAGTCGAGCAGCACCACGTCGGGCGGGCAATCGAGACAACTCGTCAGCGCTTCGCGACCGTCCGCGGCTTCGCGCACGTCGAACGCCAGCGTCTCGAGGATGTGACGTGCGACTTTCCGGATCACCTTGGAGTCGTCGACGACTAGGCAGCTCTTCATGAAATTCCCATTCGGTTTGGTGTCGCCCATCCCGTTTGCCACGGACGGGTAAGCAGCGCGTTAATGCACTACCGCAGCAGTCTTTTCAGGGGCATCGGCGCCCGTAGGAATGAGCGCGACGGGGTCGATGACGAGGATCGGCTCGGCATTGCGTTCGATCAGTCCTCGCGCGGCGGCATGCCAGCGCGGTGACAGCGACAGACCGGATTCGAGAGGAAGCGCGGCGAAGCTCGCCACATCGTCGAGCGTATCGACAAGCAGCGCGTAATGATGCCCGCCCTGCGCGACGATGACCGCGCGCGACCGGACCCCCGCCCCGCCCTTCAGGCCCAGCGCCGACCACGTATCGATCACCGTCACGACCCGGCTGCGCAGCGCGGCCAGTCCGACAATGTGCGCCGCCGCGCGCGGCACGGGCGTGATCTGCCCGAGATCGACGACCGATTCGATCTGCGACGAGCGAAAAGCGAGCGCATGCCCTGCGATATGGGCGATCAGAAACAGATCTTCGTTCATGCCGCCCTCCCTTGGTGCCGTGCCAGTTCGGCCAGCAGGGCTGGCCTGTCATAGCGGTAGATCGAGCTATCGTCGCCGGCAGCGCTGGGATTGCTGCGCAGCCGCAGCAGCCTGTCTTCGGCAACCCCATCAACCATAATGTCCAGCGCCACCACGAGCGACGCCTGATCGGCCGCGAAAGAACTCGGATCGACGCGATACCCCATGGTTTCAACCAGCGGCCGCAGAAAGCTGTTCATCCATTCCGATTGTTCCCCGGCGAATATGCACCGTGGCCGATCCCCGATTTCACGCGGGCCGGCATGGGTCGCGAACAGCCAATGCGCATCGATTATTTCGACGGCATGACCCTCGATCACTGTCGCACCCGCAATCGGCCCGGGGGTAGTCGCCAAGGTGATCGCGTCCGAGATAGTGACGATATCGTCGGCTTTGCGGATTGCCATCGAGACTTCGGACGCGCCGTCGCGCAGCCGCAGGACGGTGAACATCGCGTCCGCGGCGATCGGAGACCGTGCCACCAGCGGATAGATTTCACCATCGATCGTGAGGCGCAGATGCCCGGCAACGTCGGACACGGCATCACCGCGCGCGGTCTCGATCCGGTCGACGATCGCCAAGGGTACCAGCCGGGTCGCGCCATCGAGGTCTTCGACCAGCAACATCGCCTGTTGGTCATCGGCCGGTTCGGGTTCTGCCTCCGCTTCGATCTCGGCGCGCAGACCGATGCGCACGCCGGCGACCGCCGCAATCCCCGCACAGTCGAGCAGCAGCATCGGCAGACCGGTATCGGGCAGGGTCTGCCCGGCATAGACGCCGGCCGCCATCACCGCCGGTGCGGCGGGCTTGATCACCAATTCCTCGTTATCGATGACCTGATCGACTTCGATGGCGATGCTGCTCGCGCCCACATTGGCGATCACGAGCATCGCGGGCTCCTCGCGTTCGCCCGGCCGGCGCACCAAACCCAGGATAATCCCAAGATCGACGACCGGGAGCCGCCGCTCGCGCACCGTCGCCACGCTCGTGTCGCCGATGCGGTCGATCCGGATCGTGGCATTGCGGTCGGATACGATCTCTTCGATCGCCAGCCGTGGGATCGCGAAGCGATGTCCGCCGACCTCGACGATGATGGTCGACAGGATCGAGAGGGTCAGCGGCACTTGCACCGTCAGCGTCAATCCGACGCCCGGCTGGTTCTGCAAGTCGATGCGCCCGCCGATCTGCTCGACGCTGTCGCGGACGATGTCCATGCCGACACCACGGCCAGAAATGGTCGAGACGTCAGTTTTGGTGGTGAAACCCGGCTCGAAGATCAGCGCGCATTTCGCGCGTTCCGACAAGCCGCGGAGTTCGGCAGGATCACGGCCCTGCGCGATCAGCTTGGCGACGATCCGATCGGTGTCTATGCCCGCGCCATCGTCGGATACTTCCAGCACGATCTGGTTCCCGGCCTGCCGCGCCGCGACATACAGACGCCCGGTCGGACGCTTGCCCGCCGCCCTGCGCACCGCCGGGGTCTCGATGCCATGATCGATGGCGTTGCGGATGATGTGGACCAGCGGATCGCGCATTACCTCGATCATTTCCCGATCGAGCTCAACATCCGACCCTTCGATGCTCAGCGCGACCGACTTGCCGAGTTCGGCAGCGGTATCGCGAACGATCCGCGGCAGGGCCGAGAACAGACTTTCTACCTTCTGCATGCGCGTGCGCGTCACCGTGTCGCGCATCTCCGCCACGGTCGCCGACAGGCGATCGAGCGCCGCTTCGATACCCGGCTCGCCGGGCAGGTCGCGTAGCCGCCGGGCCAATTCGTTGCGCGCCAGCACCATGTCGGACATTCCGCCCATCATCCGGTCGAGGAGATCGACATTCAGGCGGACGCTGCGGCTCGCCGCGCGTTGGTTACCGTTGGATGCGACCACGACCGGTGCGATCGCCCCGGCGCCCGGCGCCAGGCCGGCGATCAGTGCGTCTTCGCCGCTGTCGTCGAGTGCGGCGCCCGCGTCGATTGCCTCGACGATCTCGCCGATGCGATCGATAATCGCCAGCACGGCGCTGACCAACGGGGCATCGGCGGTCCGCTCGCCGCTGCGCACCTGCGACAGCACATCCTCGGCAGCGTGGCTGAGGCGTTGCAGCCGCGGGAGGTCAAGGAACCCGCAGCTTCCCTTGACGGTGTGGACGAAGCGAAAGATCGAATCGAGCCGCGCGCGATCGTCGGGCGCGGCTTCCCACGCGACGATCTCGCTCGAAACCGCCTCGAGCGTTTCGCGCGTTTCGGCAATGAAGTCCTGAAGCAGCTCGTCCATGGTTCCCCGCACGCTCGGCGCGGACACCTTGGCGGGTCGGGGTTAAGGTGGGGTTTACCCGAGGCGCAGCGCCGCGCCGAACAGCAGGATCTCGGCATCCGGATCGGATACCTGCAAGGTGCCGTCACCTTCGTTGACCAGCGAGCGCACGAGATACGCCGCTGCCGCGCGCGGGCTGATACCGCTGTCGCCGCTGCTGCCCGAAAGGGCGCCGCGAAGCTCGCCGTCGAGGACGATCCGCGGTCCGCTGGCGCGCACGACGATCTCTGCCATTCCGTCATGGACCTCGGCACCGATATCGAGCTGACCGCCGCGCACCAGCGCATCCCCGGCGATGAGCGCCAGGTTGAGCAGTACCTTGATCGCCGTCTTGGGCAATACCTGCGCATCGACCAGCCAGCCGATCGTCATCCGGCTATTGTCGCCGAACAGCCCCTCGATCGCCGACTTGGCCTCCCGCGTATCGACTGTTTCGCCGAAGCCCCCCGCCGCGCCGAATGCCAGCCGGAAAAACTTCAGCTTGTTTGCCGAGGCGCGAGCGCTGTCGGACAGCAATTCCAGGCAGCGCGCGCGCATCTCCGGGTCATGCTCGTCGGCAAGCAATTCGAGCCCGTTGTTGAGCGCCCCGACCGGACTGAGCAGGTCGTGGCACAGTCGCGAGCACAACAGGCTGGCGAAATCGGTCGACGACATGCTCACGCGATACTCTCCAACAATGGCGGCCCCCCATCCGGCCCGCTGCGGTGCATTCGCACACCCGTCCCCACCTTGTCGACGCGGATGTCGCGGCCGATCGCGAATGGCACCGGATCGAACCGATCATGGACACGGCCGCCTTTCACCGCTCGCCACAGCCGCGCGACATCTCCCGCGACGATCAACCACAGGCTCCCGTCGGACATGGCCGCATCGGCGTCCCGCGGCGAGGGCACCGGCTCCCCTCGGGGATGCGAATGCCAATGGCCGACCAGGGCCAGGTGCTTCATCCGTCTCGCCCGGCGATGGGCAGCGATCACCCTGCGCGGATCGATCTCGAATGCCGTTCGAGGGCTTGGTGAAACATTGTCGGCGGTCTGCGCCGCCACGATGCGATCCGATGTTCCCCACAACAAACCGCATGATTCGCGTTGCCCATCGATGCTCGCTTCGGTGATGACGCAGTGCAGCGCACGGCTTGAAACGCGAAGGATCATGCCCACATTCCTAGCCTGATGAACCGGGGGGTTTCTACACTGCATGCGCGCATCGCCGACGCCGCCACGGGTTGGCGGCTCGATCGCGCGCTGGCGGAGGCGCTGCCTACCCTGTCACGCGAACGGCTCAAGGCGCTGATCTCTGCCGGTCAAGTTGCCGATTCGGGGGGCATGCTGCACCGCGATCCTGCCAAAAAGGCGGTCGGCGGCACGTTGCTGACGGTCACCATCCCCGATCCCGCGCCGGCCCACAACGCGGCGCAGGCGATCGAGCTCGATGTCGTCTATGAGGACGAGCACCTTATCGTCATCGACAAGCCGGCGGGTCTGGTGGTGCATCCCGCGGCCGGCAATCCCGACGGAACACTGGTCAACGCGCTGCTGCATCACTGCGCCGGGCAATTGTCGGGGATCGGCGGGGTCGCGCGGCCTGGCATCGTCCACCGCATCGACAAGGACACGTCCGGATTGATGGTCGCAGCCAAGACCGACCGCGCGCACGAGGGTCTGGCGCGGCAGTTCAAGGCTCACAGCATCGACCGGCGGTATCGGGCGCTCGTCTCGGGTCGCCTTCAACAGCCGTCGGGTACTGTCGATGCTCCGCTCGGCCGCTCGCCGGCCAACCGCAAGAAGGTTGCGATAGTCCAGAACGGCAAGCACGCGATCACCCATTACGCCTTGATCAAGCCGCTGCGCGAAGCGGCGCTGATCGAATGTCGGTTGGAAACCGGTCGCACCCACCAGGTGCGGGTGCACATGGCCTCGATCGGTCACGCCTTGCTTGGCGATCCGGCCTATGGCAGAACAAAGGCAGCCCATCGCGGGATTCTGGAAACCTTGGGTTTCCGCCGTCAGGCGTTGCACGCCACGCGGTTGGGGTTCATCCATCCGGTGGGAAGTAACGCTTTGGCGTTCGAAAGCGAAATGCCTGCAGACATGCAGGAACTGTTCGAGCAGCTTTGCGGTTAAGGTTTTGCGGCGCAACCGATCCGAATGGACGGCGGCGCTGATTTGAAGGGAGATACGATCATGGCAAGCGGAAGCAACGTCCCTGCGACGGTTCCCGCCCTTGGCGGCGAGGCGAGCCTCAATCGCTATCTGTCCGAGATCAAGAAATTTCCGATCCTCGCGCCCGAGCAGGAATATATGCTCGCCAAGCGGTTCGAGGAGCATCAAGATCCCGATGCCGCCGCGCAATTGGTGACGTCGCACCTGCGCCTCGTCGCGAAGATCGCGATGGGCTATCGTGGCTATGGCCTGCCGGTCAGCGAGCTCATTTCCGAGGGCAATATCGGCCTTATGCAGGGGGTGAAGAAGTTCGAGGCCGATCGCGGCTTCCGCCTTGCCACCTATGCGATGTGGTGGATTCGCGCGTCGATCCAGGAGTATATCCTGCGTTCCTGGAGCCTGGTGAAGATGGGCACTACCGCCGCGCAGAAGAAGCTGTTCTTCAACCTGCGCCGGATGAAGGCCAAGCTCGACGCGTTCGAGGATGGCGACCTTCGCCCCGAGGACGTCGCCAAGATCGCCAAGGATCTAGGCGTCACCGAGGATGAAGTAACGAGCATGAACCGCCGCATGGCGATGGGCGGCGACACCTCGCTCAACGTGCCGATGCGCGAAGATGGCGAAGCGCAGTGGCAGGATTGGCTCGCCGACGACAGCCCGTTGCAGGATCAGACCGTTGCCGAGGCACAGGAAGCGGATGTCCGCCACAACATGCTGACCGAGGCGATGGACGCGCTCAACGATCGCGAGAAGCACATCCTGACCGAACGCCGCCTGACCGACGATCCCAAGACGCTCGAGGAACTGAGCCAGGTCTATGGTGTCAGCCGCGAACGCGTGCGCCAGATCGAAGTGCGCGCGTTCGAGAAGCTGCAAAAGGCGATGATGCGGATCGCTGGCGACCGGCGACTGTTGACTGCTTGATCGTCGAGACGTTCGTACCTTTGATACTCGTCACGACGGGAGTAACGGCAGTTCCAGTTCGGCGTTGAACTGAAATTCGGAAGTTCGGATTGGCCACAGCAGCAACCCCCACCAAATCGCGGCGTGCCCGTCGTGGCCGCGGCGCGTTTCTCAAATTCCTGTTGAAGCTGGCCGCATGGTTCATCGCGATCTCGATCATATGGGTCGCGGTGCTGCGGTTCGTGCCTGTGCCGTTCACGCTAACGATGCTGGGGGACGTTCTCGCCGGGCGTAGCATCACGAAGACGTGGAAGCCTCTCGAGGAGATCGACATCGATATGCCGCGCGCTGCGATCGCGGCGGAGGATTCGAGGTTCTGCGCGCACAGCGGCTTCGACTACAAGGCGATCGGCGCGGCGATGGTCCGCAATGCCGAAGGCGGGCGCATCCGCGGCGGATCGACGATCAGCCAGCAGACGGCGAAGAACGTGTTCCTGTGGCAGAATGGCGGCTATATCCGCAAAGGCTTCGAAGCTTGGTTTACCCTGTTGATCGAGCAGATATGGGGCAAGCGCCGGATCATGGAAGTCTATCTGAACGTCGCCGAGACCGGCATCGGCACCTATGGCGTCGAGCAGGGCGCGAGGCGTTATTTCGATCACGGTGCCAGCCGAATGACGACGCGCGAGGCGGCGCAGATCGCGGCGGTGCTGCCGTTGCCCAAAAAACGGCCCGGCAAGTCGCCGAGCGGGTTTACCCGGCGCTATGCCAATTCGATCGCTGCGCGGATCGGCGTAGTTCGGCGCGACGGACTGGATAGCTGTATTCGCTGATCCAGTCCGACGCCCCGCCCCCGTCAGCCGGAGCGACGAGGGCACAACAGCTTATTCGCCTCCGGTCACCGCGTCTCCGGCCTTTTCCGCCGCATCACCCACCTTGGTCGCGCCGTCACTGACGGCATCGGCAGCGCCGGCGATCGCATCAGTCTTGACCGCGTCGTTGCGGCTTTGGTTCATCAGGAAGAACGCGCCGACGATCACGGCGATCAAAAGCGCCAGTCCGATCAGCAGCCCGCCGCCGCCGCCGCTGCGGCGTTCGACCACGGTGGTATGCGGCTGCCCGGCGTGATCAGTCACGGTGGTTTCGGTGATGCGTTCTTCGGCCATGATACTCTTCCCTCCGTTGATACTGCGCGCGTCAACGTGGTGACCCAAATAATTGTTCCCGTTGTGAAACGGTTACCGAGCCGGGTTAAGTGAAAGCTCAGAAGGGCAGCTTGAATCCCGGCGGCAGCGGCATGCCGCTGGTCAGCTTGGACATCTCGGTCGACGACGCCGCATCGGCCTTGGCGCGCGCATCGTTGAACGCCGCGGCGACGAGATCCTCGACCATGCCCTTCTCGCTCGGCTGCAACAGCGACGGATCGATCTCGACGCCGAGGATGCGCCCCTTCGCGCTGGCGCGCACCTTGACCAGCCCACCGCCCGACTGACCCTCGACCTCGATCGTGTCGAGATTGGCCTGTGCCTTCTCGAGCTCGGCCTGGACGTTCTGCGCCATTGCCATGATGTCTTCGATATTCTTCATGATGTGCTCCGTGTCTTGGTCCAGCCGACAAGTTCGGCATCGGGAAAGGCGTGCAACGCCGCCGCGACCACCGGCGATGCCAGCACCTGCGCGCGCTCGGCGTCCGCCTCGGCCTGCTCGGTCTCGCGCAGGCTGGGCTGCGCAGGGCCGTCGGCGGTGCCGATCCGCCAGTTCTGGCCGGTGATCGCCTTGAGCGCCAGCCCAAGTTCGCGCGTGAAATCCGCGGGCAGCGGTTTGGCCGCGCTGATCACCAACTCGGGCGCTTCGAAGCGGATCGGGCGGACATGGTTGCGCACTTGATCGGCAAGGCCGGGGCGCTTGGCAGCTTCGAGGAGCGCGGCGAGCTGCTCGACCGTGGTCGGCAGCGACGCGGCCGGCGCATCCGCAGGATCGGCAGCGGGAGCCGCGGTTGTCGCCGCAATCGGCGCCCCGTTCGCCACCAGCTTGGCCAACTCGCCGGGATCGGGCAGCGTCGAGGCGTGGATCACGCGCAGCAGCGCCATTTCGGCGGCCTCGATCGGCAGCGCCGCCGCCGCGACCTCGCCATGCCCGCGCAGCAACAATTGCCAAAGCCGGTGCAGCAGTGGATAGCCGAGCCGCGACGACCAGCGCGTCAGCGCCTCACGCTCCTCGGCGGGTTGGGCGGGATCGAACGGCGTGCCGACCTTGGCCAACGTAACCGCATGGACGGTTTCGAGCAGCGAGCGAAGCACCCCCTGCGGATCGACCCCGAGATCATATTGCGCGCGCAGAGCCGCCAGCGCGCCGGGAGCGTCACCCTCCAGCAGCATGCCAAACAGCGCGCGGATCGCGCCGCGATCGGACAATCCCAGCATCGCGCGCACGGCGTCAGCGCGGACCGCGCCGCCTTCGAGCCCGGCATGCGCGATCGCCTGGTCGAGGATCGACAGGCCGTCGCGCGCCGACCCTTCCGCCGCGCGCGCGATCAGCGCCAGCGCCTCGGGCTCCGCCTCCGCACCCTCCGCCGCGGCGACATGGGCGAAATGGTCGGTCAGCTTGTCGGACGGAATGCGGCGCAGGTCGAAGCGCTGACAGCGCGACAACACCGTCACCGGGATCTTGTCGACTTCGGTCGTGGCGAACAGGAACTTGACGTGCTCGGGCGGCTCCTCGAGCGTCTTGAGCAGGCCGTTGAAGGCCGGCTTGGACAGCATGTGCACTTCGTCGATGATGTACATCTTGTACCGCGCCGACACCGCCGCATAGCGCACCGCATCGATGATCTCGCGAATGTCGCCGATGCCGGTGTGGCTGGCGGCGTCCATCTCGATCACGTCGATGTGGCGTCCCTCGGCGATGGCGCGGCAGGGTTCGCACACCCCGCACGGATCGATCGTCGGCCCGCCCTGCCCGTCCGGCCCGATGCAGTTGAGCGCCTTGGCGATCAGCCGCGCAGTCGATGTCTTGCCGACGCCGCGTACCCCGGTGAGCAGGAAGGCATGCGCGAGCCGATCGCGCTTGATCGCGTTGCCCAGCGTCTGGACCATCGCGTCCTGGCCGATCAGTTCCGAAAAGGTCTGCGGCCGATATTTGCGCGCCAGCACGCGATACGCTTCGGGTTTTGGCGGCTGTGGCGGTTCGCCGAGATCAAAGGAATCGGACATTGCCGGACGCCTTAGCCGAGCCGCTTGCGCGTGTCGAAGGCGGGGGTGAAGTGGAGAAAGTGGAGACTCTCCATCGAAAATCGGGAGAGGGGGTTTTCGGCTGCGGAGCGACGTTTTCCGGGGGCGAGGCAGTGGGTCGGCATGAGCGGAGCATCGCACACGTCGAGGGGTGTAGGAAAGTTCTGAAGGTGACCCCTATTACCGTGGGGCCGCATTTCGGGGGCGCGTCGCGGCGAAGCCGCGCCGTCGGTCGGGCCTATTGGCCCCGCCGGCCGGGCCTGCCGTCTTTGCGCGGATCAGCTGCGCTGATCCTTGCGCGGCAGGCCGCAGGCGGTGAGAGCCGGAACGACCCGGCACGAAATCGTTGTGGCTGCTTCCTTCCGGACCTGACCAGGTTGGCGACGGCGCCGTCCGCCCGACTCTCGCCGCGCGATATGGTCGATCGCCTGCGCGATGTCCAGCGCCGGGCGGTCAGCGCGCGCGCAGCGTTGCCGAGTCGATATGCCACCGCAACTGGTCTGCGCTCGCTCCGTCGACGCCGTTGACGCGGCGCACGACATATTCGCCGAAGAAGCGCTGGCGGGTGCCGTCGGCAAGCACCGAATCTACGGTGACGGGGACCGGCTGGTAGATCGAACCGGCGCCGCCGCTGCCCGGCTCGACCTTGCCGATCGTCACCTTGGTCGAGCGGGTGTCGGCATAGCCCCGGCGAAACGCGTCGAGCGTTTGTCCCGGGGGGCCGTCATTACCCCATTGCTGCCAGGCGGTGCCATAGTCGTGCGCGGCAAGCGCGGAGTAAAAGCGCCGCACCACCGCGACTGCCGCCGCCTCACCCTTCGGATCGACATCGCAGCCCGGCATTGGATCGGCAGCGTCGTCGAACAACGCGCAGCCGCGCGCAATCTCGTCCTCGATCAGCGCGCAGCTGTTGGCGGCGTTGCACGGCGGGCGTGTCGCCGGCGAAACCGACCGGCACAGCCGCGCAAGGCGATCGGCGGCGGGCTGACCGCGCTCGCTAGCGCACGAGATGGGATTGGCGGTCTCCATGTGGGATGCCGCCGCATTGCCAGCAGGCTTGGCGTCGATCGCGTCGTCCGCCGGCGCGATCGCAGCTTCGGTGGGGGACGGACGCGATACCGGAGCTCGCTGCACTGGCCCGGCGGTTTCCGCGTCGGATGCGGTATCGGGCGTGCCTCCGCAAGCAGCAAGCGGCGCGCACAGCAGCGCTGCGGCCAGCAGCATGGTCCGTCGAGATGCGGTCATGACGTTCCTCCAGTCACCCGACGCCAAGCGCAGCGACGCGGCGATGGCTCCGTCGCGGGAGCCCCGGCGGGCCGCCGGTCAGCCGAGCCGTGCCAGCGCCGCCGCGAGCCGCTCCGCCTCGGCCGATTTTTCGGCATGGTCCGCGCGCGCCTTGTCGACCGCTTCGGGCTTGGCCCGCTCTACGAAGCTGGGATTGGAGAGGCGCCCGGCGAGGCCGTCACGCTCCTTCTCCGCAGCCGCGATCGCCTTGGCGAGGCGCGTGCGTTCGGCGTCGAGATCGATCACGCCTTCGAGGGGAAGGACGTAGGTCGCTTCGTCGACCACGATCTGGAGCGCGCCACCCGGTTCGGGCTCGCCAGGCGAACTGTCGACACGCGCCAGCCGGGCCAGGGTCGTCGCCTGGCTTCCCAAGCGCACCATGGTTTCCGGCGAGGCATCGCGGACATGCACCGGCAGGCGCGCGCCCGGTGGTACATTCAGTTCGGTCCGCGCGGTCCGCACTTCACCGACGAGCCGGATCAGCCAGTCGATCTCCTTGACCGCCTCCGCATCCAGCGCCCTAGCATCTGGCATCGGCCATTTCGCGACGATAAGATCATATTCCCGCTCGCCGAGCGCGTGCCACAGCTCCTCGGTGACGAACGGCATGAACGGGTGAAGCATCACCAGGATCTGGTCGAGCACCCATCCCGCCACCGCGCGGGTTTCATCGGCGTCGCCGCCCTCGCCGCGTACGCCCGGCTCGGGCGACAGCACCGGCTTGATGAGTTCGAGATACCAGTCGCAGAACCGGCTCCACGCGAACTGATAGATGGTGTTCGCCGCCCCGTCGAAACGCAGGTCGGCGAGTGCGAGGTCGAGTGCCTGCACCGTCTGCACCGTCTCGGCAATGATCCAGCGATTGACCGCGAGCGTCGCTTTAGGCGGCTCCAGCCCCGCCGACGCGCCGATGCCGTTGGCCATCGCGAAGCGCGTCGCATTCCACAGCTTGGTCGCGAAGTTGCGATATCCCTCGACCCGCTTCTCATCCATTTTGATGTCGCGGCCCTGGCTTTCCATCGCCGCCATGAAGAAGCGCAGCGCGTCGGCGCCGTATTTGTCGATCAGGATCAGCGGATCGACGGTATTGCCCTTCGACTTCGCCATCTTCGACCCGTCGGTGGCGCGGACTAGGCCGTGAAGGTAGAGCTTGCGGAACGGCACGTCGCCCAGGAAATGCATCCCCTGCATCATCATCCGCGCGTCCCAGAAAAACAGGATGTCGAAGCCGGAAATGAGGATGTCGTTGGGGTAGCGGCCAGCGAGGGTTGGGCGTTTCCCTGGTCCAGCCCCCGCTTCGCTAAGGTCCGTCCCCCCCCCGTTCGTGTCGAGCGAAGTCGAGACACCCAGCGCATCGCTCGCGGCACGTCCCTCGACTTCGCTCGGGACGAACGGCGTGTGGGGGGTGTCGTCGGGCCATCCGAGCGTCGCGAAGGGCCAGAGCGCGGAGGAGAACCAAGTGTCGAGCACGTCGGGGTCGCGGCTCAGCGCCACCCCCTCGCCGGCTTCGGCCTGCGCTTCCTCCTCGGTCTCGGCAACGAACACCCGGCCATCCTCGGCGAACCAAGCCGGTATCCGGTGCCCCCACCATAATTGCCGCGACACGCACCAGGGCTGGATGTTCTCCATCCAGTTGAAGAACGTCTTCTCCCACGTTTTCGGCACCACCTGGATGCGGCCGTCGCGTACCGCCTCGATCGGACCCTTTGCCAGCGTCTTGGCATCGACATACCATTGGTCGGTCAGCCATGGCTCGATCACCACGCCCGATCGGTCGCCATAGGGCGCCTGGATCACGCGATCCTCGACCTTGACCAGCGCGCCCTCGGCCTCCAGCAGCGCGACCACGCGCTTGCGGGCATCGGCGCGGTTGAGGCCGACGAGATCGGCAGGGACCAGACCATCTGCGGCCTGGCAGACGGCGGCTTTGGCATCGAGCATGTTGAGCATGTCTCGCGCCTCGACGCCCTGCCGCCTGGCCACTTCGAAGTCGTTGAAGTCGTGCCCCGGCGTGATCTTGACCGCGCCCGAGCCGAGTTCGGGATCGGCATGGGTGTCGGCGACGATCGGGACCAGCCGCCCGGTGATCGGCAGGCGCAGCTTCCTGCCGACCAGCGCGGTGTAGCGCGGATCGTCGGGATGCACCGCGACCATCATGTCGGCGAGCATGGTCTCGGGCCGCGTCGTCGCGACCTCGACATGGCCGCTGCCGTCCTCGAGCGGGTAGCGCAGCGTCCAGAAGCCGCCCTGCACTTCGCGCGTCTCGACCTCGAGATCGCTGATCGCGGTGCCCAGGCCCGGGTCCCAGTTGACCAGGCGCTTGTCGCGGTACAGCAGCCCCTGACGGTAGAGATCGACGAATACCTTCAGGACGGCCTTTGAAAAGCCCTCGTCCATCGTGAAGCGTTCGTTGGTCCAGTCCATCGAACAGCCGAGCCGCCGCAGCTGGCGCGTGATCGCGCCGCCGCTCTCGGCCTTCCATTCCCAGACCTTGGCGGCGAACGCCTCACGGCCGAGGTCGGTGCGCTTGATGCCGTCCTTGGCGAGGTTGCGCTCGACCACCATCTGCGTCGCGATGCCGGCATGGTCGGTGCCGACCACCCAGCGCGCATCATTGCCCTGCAACCGCGCATGGCGGACGAGGATGTCCTGCAGCGTGTTGTCGAGCGCGTGCCCGATGTGCAGCGAACCGGTGACGTTGGGCGGCGGATTGACCAGCGTGAACGGCTCGGCACCGGAGCGATCCGGATGGAACAGCCCTGCCCCCTCCCAATGCGCGTACCAGCGCGTCTCGATGGCGGCGGGGTCGAAGGTTTTGGGCAGTTCGGTCATGCCGCCTGCCATATCCGAGCGATCGAATATGACAACCCGGGTCGATCCGGTTTCGGCTGGACCGCATCGGCCAGGTCAGCTCAACCCTCGCGGTTGCTGATCCGGGCGATCTCGCGCGCGACCATCGTCTCGACGACGCGCGGGAGATTGGCGTCGAGCCAGCTGCTGAGCATCGGGCGCAGCATTTCGCGCACCAGCCCTTCGAGCGTGTCGGCACCTGGCGTGTCGGGGCGCACGATCAGTCGCGACAGCGCCTCGAGCTGGCCGCGGCTCGCTTCGGCGGCGCGCTGCGACACGATCGTTTCGGACGCGCGGGGCGTAGGCTCGGACTCTGGTTCGGGCTGGGCGCGGGCAGCGGCATTGCGCTGTGCCGCCTCGATCGATTCGCGCAGTTCGAGGATGGCGTCGCCTTCATCCTCCGAACCGTCGGGCAGGTCGTGGAGCGCAGGCGCGGTTGCCGCAGCGCGCGGCGGCGGGCGCCGCGGTGCGCGGCCTGCTGCGGGCGCGTCGCCCTCTTCGGCGATGATCCGTTTGATCGAGGACAGGATGTCCTCCATCGACGGCTCGTTGCTCAAATCCCCCATTCGGCCCGCCCCAGTTGGTTAGTTATTCGTCAACTGAAGGGTTTGCAGGGTCGGTGTCAACGTCGCGTTGCAGTTCGGGCTCGAGCGGCTTGGCGACGACCGGCGTCTGCGCGGGCACGTCGACGGTGCGCGTGCCGACCGCCACCGGCGTTTCGTCGTCGTCCCAGTCGAACCACTTGCCCTCGACGCGGTCGTAATTGGCGATCGGATCATACAGCGCGCCGCCGTCGAGGCCGAGATCCTGCGCCTCCGCCTTGCCCATCGCCGCGAGCAGCGCAAAGCCCGCGACATAGGCGTCGCGGCGCGCGGTCACGAGCGTGACCTGCGAATTGAGCAGTTCCTGCTCGGCGTTGAGGATGTCGAGGATGGTGCGCGTGCCGACCGTATTCTCGGCGCGCACGCCTTCGAGCGAAAGCTGGTTGGCATCGACCGCGACTTGCGCCGATTCGATCACGCGAAGCGACGACTGCCAATTGGCGAAGGCAGAGCGCGCCTGTGCGATGACGCCGCGTTCGGTTTCGGTAACGGTCTCGATCGCGACGCTTTCGCGGGCCTGCGCCTGACGTACCTGCGCGGCGGGGCGTCCGCCCTGATAGAGCGGGACGGTCAGCGACAGCCCCCCTTGCGCCGCGGTTCCGGTCTGCGGGATGCTGCCCCCGACGGTCGCGGACCCCAACGTGTTGAGATAGTTGAAATAGTTTCCGCCGACGAAAGCGCTGACCTGTGGCAGCCGCGCGCCCTTGGCAGCGCGCGTGTCGAACCGCGTGGCGTCGCGCTCGCGCTCGGCGGCGGCGAGCGCCGGATTGTTGTTGAGCGCGGTCGCCACTGCCGTAGTCGTCTCCGCTGGCAGGTTGGGCAGCGCCGGCGGGGCCTCGAGCGTGTCGGGCGTATCGCCGACCAGCTGGACATAGGTTTCGCGGCTCGTCACCAGCTGCGCCTCGGCGCCGCGCAACTGGCCGACTGCCACGGCAAGCCGCGCCTCGGACTGGGCGACGTCGGTGCGGGTCAGGTCGCCGACCTCGAAGCGATCGCGCGTCGCCTGAAGGTTGACGTCGAGAACGCGGACATTCTGCTGGTTGAGCTGGACGATCGCCTCGTCGCGGATGACGTCGTTATAGGCAGCGACGACGTTGGTGAAGAGGTTGGCCTCGGCCGAGCGCAGATTGGCGCGCCCGGCAAGCGACCGGGTTTCCGCCGCGCGCACCGAATTGCGCACCTGACCACCGTTGAACAGCGGCACCGTCACCTGCGCGTTGCTAGAAAGCTGGCGCTCCGGCGCGACGAAGCTGTTCTCCGCCTGCTTGAGGTACTCGACATAGTCGCCGGTCAGCGACACGTCGGGCCGGCCATTGGCCTTGGCCAGCGGCACATTTTCGTCGATCGCGCGCAGGCTCGATCGTTCGCGCGCGATCGAGGGGTTGTCGCGATAGGCCTTGAGCAGCGCCTCGCGCAGCGTATCGGCCTGCGCCCCCGGCGCGAGCGCGATCAGGCTGACGCCGACGCCCCAGGAAATCAGCCGCTTCATGCCCCCACCCGCTCCTTAAAACCGAAAGCCGCGCGGCGTTTCGAACCCGGGCAGCACGACGCAATCCATGTCGGCGAAATCGAACAGGCCGAAGCCGTGTTCGCTGCGCTCCCCCGACGCCAGCCGCGTTACCCCGCGATCGACCAGTCCGGTGACGATGCGTCCACCCACCCGAACCTGCGCCACCAGCGCATCGGGCAGCCGCTCGACCGCGCCATCGACAACGATCACGTCATAGGGGCCCTGATCGGGCGCCCCCGCCGTCAACGGCCCCTCGACCATCCGCAGCGCGGCAGTGCCGGCGAGCGACGGCGGCGCCATCGCCAGCAGCGCCGCATCCTCCTCGACCGCGACCACGCGTGCGGCGAGCCGGGCGATCACCGCCACGGCATAGCCGGTCGCCGCACCGATCAGCAGCACCGCGTCGCGCGGGCCGATCACCGCCTCGGTCAACAGCCGTCCGGTCGCGAGCGGCGCATTCATCTCACGCCCCCCGCCCAGCGGCAGCGGGCGATCGCGATAGGCAAGACTGCGCAGCGCCTCCGGCACGAAATCCTCGCGGGCGACGTTCGCCATCGCATCGACGACGCGGGCGTCGCTAACCGCGCTGGTGCGCAGCTGGCTGGCCACCATCGCGTGGCGCATCTCTTCGAACCGGGTGGGATTGTCGATCGCGGCCATCATGTCGCTTCCTGTCGCACAACTGTTTTAGTGATGCAATACACTTGCTGTCGTTGCGCTATGTATCGCGCCCGGAACGCTTCGCCAAGCAATGGCGGGCGCGAAATTTGCCGGGCGCGGCATTGACAGCGCGCGGCCGCCCGCGCATCTGCCTGCGCTGTGGCCCGATGGCGGAGTGGTTACGCAGAGGACTGCAAATCCTTGCACGCCGGTTCGATTCCGGCTCGGGCCTCCACCTTTCTTTCTTGCGACCTGCAGCAGCGCGTCACTCGGCGGGCAGCGGACGGGTTCGCGCGTGCCGCAGAAAGCGCATCGGCACGCTCGCGAGCAGCGCCAGCGCCAATGCCAATAGCGCCAGATTGACCCCGATCGCCGCGCCGCCAAACGCGGCGTCGCGATGGACCGCGACATGGACGGCGACCATCGCCAGCAGCGCCGATCCTCCGACCAGTCGCAGCGCGCGGGCGGTTTGCACGGGGTCGGGCCGGGTTGCGCCTGTGCCGACGATGGCCACCAGCGCGACCCAGAACACCGCCAGCGGCGATAGCGGCGTGGCGAGCGCCGCGATCCCGGCGAGCGCCAGCGCGGGTGGCGTGCCCCAGACGAAGCCGGGCCACACCCGGTCGATCCAGTCGCTGGACCGGCGGCGGGCCAGCCAGACATTGACCCCGGATACCGACACGATCGTCAGCGCGAGCCCCAGCGCGGCATAGGCCAGCTTGACCGCGAAACCGCCGAACTGGCCGAAATGTAGCCGGAAGGTCGAGAACACCGCCTGCTTGCCGACAGCGCCGCCATCGAAACCGGCGCGGCCGAGATAGCGTCCGGCGGCGTCGAAGCGATATTGTTCGGAATAGATGAACTTGCCCGCCACCCGCGCGATGACGAGGATATACTGCTCGGGCGAATTTGCTTCCTCGACCGTCACGAAGAAGGGATCGGCACCGGGCGCGACGCGCGGCATCGCCGCCAGCGCGCGGTCGATCCCGGGCGGGCGCACCGGCTGTTCGAGGCTCGGCGGCGCGCCGAACAAGGCCGCCTCGACCGCGGCGGTGTCGCCGCCATGCTCACTGGTGGCAATCAGCGAGGTCATCAGTGCCGCCAGCCCGAAATACGCGCCGGTAACCGCGATCACGAGGTGGAACGGCGCGCCCCACACGCTCAGCCGATTGTGCAGATCGGCCTGTTCGAGCCGCCGCGCGCCGCCGCGGCGAAAGCGGAACGCATCGCGAAAGATCGTCGGGTGCGCGCACAGGCCGGACACGATCAGCCCGCACAGCATCGCGCCGAGGATGCTGACGACGATCATCCCGAAGCTGCTCGGCAGATGCAGGTAAAGGTGCAGATTGGTGACCATGTCGGTCCAGCGATGCTCGGCCCGCTCGGCCAGCGCGCCGCCCGGTTCGACATAGAAGCCGCCGCTGTCGTCGGAGACGGTCATGCGCGGGGTCTCTGGCGTGGGCAGACCGATATAGACATGGTGCGTGGGGCGATCGTTGCGCCTTGCCAGGGTGGCATAGGCGCGCTGGACCATCGCCGGATCGGCGCGGTCGAATTCGGCGACTCCCGGCTGCTCCCAGCGGTGAAGCTCGTGCCCAAACACCACGATCGTGCCCGACAGGCAGACCAGATAGAGCAGCGCGCCGACCAGCAGCCCCAGCCACGAATGGCTGGCTAGCGAGCGCTTCACGAAGCCGGGGTTCACGCCAGCACCGCGAGCGCCGCAACTGCGGCGGTTCCCGTGAGGACCGAGGCGGCCCGCCATGGCCGGGCATCGGCGAGCACCCACCAGGCGGCGGCGCCCCACACTACCGGCATGCCGAGGATCGCCAGTGCGTGGCGATCGGCATTTTCGCCCGGCAGCCAGCCGGTGACCATCACGCTGGCCAGCGCCGCCGCGATTCCGGCGAGCGGAACGGCAAGCAGGAAGCGGGCGAGCGCGCCGCGCCAGTCGGCGCCGTCACCGGGCAGCCGGTCACGCTCCACCGGCGCGCGCCGGGCCGGGCGCGTCTCCATTCCCCAACCGACGAAAACGGTGCCGATCGCCGACAGCCCGAGCAGCGCGTAGGCTATCCCGAACTCCGGCCCGGCCGCCGCGACGCTGGCGAGCGTGGCCGCGAGCAGCAGCGCCCAGCCGAGCGCCACGAGGCCCCATCCGCCGCGCCGCCGCCACGCGGCGAACAGCGCATAGCCCCCGCCGAGGCCAAGCAGGATCGCGAGGCCCGCTGCCAGCATTACAGTCCGACCGTTGCCGACACGAAGATGCTGCGCGGATTGCCGAGCACGAGATAGCTCGATCCGGGGAAACCGCCGGCCGACGCCCAATAGGCCTCGTCGGTCAAATTCTCGGCCCGAACGCGCAGCGTCAACGGCTTGCCACCCGCCTCGACAGCATAGCGGATGCCGAGGTCGAACTTGGTCCAGTCGGGAATGGTGCGACTGTTGCTCTCATCGACGAACTGCGACGACGAATGGATCGCGCGTCCTTCGAGCGTCAGCCCGGTTGCGGCGACGTCCCATTCGGCGTTGAGATTGGCCTGAAGCCCCGGCACGCCGATCGCCTGGTTGCCGTCGATCGCGGCATCTCCGGTATCGACCAGTTCCGCGTCGATCACCGTCATGCCGCCGACAAGCCGCACGCCATCGACCGGCTCGCCGAACAGGGTCGCCTCGATCCCGCGATGTCGCTGTTCGCCGGCGATGGTGAAGCGCTGGTCGATCACATAGGCGCTGGGGAGCGCCGTCGTGAACACGCCGAGCGTCGCACCGAAGCGAACGAGATCGAGCTTGGCGCCGAATTCGAGCTGGTCGGCGCGATAGGGCGCGAACACCTCGCCGGCATTGAGCACCGGCGTAGTGCCGACGCTGGCCGGCGCGATTTCGCCGGGCACCAGCGATTCGGCATAGTTGGCATAGAGCGACAGCCGCTCGTCAGGCTTGACGACCAATCCGAACGCGGGCGTCCACGCGCTCTTGTCGTTGCGGCCGGGCAGCTCGGCACCGGTGTTGTAGTCGAACGAAGCGGTGTCGATCCTCTGCCAGCGCACGCCCGCCGTCGTCAGCAGCTTGCCGCCGAACAGGCTGAGCGTATCGGCGATCGCAGCGCTGCGCGTATCGGTGGTCAGCGTGGTCAGCGGATCGGCAAGGACGCCGCCGACGAAGAAATCGGTGGCCGGCGGCGCCACCGTGAAGGGATCGTAGAGATCGCCTACAAACCCCGCGAAGTTCGAGAAGGCATAGGCGTTCTTCGAATCGAGCGCGTAGATCGCGCCCGAGGCGATGACGCGGTGGCCGATCGGGCCGGTGTCGAAATCGGCGCGGATGCCGGCGTCGGCCGACAGCACCCGATCCTCTCGCGTATTGTCGAAGCGATAGGCGGTCGTGGTGCCGTCCGCCTGCGCATCGGGATTGGCGAGGACATTCTCCTCCTCGCCGATGCGCCCGCCGCCTGCTGCCCACAGCGTGACCCCGGGCGTCACGTCGAGTTCGGCCCGGGCTACACCGAACAGCTGACGCTCCTCGGTATAGGTCCAGGGCTGCGCGAAATTGGCGTCGGCTTCAGGGGGAGCCGGGATCGCGCCCAAGGGCGTGACGCTGGGCCGCGGTGCGTCGATGCGCTGGTCCTGATAGCCGATGTCGGCCGAAAAGCGGAAATCGCCGCTGCGATAATCGGTGCCGATCGATGCGACGGTCAGCAGCCTTTTCTGTCCGTCCACCTCGGTATCGCCGCCGCGCACCGCGGCGTTGGCGCGCAGGCCAAGCGCGTCGTCGCGGCCGAGGCGCCGCGCGAAATCGAACGTCGCATAGCCCTGCAACCGGCTACCGATCCCGATCGTCGCGCGGTTGAGATCGTCCTCGGGCGCACGCTTGGGCACCAGGTTGATCGCGCCGCCGACCGCGCTGCCGCCGGGGGCGGCGCCGTTGACGAAGCTGTTGGCGCCGCGGAAGACCTCGACGCGCTCAAGCATCTCGGCCGCGACATATTGGCGCGGGAGGATGCCGTAGAGGCCATTGTAGGTGAGGTCGTCCGAATAGACCAGGAAGCCGCGCAGGTAATAGAGTTCCTGGAAATTCCCGAAGCCGCGCGCGACGCGGATGCCCGGATCGTTCTGAAGCACGTCGGCGACGCTCTCTGCCTGCTGCTCGCGGATCAGGTTTTCGGTATAGGCGGTCGTCGAGAAAGGCGCGTCCATGTAATCGAGGTTGCCGAGCAAGCCTGCGCGGGCACCGCGCGCGACCTGGCCGCCCGGATATTCCGGCACGAGCTCGACCTGCGACCCGCGCGCGGTGACGACGATGTCGTCGGACGCCGTATCGCGCTCTTGTGCTACCGCTTGTCCCGCGACCAGCATCATCGCCAGCGTGCCCGCCGCCAGTGCACCATCAACCTGCTTCAACTCGAATCCCCGATCGTTTCGCTAATGCGAGCTATTCGCATATCGATGGCGATGCAAGGCTGACTTTGGATCCGTGACGGGTGACGGCGGCGATCCGGGACGCTAGCGTCGCACGATGAAGCGATGGGACGCGGTCATCATCGGCGGCGGGCACAATGGCCTGGTCTGTGCCTTCTACCTTGCCAAAGCGGGGCTCGACGTCTGCGTGCTCGAGGCACGGCACGTGCTGGGCGGGGCGGCGGTGACCGAGGAATTTCACCCCGGCTTTCGCAATTCGACCGCCAGCTACACCGTCAGCCTGCTCCAGCCCAAAGTGATCGCCGACATGGCGCTGCATCGTCACGGCTATCGCGCGGTGCTGAGGCCGTTCGCCAATTTCCTGCCGACCGAGGATGGCCGCTATCTGCTGTCGGGGGGCGGCACCGCGGCGACGCAGGCAGAGTTCGCGAAATTCTCTAAGGCGGACGCGGCCGCCCTGCCCGCCTATTCTGCCGCGCTCGACCGGATCGCGGACGTGCTGCGCGATCTGGCGTTGCGCATTCCGCCCGACAGCGGCGGCGGCTGGGCGGGAATGATCGAGGCGCTGGGCACGGCCAACCGGTTGCGGCACCTCGACCTCGATACCCGCCGCGACCTGATCGACCTGTTCGCCAAGCCGGCGCGGGCGGTGCTCGATCGCTGGTTCGAGAGCGATGCGGTCAAGGCGCTGTTCGGCTTCGATGCTGTGGTAGGGAATTATGCGAGCCCCGACACGCCGGGTTCGGCCTATGTCCTGCTCCATCACGTGTTCGGCGAGGTCAATGGCGAGCGCGGGGCCTGGGGCCACGCGATCGGGGGGATGGGCGCGATCACCCAGGCGATGGCGAGCGCTTGCCGCGAGGCGGGCGTCACGCTGCGCACCGATGCTCCTGTCACCAAAGTCCTCGTCGAGGGCGGCCGCGCGGTCGGCGCCCTGCTGGCATCGGGCGAGGAAGTGCGCGGCAAGCGCGTGGTCGCCAATGTCGGACCCGGATTGCTGTACGACCGGTTGTGCGATGCCGGCGACGTGCCCGCGGCGTTCGGCGATCGGATGAAGGGGTATCAGGTCGGATCGGGCACGCTGCGCATGAATGTCGCACTGTCGCAATTGCCGCGCTTTACGGCATTGCCCGAGCCGGGGCCGCATCTGAGCGCGGGGATCGTGCTGGCGCCCAGCCTCGATTACATGGACCGCGCCTATCTCGACGCGAAACGCGACGGCTGGTCACGCGCGCCGATCGTCGAGATGCTGATCCCCTCGACGCTCGACGACAGCCTCGCCCCGGCCGGAAGCCATGTCGCCAGTCTGTTCTGCCAGCAATTCGCGCCGAGCCTGCCCGATGGCCGTTCGTGGGACGACGCCCGCGACGCCGCCGCCGATGCCGCATTCGATGTCGTCGAACGCTTCGCGCCGGGATTCAAGGCTTCGGTGATCGCGCGGCAAGTCCACACCCCGCTGGATCTCGAACGCAAGTTCGGGCTGATCGGCGGCGATATCTTTCACGGCAAGATGTCGCTCGACCAATTGTGGTCGTCCCGGCCGATGCTGGGGCAAGGCCGTTACAAGGGTGCGATCGACGGGCTGTGGCTGTGCGGATCGGGCACGCATCCCGGCGGCGGCGTCACCGGCGCCCCGGGGCATAATGCCGCCAAGGCGATGCTGAGAACTATCGGAGGACGCCGAAAACGATCAGACAGCCGGCAATGATAGCGATCATCGCGCCGGCCATCGCCAATTTGTTGGGGGCACGGCGCATTCCACATCTCCACAACTAGTGCCGTATGGCCGAGATGCTGCCTGATCCAAATCGCGATGACAACGACCATGCACGCCGCATCGATTGCCGGTGTGTACTGGTCGGGCTATGCCGCCCCCATGTCGTCACCCCTCACTCTCTACAACAGCCTCACCCGACAGCTGGAGCCGTTCGAGCCGCTCGATGCGGCTCGCGGCGTGCGCGTCTATTCGTGCGGGCCGACCGTCTATTCCGACCCGCATCTCGGCAACCTGCGAGCCTATATCTTCACCGACACGCTGACGCGGGTGCTGCGGTGGCAGGGATATGACGTCACCCATGTCATCAACATCACCGATGTCGGGCACCTGACGTCAGATGCCGATGCCGGCGACGACAAGATGGAAGCGGCGGCGAAGAAAACCCGGCAAAGCGCGTGGGATATCGCCGCGCATTACACCGCTGTGTTCAAGCGCAACCTGGCCGATCTCAACATCGTTTCCCCGACGCGCTGGTCGGTGGCGACCGATCACATCGCCGAGATGATCGCCTTTGCCGAGAAGATCGCGCCCGAGCATTGCTACCAGCTCGGCAGCGGCCTGTATTTCGACAGCACCACCGTGCCGGATTACGGTCGTCTTGCGCGATCGAGCGACGATGTCGGAGAAGCGCGGATCGATCCGGTCGCGGGCAAGCGGCATCCGCAGGATTTCGCAATCTGGCGCACCACCCCGCCGGGCGAGGTGCGGCAGATGGAATGGGATTCGCCCTGGGGGCGCGGCGCTCCCGGCTGGCACCTCGAATGTTCGGTGATGAGCCACAAATATCTGGGCTCGCCCTTCGACATCCACACCGGCGGCATCGACCACCGCGAGATCCATCACGTGAACGAAATCGCGCAGAACCAGGCCTATTGCGGATGCGCGGATACTGGTGCGCGGTTCTGGATGCACAACAACTTCCTAGTCGACCGTACCGGAAAAATGTCGAAATCGAAGGGCGGCATCGCCACGCTCGATGCGCTCGTCGCGCGCGGGGTGCATCCGCTGGCGTACCGGCTGATGTGCCTGTCGGCGCAGTATCGGAGCGAGCTGGAGTTCTCGGGCGACAATCTGCTGGCGGCGCTGACCCGGCTGAAGCGGCTGGTGATGGCGGTCGAGACCCTGCGCGCGCGTGCCGAGGGCGCGGGTGCCGTTTCCGACGCCTATGTCGCCCGGCTTGATGAGGCACTGGCCGACGACCTCAATACGCCAAAGGCGCTGCCCCTGCTGGACGAGTTGCTGGCGGACAAGCGACTGTCCGCTGCCGATCGCATCGCGACGCTGACGCGGTTCGATGAGACGCTGGGTATGACCCTGGCAGCGCTCACCCGCGCTGACCTGCGCTTGCGCCCTGCTGATGCGACGATCGACGAAGCTGCGATTGCCGGACGCCTCGCAGACCGCAAGGCCGCGCGCGCCGCGAAGGACTTTGCGGCATCCGATGCGATCCGCGATGAGCTGGCGGCTGCGGGAGTAGAGATGATGGACGGCGATCCGCTCGGCTGGGACTGGAAACTCGGCCTGTAGCGCGCCGTACCCCGGCGCAGGCCGGGTACGGGTGGATTGACGCTCGCTCGACATCGGCCGGTGGGCTTGCCAGATTGAACCCATGAAAGCCGTTCTTCCAGCAATTGCCCGCCCGCTGCTCGAACCTCGCCTCCCCGCGTCGATCACGCCGCATTGGTTCACCAGTCGCGCCGACGCAGAAGCGGCGATGGCCGATGCCGACATCGCCTGGGTCGACGTCCAGTCTTCCAGCGACAGTGCGGCGATCGCCGCGGCGGGCGCGCGGCTGAAGTGGCTGTTCACGCTGCGCGCGGGAGTGGATGCGTATGACACCGCGCTTCTCGAACGGCGCGGCACGGTGCTGACCAACGGCACCGGCATCAATGCGAACGCCGTCGCCGAATACGCGGTACTGGGAATGCTCGCCGCGGCGAAGCGCTATGATGAGGTCGTGCGGCTGGCCGATCGCCGGCAGTGGAGCACCGACGCGCCAGGCAAGGTCGAGCTTGCCGGATCGAGCGCGCTGATCGTCGGCTATGGCACGATCGGGCGGCTGATTGGCACGCGGCTGGCAGCGTTCGATGTCGACGTCACCGGCATCACGCGGTCGGGCCGCGAAGGCACGCTTGCCGCCGATGCCTGGAAGTCGCGGATCGGCGAATTCGACTGGATCATCCTGGTGGCGCCATCGACCAGTGCGACGCAGGCGCTGGTCGGTGCGAGCGAACTGGCGGCGATGAAATCCTCGGCCTGGCTCATCAACTTCGCACGCGGCGACATGGTCGATCAGGATGCGCTGGTCGCGGCGCTCGAGGCGCGGCAGATTGCCGGCGCGTTCCTCGATACCGTCGATCCCGAGCCGCTGCCGCCGGAGCACCCGCTGTGGAGCGCCCCGAACACGCTGCATTCGATGCACCTGTCGGGGCGCAGCCAGACGACGATGTTCCAGCGCGCGACCGCGCTGTTCCTCGAAAACCTGGCGGCGTTCGTGGGCGGCAAGCCGATGCGCAATGTCGTCGATCTCGGCGCGGGCTACTGAGCGGCGAACCTTTCCTTGATTGCGCCGAGCGCGCGCGTGGCGCATGGAAAATCAGACATCGCAACGAGTGGACGAGAACGCCATGGCCGCCAAATGGGCCCCCGACAGCTGGACACAGGCAGAGGCTCGCCAGCTGCCGCACTATGAGGACGCCGCCGCACTGACCGCCGCGACGGACCAGCTTGCGACCTTTCCGCCGCTGGTGTTCGCGGGCGAGGCGCGCAACCTGACCGCCGATCTGGCGCGGGTCAGCGAGGGCAAGGCATTCCTGCTGCAAGGCGGCGACTGCGCCGAATCGTTCGCCGAGCATAGCGCCAACAATATCCGCGACACGTTCCGCGTCATCCTGCAGATGGCGGTCGTCCTGACCTTTGCGTCGAAGCTGCCGACGGTGAAGCTGGGCCGGATGGCGGGGCAATTCGCAAAGCCGCGTTCGGCCGATACCGAGACGATCGATGGCGTCACGCTGCCCAGTTACCGCGGCGACAATGTCAACGACATCGCCTTCACCCCGGCCGGCCGTGTCAACGATCCGCAGCGGATGATCCGTGCCTATTCGCAGTCGGCCGCGACGCTCAACCTGCTGCGCGCATTCGCGCAAGGGGGGTACGCCAACCTTCACCAGGTCCATCGCTGGACGCATGACTTCATGGGCCGGTCGCCCTGGGCGAAGAAATATGCCGAGATGGCCGACCGCATCAGCGAATCGCTCGAGTTCATGGAAGCGTGCGGGATCAATCCGGAAACGGTGCCGCAGTTGAAGGCGACCGATTTCTACACCAGCCACGAAGCGCTGCTGCTCCCGTACGAACAGGCGCTGACGCGGCAGGATTCGCTGACCGGCGACTGGTACGATACCAGCGCGCATTTCCTGTGGATCGGCGATCGCACGCGGTTCGAAGGGTCGGCGCATGTCGAGTTCCTGCGCGGCATCGACAATCCGATCGGCATGAAGTGCGGGCCGACCCTCGAGCCCGATGCGCTGCTCAAGATGCTCGACACGCTCAATCCTGCGCGCATTCCCGGCCGGATGACGCTCATCACCCGCTATGGCCACGACAAGATCGAGAAGGGGCTGCCGCCGCTGGTCCGCGCGGTCCAGCGCGAGGGGCACCCGGTGGTGTGGAGCTGCGACCCGATGCACGGCAACGTCATCAAGGCCGCCAATGGCTACAAGACCCGGCCTTTCGACCGCATCCTGGCCGAAGTCCGCGGCTTCTTCGCGGTGCACCGCGCCGAGGGCAGCTTCGGCGGCGGCATCCATGCGGAGATGACCGGGCAGAACGTCACCGAGTGCACCGGCGGCGCAGTCGATGTGACCGAACAGTCGCTGGCGGATCGGTATCACACGCATTGCGACCCGCGGCTCAACGCCGGTCAGTCGCTCGAACTGGCGTTCCTGCTGGCGGAGATGCTGAACGCGGAGATGGCAGAGCGGCGCAAGGTCGCGGCTTGATCGCGGTTGACGGATTGGCGCGACACTCGTAAGCGCTCGCCTTCCGCATCATCCGCGCACGGCCCCTTCGTCTAGCGGTTAGGACGTCGCCCTCTCACGGCGAAAACACGAGTTCGATTCTCGTAGGGGTCACCAGCGGCGCGCAGTCGGAACCAGATTGCATCGATGACCCAATCCCTGCCGATCCGCATCGCCGCGCTCTATTGCTTCACGCGCTTCGACGATTGCGCTGCGATCCGCTTGGGTCTTGCCACGCTTTGCGAGGCTCAGGCGATCAAGGGCACGCTGCTGATCGCGCCAGAGGGAATCAACGGCACGATCGCAGGCGGCGATGGTGCGATCGACAGCGTCCTCGGACATATCCGCGCGCTGCCGGGCTGCGCCGGCATGGACGTCAAGGAATCACGTGCCGAGTCACTGCCGTTTCACCGCATGAAAGTGCGGCTGAAGCGCGAGATCGTGACGATGGGGCAGCCCGACATCAATCCGCTGCAAAGCGTCGGCCATTATGTCGCACCGGCGGACTGGAACGCGCTGATCGCCGATCCCGACACGGTCGTCATCGACACGCGCAACGATTATGAGGTCGCGATCGGCAGCTTCGCCGGGGCGATCGATCCGCGGACCGCGACGTTCCGGGATTTTCCCCGCTGGTTTCGCGAGCAGCGCGAGCAGCTTGGCAAGGCGCCGAAGATCGCGATGTTCTGCACCGGCGGCATCCGCTGCGAGAAAGCGACCGCGTTCGCCAAGGCGGAAGGGATCGACCAGGTCTATCACCTTCAAGGCGGCATCCTGCGCTATCTGGAGGAAGTCCCTGCGGAGGAGAGCCTGTGGCAGGGCGAATGTTTCGTGTTCGATCAGCGGGTGGCGGTGACGCACGGGCTGTCGCAGGGCAGCTACGACCTGTGCCATGCCTGCCGGATGCCGATCGGCGCGGCGGAGCGGGCATCGCCGCAGTTTGTCGAGGGGGTGGTCTGCCCGGCATGTCACGATAGTCGCGATGCCAGGCAGCGTGCAGGCTATGCCGAGCGCGAGCGGCAGGCGCGGCTCGCGGCCGAGCGCGGAGACGCGCATGTCGGGGCGGTGTTCGCAAAGAAATGAGCGACGTCAGCCCCCGCGCTTGATCGTTTCCCGCGCGACGATCAGCTGCTGGATCTGGGTCGTGCCCTCGTACAAGCGGAACAGGCGGACGTCGCGGTACAGGCGCTCGATGCCGTAATCGGCGATGTACCCCGCGCCGCCGAAGATCTGCACCGCGCGATCGGCGACGCGGCCGACCATTTCGGTGGCGAACAGCTTGGCCGCCGACGATTCGAGCACGACGTCCTCCCCGCGGTCCTTGGCGGCGGCCGTCTCGAGCACGAGCGCGCGCGCGGCTAGCGTTTCGGTCTTGCTGTCGGCGATCATCGCCTGGATCAGCTGGTGGTCGGAAATGGCCTTTCCGAACTGCATCCGCGTCGTCGCATAGGCCACGCAATCAGCGATCAGCCGCTCGGCCACTCCGACCGACACCGCCGAGATGTGCAATCGCCCGCGGTCAAGCACGCGCATCGCGATCTTGAACCCCTCGCCTTCCTCGCCCAGCCGGTTGACGGCGGGCACCGCCACATCGTCGAAGGTGACGTCGGCGACCTTGGCGCCCTTTTGCCCCATCTTGCGTTCCGGCGCGCCGACGGTCAGGCCGGGCAGATCACGCGGGACGAGGAACGCCGATACGCCCCGGGCGCCCGGCGTCTCGCCGACGCGCGCCATCACCGTGAACAGGTCGGCCTTGTCGGCATTGGTGATGTAGCGCTTGGTCCCGGTCAGCCGATAGACGTCGCCGTCGCGGACCGCGCGCGTCTTCACTGCCGCCGAATCCGAGCCGACATCGGGTTCGGTCAGCGCGAAGCTGGTGACGATCTCTCCGCTGGCGATTCTCGGCAGCCACTGCGCCTTTTGTTCGGGCGTGCCGGCCATCACCAGGCCCTGGCTGCCGATGCCGACATTGGTGCCGAAGGTCGAGCGGAACGCCGGAGTGGTCCGGCCGAGCTCGATCGCCACGCGCACTTCCTCGACCATCGTCAGGCCGAGACCGCCAAATTCTTCCGCGATCGACAGCCCGAACAGCCCCATGTCGCGCATCTCGGCGACGACATCGGTGGGGATCGCATCGTCCTCCTCGACCTGCGCCTCCAGCGGCCGCAGCCGTTCGGACACGAACCGCCGGACCGTATCGATCAGCGCGTCGAGCGTCTCGGGGTCGAGCGCCATCTAGCGCAGTCCCATCCGGATCGCCCCGTCGAGGCGGACGTCCTCACCGTTGAAATACGGATTGCGCAGCATTTCGAGCGCGAGGCTGGCATATTCCTGCGGATCCCCGAGCCGCTTGGGAAACGGCACCGACGCGGCAAGCGCGTCCTTCACATTTTGCGGCGCGCCGAGCATCAGCGGCGTTTCGAAGATGCCGGGCAGGATCGTGTTGACGCGAATGCCCTCCCCCGACAGGTCGCGCGCGATCGGCAGGGTCATGCCAACGACGCCGCCCTTCGACGCCGAATAGGCAGCCTGACCGATCTGTCCGTCCTCGGCCGCGACGCTGGCGGTGTTGACGATCGCGCCGCGCTCGCCATTGGCGAGCGGGTCGAGCGTCAGCATCCCGGCCGTCGACTTGGCGATGCAGCGGAATGTGCCGACCAGGTTGATCTGGATCACCCAGTCGAACGCCTGGAGGCTGAAATGCTTGATCGATCCGTCTTCCTTCGAGCGGCTGGCGGTCTTCATCGCGTTGCCGACGCCGGCGCAATTGACGAGGATGCGTTCCTGGCCATGTGCGGCGCGCGCCTTGGCAAACCCCGCGTCGACGCTGTCGTCCTGCGTCACGTTGACCTCGCAGAACACGCCGCCGATCTCCGCCGCCAGCGCCTCGCCCTTTTCGGCCTGGAGATCGAAGATCGCGACTTTCGCGCCCTGCGCGGCGAGCGCGCGGGCAGTGGCGGCGCCGAGCCCCGATGCGGCGCCGGTGACGACGGCGGCGGTTCCGTTGAAGTCCATGTCTATTCCCTTCAGGTCGATCGCTTGAGCAATGCGGTGCGCAGGCAGTTGCAGACGACCTCGCCGCGCTGGTTGAGGAGTTCGTGGGCGAAGGTGACCAGCCCGGCGTCGGGACGCGACTTGCTCTCGCGCCTGTCGGTGACTTCGGTCGTGGCACGCAGCGTGTCGCCGATAAACACCGGCTTTGGCATCACCACCTTGTCATAGCCGAGATTGGCGACGAGCGTCCCGAGCGTGGTGTCGCCAACGCTGAGGCCGATCATCAGCGCGAAGGTGAACGTCCCGTTGACCAGGATTTGGCCGAACTCCGACGCCATCGCCGCTTCCGCATCAAGATGGAGCGGTTGCGGATTGTGGGTCATAGTCGAGAACAGCAGGTTGTCGGTTTCGGTGACCGTACGGCGCAGGTCATGGGCGATCTGGTCGCCGATCTGCCACTGGTCGTAGGTTCTACCGGCCACTCAAAATTCCCTTGCCATACCCCGCCGAGGGCCGGGGTTCAGTCCAAATTATCACCGAGCGAAGCTCGTCCTTATTCCCGTCTTCCCAACTCGACCCCGGCCTTCGCCGGGGTACGAGCTGGCCGTAGCACTCCCCTATCCGTTCGGTTCGAGCGTAGTAGAGAACCCTGGCCGAGCGGAGCGAGGCTTCTGACGCATGCGGCCGGCGCGCCTTGTAACGTGTCTCGACTGCGCTCGACACGAACGGGGTGGGGTGGCGCACGTCATCCGGGTTCGCCCTCGCGCGCCCGCTCGACCCGCACCAATAGCGTTCCCTCGCTCACCTGCCCGCCCGCCTCTGCATTCAACTCCGCGACCGTCCCGTCGAATGGCGCAGTCAGGCTGTGCTCCATCTTCATCGCCTCGAGCGTGACGAGGCGCTGGCCCTTGGTGACGGCGGCACCGGGCGTGACCTCGACCGCGGTGATGCGACCGGGCATCGGGGCGAGGATCGCGCCATCGGCGGTAGTTGCCAGACCAGCACCCGCATCCGGGCGAAGCCGGAAGACCCAGCTTTGTCCGTTCTCAGTGACTAGCAATTCGCCTTTCGGGTCCATGTCGCAGGGAATGCCGGTCAAGCCTTTTGGCAGAGTTGCGTCGCCGCGGACATGCTGACCTTCGACAAAGAGATGAACGCTCAGATTGGGCGAACTATTCATTCTGTACCCGAACAGTCCGTTGAGCATCACACGAGTGGTCGATGCCTCACTCCAGTCGAGCCAGTTCTGCCGATAGCAGCTCGCGGCTCTGTCGATGGCTTGAAGGGAGGGGGCAGCCGGCGGCAGCAGAGCATCTCCCCGACGGGCAATCAGACCAGTATCGATTTCGCCGGTGGCAAAGTCATTGTCACCAAGGCAGGCGAAGAGAAAGCCCTTGTTGGTCCGCGATGGCCCCGCAAAGCTTTCGTTCAACAGCCGCTGAAGCTCGCGGCGCGCCTCGTCGCGCGTTTCTCCCCAGGCTATAAGCTTTGCGATCATAGGGTCGTAAAACGAGCTTATTGTATCTCCTTCTTCCACCCCGGTCTCAGTGCGCAGAAATTCAGAAAGTATGAGGTGATCGATCCGCCCCGGACTAGGCAAAAACCCCTTAGCCGGGTCCTCCGCATATAACCGCGCCTCGATTGCCCAGCCATCGATCGCCAGTTCGTCCTGCCGCTTCGGCAACGGCTCGCCGCTCGCCACGCGCAGTTGCCACTCGACCAAGTCCACTCCGGTGATCTCCTCAGTCACCGGATGTTCGACCTGCAACCGGGTATTCATTTCCATGAACCAGATGCGGTCGGCGCGCAGCCCTTCGCTGGCGTCGGCGATGAATTCGATCGTGCCTGCCCCGACATAATCGACGGCCTTGGCCGCGCGCACGGCGGCGGCGCAGATCGCTTCGCGGGTGCCCTCGTCCATGCCGGGTGCGGGGGCTTCCTCGATCACCTTCTGGTGGCGGCGCTGGAGCGAACAGTCGCGTTCGAACAGGTGGACGACGTTGCCATGCGTATCGCCGAACACCTGCACTTCGATGTGGCGCGGCGAGAGGATGTATTTCTCGATCAGGACGCGGTCGTCTCCGAAGCTCGACGCCGCCTCGCGCTGACAGGATTGCAGCATTTCGGCAAAATGCTGCGCAGCATCGACGCGCCGCATCCCCTTGCCGCCGCCGCCCGCGACCGCCTTGATCAGGACCGGATAGCCGATCGCATCCGCCTCTGCCTGCAGGCGTTCGGGCGACTGGTCCTCGCCGAGATAACCCGGCGTCACCGGCACACCCGCGGCGATCATCCGCGCCTTGGCGGCGTCCTTCAATCCCATCGCGCGGATGCTGTCGGGGTTGGGACCGACCCAGATCAGCCCGGCATCGAGCACGGCCTGCGCGAAATCGGCGTTTTCGGACAGGAAGCCATAGCCGGGGTGGATCGCCTCCGCCCCGGTCGCCTTGGCGGCGGCGATGATCTTTGCGCCGACCAGATAGCTTTCGCGCGGCGGCGAGGCGCCGATATGGACCGCCTCATCGGCCTGGCGCACGTGCAGCGCCTTGGCGTCGGCGTCCGAATAGACCGCGACGGTGCGCACGCCCATCGCCCGCGCGGTGCGGATGATGCGACACGCGATCTCACCGCGGTTGGCGATCAGCAGCGACTGGATCATGCGGGCGGGCATCCGGTCTTACGCTGGGTCCAGGTGACGTTAAGGATCTTCCACACGCCCGCCTTGCGCACCAGGTCGAAATGGTTGGTGCCGCAATGCGAGAATTTGCCGTCGAGCGTGAAGACGTAGGGCGTCCACACCATCGCGATGTCGCCATCGACATGGACGTGCGGATCGACGTTGCGCTCGACCGGCTTGCCAGGGATCGTCGCAATGCGGCCGGCAAAGGTCGCCCAGTCGGAGCCCGTGACGCGGGCTTCCCCCGACGCGGAAGTCGATGTCCCGGTCGCACGCCCCTCCGGCCAGGTCGCGGCGGTGATCGCTGCCGCGTCCTTCGTGGTCAGGCCGGTGAACAGCGCGTCGATCGCGGTCAGGACGGCCTTGGTATCGGCGTCGTTCGCATGCTCCTGCGCCGCGGCGGGGGTGGCGACGCACAAAGCGGCGGCGGTCAGCAACATGCGCATTTCAATTCTCCTCACATCCGGAACACGCCGAACGCCGGACGGTCCGAAATCGGGGCGTTGAGCGTCGCAGCAAAGGCGAGACCTAGCACATCGCGGGTCTGCGCGGGGTCGATGATGCCGTCGTCCCACAGCCGCGCGGTGGCATGCCACGGGTTCCCCTGTGCTTCATAGTCGTCGCGGATAGGTTGCTTGAAGGCTTCGGCCTGCTCGGGCGTCCAGTTGTCGGCGTCGCGGTGGACGGTCGCCAGCACGCTCGCCGCCTGTTCGCCGCCCATCACGCTGATGCGCGAATTGGGCCAGCTGAACAGGAAGCGCGGGGAATAGGCACGTCCGCACATGCCGTAATTGCCCGCGCCGAAGCTGCCCCCGATCAGGATCGTGATCTTCGGCACGGTGGCGGTGGCGACCGCCGTCACCAGCTTTGCGCCATGCTTGGCGATGCCCTCCGCCTCATATTTGCCGCCGACCATGAAGCCCGAGATGTTCTGGAGGAACAGCAAGGGCACGCGACGCTGGCAGGCAAGCTCGATGAAGTGCGCGCCCTTGACCGCGCTTTCGCTGAACAGCACGCCGTTGTTGGCGATGATGCCGACGGGCATCCCCCAGATATGCGCGAAACCGCATACCAGCGAGGTGCCGTAGAGCGCCTTGAACTCGTGAAACTCGGATGCGTCGACCAGGCGGGCGATGACCTCATGGACGTCATAGGGCGCGCGAACGTCCTGCGGAACGATGCCGTACAGCTCCTCGGCATCGTATTTGGGCGGGCGCGGGTCCTTGAGGGTCAGGTCGTGCTTGCGGTCGCCCGGCAGGTGACTGACGATGTCGCGCACGATCGTCAGCGCGTGTTCGTCATTCTCGGCGACGTGATCGACCACGCCCGACTTGCGACCGTGCAGATCGCCGCCGCCCAGATCCTCGGCGCTGATCTCCTCGCCGGTCGCGGCCTTGACCAGCGGCGGCCCGGCCAGAAAGATCGTCCCCTGGTTGCGAACGATGACACTCTCGTCGGACATGGCGGGCACATAGGCGCCGCCCGCGGTGCAGCTGCCCATCACGCAGGCGATCTGGGGAATGCCCTTGGCCGACATGTTCGCCTGGTTGAAGAAGATGCGGCCGAAATGGTCGCGGTCGGGGAATACCTCGGCCTGATGCGGCAGGTTGGCGCCGCCCGAATCGACGAGATAGATGCACGGCAGGCAGTTCGCCTCGGCGATCTCCTGCGCGCGCAGATGCTTCTTCACCGTCATCGGGAAGTAGGTGCCGCCCTTCACCGTGGCGTCGTTGCACAGGATCATACAGGTCCGGCCCGACACGCGGCCGATCCCGGCGATCACGCCGGCACCGGGAACTTCGCCATCGTAAAGGTCGTTGGCGGCAAGCTGGCCGATCTCCAGGAACGGCGAGCCGGGGTCGAGCAGCCGCTCGACGCGGTTGCGGGGGAGCAGTTTGCCGCGCGCGGTATGGCGGTCGCGCGCCTTGTCGGTGCCGCCCAGCGCCGCGGTGGTGACGTCGGCGCGCAGGCGTTCGACGAGCGCCCGATTGTGCGCGGCGTTGGCGCGAAACGTTTCGCTTTCGATCTGGACCCCGGTGGGCAGGACGGGCGCACTCATGTCATTGCGCCGCCGGGGCGTCGTGCCCGATCAGTTCGCGTCCGATCAGCATGCGGCGGATCTCGTTCGTCCCCGCGCCGATGTCGAGCAGCTTGGCGTCGCGCAGGAAGCGTTCGACCGGCCAATCCTTGGTATAGCCCGCTCCGCCCAGCGCCTGCACCGCCTCGCCCGCGACCTTGAACGCGTTCTCGCTGGCGAACAGGATCGCGCCCGCGGCGTCGAACCGCGTCGTCCGGCCGGCGTCACACGACTTCGCCACCGCGTAGACATAGGCGCGGGCCGAATTGAGCGCGACATACATGTCGGCCACCTTGGCCTGCATCAGCTGGAAACTGCCGATCGGCTTGCCGAACTGCTTGCGCTCGCGAAGATAGGGCACGACGACGTCGAGGCAGGCCTGCATGATGCCGAGCTGGATGCCAGCGAGCACGGTGCGCTCGTAATCGAGGCCGGACATCAGAACGCCGACACCGCCATTTTCCGGGCCCATGACGTTCGCATCGGGCACTTCGCAATCGTCGAACACCAGTTCGGAGGTCGGCGAACCGCGCATTCCCATCTTGTCGATCTTCTGCCCGATCGAAAAGCCGGGCATGCCGCGTTCGATCAGGAAGGTCGTGATGCCGCGACTTCCCTCGCCGGTCTTGGCGTATACCACCAACGTGTCGGCATACGCGGCGTTGGTGATCCAGAACTTGGTGCCATTGAGGACATAGCCGCCCTGCACGCGCGTCGCCTTGAGCTTCATCGAAACGACATCGGAACCCGCGCCGGCCTCCGACATCGCCAGCGATCCGACATGCTCGCCGGAGATGAGCTTTGGCAGGTACTTTGCCTTCTGCTCGGGGCTGGCCCAGCGGGCGATCTGGTTGATGCACAGGTTGGAGTGGGCGCCATAGCTCAGGCCAATCGATGCCGAGGCGCGGCTCACTTCCTCGCACGCGATGACGTGCTCGAGATAGCCGAGGCCAAGGCCGCCATCGGTCTCGGCGACGGTGATGCCGTGCAAGCCGAGTTCGCCCATCGCGGACCATAGTTCGTCACGCGGGAACCAGTCGTCGGCGTCGATGCGGGTCGCGAGCGGCGCGATCCGGTCAGTCGCGAAACGCCGGGTCGTGTCGCGGATCATGTCCGCATTCTCGCCGAGCGCGAAGTCGAAATCGGGGGTCATGGCCTCTCCAAAGGGGCATATTTTGGCGCGACACTAACGCCGGGCGCGAGCGAGGCAAGCGGTGCGGATGTCGAAGCAAATCGACTTGCCACAATATTATTATATCGATATTTCCGGATATATGGATTCATTGGACGCAATGGATGCGCTCGGAGCGCTGGCCCAACCGACCCGGCTGGACGCGTTCCGTCTGCTGGTCCGGCACAGCCCGCACGGACTGGCGGCGGGACGAGCCGCCGAATTGCTCAAGGTGCCGCAGAACAGCTTGTCGAGCCACCTGGCGATCCTGCAGCGGGCGGGACTGGTCGCTTCGACCCGCGAAGGCCGCTCGATCCTGTTTCGTGCGCGACTGGATCGTGTCGCCGATCTCGTGACGTTCCTGCTCAAGGATTGCTGCGCTGGCGACAGCTCGCTGTGTGCGCCGATCGTCGCCGAACTTTCCAATTGCCGAGGACAGCCATGATCCCCGACATCATCGTCTATCACAACCCGGATTGCGGGACGTCGCGCAACGTCGTGGGGTTCATCCGCGCGGCCGGCATCGAACCGCATATCGTCGAGTATCTCAAGACTCCGCCGACCCGCGCTCTACTGATCGCTCTGATCGAACGCGCTGGAATGCGTCCGCGCGACCTGCTGCGTGAGAAAGGTACACCCTATGCCGAGCTTGGGTTGGACGACCCGAGCCTTGACGACACCGCGCTGATCGATGCGATGATGGCACATTCGATCCTCATCAACCGCCCCCTGGTGGTGGCGCCGCTGGGCGTGAAGCTGTGCCGCCCGTCCGAAACCGTGCTGCCGCTCATCCCCCGGGCATGACCGCGCCGAAACCCGAGCGGCTGTCGTTCCTCGACCGCTGGCTGACGCTGTGGATCCTGCTGGCGATGGCGTCCGGCATCGCGCTGGGCACGCTGATTCCCGGCCTGCCGCAGTCGATCGATGCGATGTCGGTTGGCACCACCAACGTGCCGATCGCGATCGGATTGATCGCGATGATGTACCCGCCACTCGCGCGCGTGCGATACGAAGAATTGCCGCGCGTGTTCGACGACCGCCGCGTGCTGGCGCTATCGCTGGTGCAGAACTGGCTGATCGGGCCGGTGCTGATGTTCGCGTTGGCAGTGATCTTCCTGCGCAACGAGCCCGGCTACATGACCGGGCTTGTCCTGATCGGCCTGGCGCGGTGCATTGCGATGGTGCTGGTGTGGAATCAGCTTGCCAGGGGCGACAATCAATATGTCGCAGCGCTGGTCGCGTTCAATTCGCTGTTCCAGATCCTTTTTTTCAGCGTCTATGCCTGGCTGTTCCTGACGGTATTGCCGCCGCTGTTCGGGGTCGAGGGCGGCGTTCTTGACGTTGGTATCGGAACGATAGCGCAGGCGGTGCTGGTCTATCTCGGTATCCCGTTTGCCGCCGGCTATCTGACGCGCCGCATCCTCGTCGCGCAGAAGGGAGAGGATTGGTACGAGCGCCGCTTCCTGCCGCGCATCGGGCCGATCACGCTGATCGCGCTGTTGTTCACCATCGCGGCGATGTTTACGCTCAAAGGCGGCGATGTCGTCGCGCTGCCGTTCGACGCGCTGCGCATCGCGGTGCCGCTTGCGCTGTACTTCGTGATCCAGTTCGGCGTCAGCTTCTGGATGGGCAAGGTGATCGCGGCCGATTATCCGAGGACCACCGCCATCGCATTCACCGCGTCTGGCAATAATTTCGAACTGGCGATCGCGGTGGCCATCGCCGCGTACGGGCTCGCATCGCCGGTGGCGTTCGCCGCCGTGCCGGTATTGCTGGCGCTGGTCCATGTCGCGCTTCGGCTCGGGCGACGCTGGTTCCCGGAGACCGTAGCATGACCCGATTGCGCGAATTGCCCGATCCCGATCACCTGCCCGCGCTCGACCGTGCGTTCGCGCATCGGCATCCGGCGAGTGGACTTGAGACGGACCTGCCCCCGCCCCGCATTCTGCTGCTATACGGCAGTTTGCGCGACCGCAGCTATTCGCGGCTGTGCATCGAGGAAGCAGCGCGCCTGCTCCACTTCTTCGGGGCGGAAACCCGTATCTTCGATCCCGCCGACCTGCCGCTTCCCGATCGGGTGGCGGGCGATGACCACCCGGCGGTCGCCGAACTGCGCGAGCACGCGATGTGGTCGGAGGGGCAGGTCTGGTGCAGCCCCGAGCGCCACGGCGCGATTTCCAGCGTGCTCAAGGCACAGATCGACCATCTGCCGCTCGATATGGGCGGGATGCGCCCGACGCAGGGTCGCACGCTGGCGGTGATGCAGGTCTCGGGCGGATCGCAGTCGTTCAACGCGGTGAACACGCTGCGGCTGCTGGGGCGCTGGATGCGGATGGTGACGATCCCCAATCAGTCGAGCGTCGCCAAGGCGTTCGACGAGTTCGACGTGGCCGGACGAATGCGGCCTTCACCCTATTACGACCGCATCGTCGACGTGATGGAGGAACTGGTCCGCTTCACGGTGCTACTGCGACCGCATGGCGAAGTTCTGACGGATCGCTATTCCGAGCGCAAGGCAGCGGGTATTGCGATCGATGCGGCTCGGGACCTCTCCGCAATCGCGACGTCGCGCCCCGATTGACTAAGCCGCAGGCTTTCCATAAGGGGAGCGACAGCAAGGGCCGTCCGTCGGGGCGGCTTTTTACGTTATGACAGTTTCGAGGAATGAACGATGAAGCGGACCTTTCAGCCGAGCAACCTCGTGCGTGCACGTCGTCACGGCTTCCGCACGCGGATGGCGACGCCGGGCGGGCGCAACATCATCCGCAAGCGCCGGGCGCAGGGCCGCAAGAAACTCTCGGCCTGACACGCCTTAAAAAGCGTAGCGACTTCCTCGCGGCGAACAGCGGACGGCGGGCGCCGATGCCCGGTTTCGTCCTGCTGATGCGGCCGCGCGATGATGCCGATCCGCGAATGCGGGTCGGCTTTACCGTTTCCAAGAAAGTCGGCAATGCCGTCGTTCGCAACCGCATGAAGCGGCGGCTGCGCGCGCTGGCCGACGAATTGCTGCCGGGCGCCGGCCAACCGGGGGCGGACCATGTGCTGATCGGCCGCAAAGGCGGTATCGAGCGCGAGTACTGCCTGTTGCGGGCGGAACTGGACAAGGCGCTGGCCAAGGTGCGGCGATGATCGCGCGCCTGTTCATCCTAGTCGCCCGCGGCTGGCAGGTCGGGCCGTCGCGGGCGCTTCCGTCCACTTGCCGCTACGCGCCCTCCTGTTCGGCCTATGCAATCGAGGCGGTGGGCCGCTATGGGGCTGCCAAGGGCGGCTGGCTCGCGCTTCGACGCATCGTCCGCTGCCATCCCTGGGGCGGGCACGGCTATGACCCCGTTCCCTGATGCCCAAGCCTGAGGATTTCCGGTGAAAGACGAACAGAAGAACTTTCTGCTTTTCGCGCTGCTTGCGGCCGCGATCCTGTTCGGCTGGCCGTACCTAGCGGGCACGTTCTTCCCGACCGCCAATCCCCCCGCGACGAGGATCGAGCAGGGCAAGTCCGAGGCGATCCCTGCCCCGTCGGCCGACCCGACTGCCGATTCGCCGGCCGCGGTGCGCAGCCGCGCCGTGGTGCTCGCCGAAACGCCGCGTATCCGTATCGACACGCCGACGCTGTCGGGATCGATCAACCTACGCGGGCCGCGGATCGACGACCTGATCCTCAAGAAATATGACGAGACGGTCGCCGACAATTCGGCGCCGATCCGACTGCTGTCGCCGTCGGGCGCGCCCGATGCGTATTTCGCCGGCTTCGGCTGGCGCGATACCGGGTTGCAGGCGCCCGGACCCGACACGGTGTGGCGCGCGACCGGCGACGTTCTCGCGCCCGGCAAGCCCGTCATCCTCGACGCGGCCAATGCGGCGGGCCAGCGCTTCCGCATCGAACTGGCGGTCGACGACCAATATATGTTCACCATCAAGCAGACCGTCGCCAACGCTGGCGGCCAGCCGGTGACGGTCGCGCCCTACGCGCTGGTCAATCGCAGCGGCGTATTCCACGACAAGGACAGCTGGACGATCCATATCGGGCCGATGTCGGTCGCCAACGGCGTCGCCAATTACGACACCGATTTCGACGAGCTCGACGAAGCGCCCGAGACGTTCGATTCGACCGGCGGCTGGCTCGGCTTTACCGACAAATACTGGCTGACCGCGCTGATCCCCGATCAGGGCAAGGACATGGCCGGGCAGTTCCGCTCGGGCGCGAATGGCGCTTATCAGGCGGATTATACCGTCCAGCCGCAGCAGCTCGCCGCCGGGTCTGCGGTCACGCACACTTCGCGCTTCTTTGCGGGTGCCAAGGAAGTCCGGGCGATCGACGATTACGAGGCCAATCTGGGCATCGCGCAGTTCGACAAGGCGATCGACTGGGGATGGTTCCGGATCATCGAGAAGCCGATCTTCTATTATCTCGACTGGGTGTTCCGGATGGTCAACAATTTCGGGCTGGCGATCATCCTGCTGACGCTCACGGTACGCCTCATCATGTTCCCGATCGCGCAGAAGCAATTCGCGTCGATGGCGGGGATGCGCGCGGTGCAGCCCAAGCTCAAGGCGCTGCAGGAGCGGTACAAGGACGACAAGCCCCGCCTGCAGCAGGAGATGATGAAGCTCTACAAGGACGAGAAGGTCAATCCGCTTGCCGGATGCCTGCCCATGCTGCTGCAGATTCCTATCTTCTATGCGCTGTACAAGGTGCTGATGCTGACCATCGAGATGCGGCACCAGCCGTTCATCCTGTGGATCAAGGACCTGTCGGCGCCCGATCCGCTGACGCCGATCAACCTGTTCGGGCTGCTGCCGTTCACACCGCCGAGCTTCATCGCGATCGGCGTGTTCCCGATCCTGCTCGGCATCTCGATGTATTTCCAGTTCAAGCTCAACCCGCAGCCGACCGATGACGTGCAGAAGCAGGTGTTTGCGATCATGCCGTGGGTGCTGATGTTCGTGATGGCACCATTCGCGGTCGGGTTGCAGGTGTATTGGATCACCACCAACGTGCTGACGATCGCGCAGCAGCAATGGCTATATTCGAAGCATCCCGCGCTCAGGCAGGCCCCGGCGAAATGAGCGAGCCGCGCTTCGACGACGCCTTGATCGAGACCGCCCGCAAGGCATTCGCCGGTCGCGTCGAGTTCCTGAAATCGGCGCCGACGCTGGAATATCTGCCTGATCCGAGCGTCCCCGAAGTGGCGTTCGCGGGCCGCTCGAACGTGGGCAAGTCGTCGCTGCTCAATGCGCTGACCAATCGCAGCAATCTGGCGCGGACGTCGAACACGCCAGGGCGGACGCAGGAGCTCAATTTCTTCGAGGTCGGCGATCCGCTGACGCTACGGCTGGTCGATATGCCGGGATACGGCTTTGCCAAGGCGCCCAAGGACGTCGTCAAGAAATGGCGCTTCCTGATCAATGATTTCCTGCGCGGACGGCAGGTGCTCAAGCGCGCGCTGGTGCTGATCGACGCGCGGCACGGCATCAAGGACGTCGATCGCGATATCCTCAAGATGCTCGACGATGCCGCGGTCAGCTATCGCATCGTCCTGACCAAGGCCGACAAGATCAAGGCGAGCGATCTTGCCGACGTGACGGCACGCACCGAGGAGGAAGCGCGCAAGCGCCCCGCCGCGCATCCCGACATAATCGCGACGTCGAGCGAAAAGGGCATGGGGATCGCCGAATTGCGCGCGGCGGTTCTCGAAGCGATCGGGTAGCGCCTTTTCCCAAAGAACCCGTCGGTTTCGAGCGAAGCCGGGAAGCTGCCAAGCGGTACCCAGCCCCGTTTCTCGACATTGCTCCAAACCGACGGATCAGGGGGTCGACGACCCGACACTCCATAGCAGTTGCCCGGTACGCGCGGCCCCGCTACCCCCTTGCCCATGCTCAAGCTCATCATCGGCAACAAGGCCTATTCCTCCTGGTCGCTGCGTGGCTGGCTCGCCTGCAAGCAGTCGGGCCTGCCGTTCGAGGAGGTGGTCGTCCCGCTATACGACCAGAATTGGGAAAAGCGGCGCGAAGGCGACGAATTCGCGCCCTCGTCGGGCAAGGTGCCGATCCTGTGGGACGGCGACGACGTCGTGGTGTGGGACAGCCTGGCGATCATCGAATATTGCAACGAGAAATCGGGCGGCACGCGCTTCTGGCCCGAACAGCCGGCGGCGCGCGCGATGGCGCGTTCGATGGCGGCGGAAATGCATTCGGGGTTCGCGGCACTGCGCCGCAAGCACAGCATGAACATCCGCCAGGTCTATCCGCCAAAGCGCCCCGACGACGACGTGCTCGCCGAACTGACGCGGATCATGGAGCTTTGGGCACAGGCACGCGCGCGCTTCGGCGGTGGCGGCGACTTCCTGTTCGGCCAGTTCGGCGCGGCCGACATCATGTTCGCGCCGGTGGTGACGCGCATCATCACCTACTCGCTGCCGATCCCGCGCTTCGCCCCCGCCTATATGCACGCGGTGATCAGCCATCCGTGGATGCAGGACTGGATCGCGGGCGCGCAGGAAGAGGACTGGGTGCTCGAACAATATGAGCAGGCGTCGGTCTAGCCCGGCGGGGCTATTGCGTGTGCTCGTGCACGATGATGCGGTCGCGTCGTTCGACCAGACCGTTATATTCGGCGACAAGCGCCATCGCCTTTTCCTTGCTGCCCTGCTGCTTTGTCAGCGCATTCAGCCATTTGGCTTCGTCCGGCGTCGTGCTGTAGCCCAGATCCTCGATCCCGCCGGATAGCGGAAAGATCGTGATCTCGTCCCATTCGCCACTCTGCGGGTGCAGCGTGACCGGCATGGGTATCCCGGCAGCCTTTGCGGACGGCACGAAATGGTCCTTGATGATCGCGAAGGCGCGATCGCCGGACCCCGGCTTGAACTTCACCATCTCGACCGTCTTGTATCGAACATTCTCCGTTCGCTCGGCCTTCATGTCCTGCGCTGCGGCTGGCAATGCCGCGACAGCAAGGCAGCATACGGCCGCATCCCGCGCTAACGTCCACTTGCTCATCGATTCCCCCCTTCGAATGCGAATGTCGCGATTCGGCGATACGCCTTTTCGCGATCTGCCGATTGGACGGATGCGACACATGGCGGTGGGGAGACGCTTGTGTCGCGACGGCACTTCGCTGAAGGCTGTGCCATGACTGTTTCTCATCCGCTCGACCCCGTGACGCTGGCTCGCGACCTGCTGGCCGCCGAGAGCGTGACCCCGGCGCGGGGGCGCGTGTTCGACGTACTCGAAGCGGCACTGGGAGCCATCGGCTTCTCGGTCGATCGCTTCGTGAGCGGCGTTGCGCCCGACGGACCGGTCGAAAACCTGCTGGCGCTGCGGGAGGGAAGCGGCCCGCATTTCGCCTTTGCCGGACATCTCGACGTGGTGCCGCCGGGCGACGGGTGGACCAGCGATGCGTTCGCACCGGAAGTGCGCGGCGGGATGCTGTACGGCCGCGGCGCGGTCGATATGAAGGGTGCGATCGCGGCATGCGCCGCGGCATGCGCCGAGGTGCCGGGGGGCACCGTCAGCATGTTGATCACCGGCGACGAGGAAGGGCCGGCCGTCCACGGCACGCGTGCGCTGATCGAACGCATGGAGCAGCGCGGGGTGAAGCCGCAGCTCTGCATCGTCGGCGAACCGACGTCGGCGGCGCGGCTGGGCGACATGATCAAGATTGGGCGGCGCGGATCGGTCAATATCTGGATCGACGTTCCCGGGCGGCAGGGCCACGTCGCCTATCCGCATCTGACCGACAATCCGATTCGTAGGCTGGTCGCCATCCTGGCGGAGATCGACGCGATCCTCCTCGACGCCGGTAGTGACTGGTTCCAACCATCGAATATCGAGGTCACCGATCTGACCGTCGGCAATCCGGCGCATAACGTCATCCCTGCCAAAGCCTCGGCGCGGCTGAGCATCCGTTTCAACGACCTTCAGAGCGGAGACGCGCTGGTCGCTCGGGTCGCGGAGATCGCCGAGCGGCATGCCCCTGGCGCGATCGTCGCCGGCAAGGTTTCGGGCGAGGCGTTCCTCACTCCGCCGGGTCCGCTGTCGACGCTGGTCGCCGGCGCGATCGAGGACGTGCTGGGGGTCACGCCCGAGCTGTCGACGACCGGCGGAACATCGGACGCGCGCTTTCTGTCGAAGCTGTGTCCGGTGGTCGAATTCGGGCTGATCAACGCGACGATGCACAAGATCGACGAAGCGGTCGCACTCGAAGACCTGCGCGCGCTGACCTCGGTCTATGCCGAGATCCTGCGCCGGGTGGCATCGCAGCCACCGGCCTAGTCGCGCAGCCGGCGCAGCACGATGTACAACGCCCCCGCGCCGCCGTGGCGCGGATGGGCGCCGCGTACCGCGGCGATGCGGTCGGCATGGCGCGATCCGGCCAGCCAGTCGCCGACGGCTGCACGGATCGCCCCGCGGGCATAGGGGCGCTCCGCTTCTGGGCGCGGCGGCTTACCGGTGACGAGCAGCAGCACACGGTCGCCGCGCGCGATAGCACGGTCGAGCCCCGCGTCGAGGTTGCTGTGTGCCGACGCCAGCGTATGACCGTGCAGGTCCACCATGCTCTCCGGCGCGACGAGCCCTCGTGCGAGCTTGCGATCCCAGCTGCGGTCAAGCGTGGTTCCGGGGAGCTTTGGCGGAATGCCGATGCGGCGGGTGGGGATGACGGCAGGCGGCAGGGCAACCGCGGGCTTCGGCACCGACTTGCCCGGAGCCGGATCGACGGGAGCGGCGACCGGGCGCCTGGGATCGATCGGACGCGCGCTTGCCATCACGCGAGCCCAGAGCGCGGCTTCTTCCGGGCTGAGCGGACGGCGGGTCATTAACGTGCTCTCCCTGCCCGACACCCTGAATGCGCTGGTTTCGAGCGAAGTCGAGAGACGCCGCACCGAATTCGCCGAGGTTTCACGGCTTCGTTCGAAACGATCCGAGCGATCGTTATCGCACCCCAAGCCGCGCCAGCGTACCCCTGGGCAGCAACAGCCACGACGTGCCCCGCGCCGACATTCCGCCGGCAATGGCGCGCGCATCGTCGCCTGCGCCCCAGAAGGTGTCGAAGCGGTTGGCACCCTTGATCGCGCCACCGGTATCCTGCGCCACCCATAGTCCGGTCGCGTCCGCGCGATCCATCGACAGGAACACCGGCGCACCGAGCGGGATGAATGCCGGGTCGGCGGCGACCGTGCCCAGCGGCGTAACCGGCAGGCCGAGGGCGCCCAGCGGCCCCGCCCCGGTCAGTTCGCGAAAGAACACCCAGCTCTTGTTCTCGCGCATGATCGCCGCGCCCTGCACCGGATCGGCACGCAGCGCGGCCATGATCCCCTGCATCGACGCCTGTCCGGGGGCGAGCAGCCCGCGTTCCTTCATCAGTGCGCCGATGCCGGTATAGGCGCGGCCATTCTGGCCGGCATAGCCGATCCGCATCACGCCGCCGTCGGGCAACCGCAGCCTGCCTGATCCCTGCACCTGCAGGAAGAACAGCTCGACCGGGTCGGCAGCCCAGGCGATCTCCAGGCCGCGGCCTTCAAGCGCACCCTGTTCGATCGCGGTGCGGTCGAAATAGGGCACGAACTTCGCATCGGCGACTCGGCCGCGCACTTTCTTGCCCTTGAGATCGTCGGAGAACAGGCCGAGATCAGCCTCGACCAGATCGCCCGGGACGCCGTAGATCGGTACCTCATAGCCCGAGCGGCGCGTACGCGATCCGCGGATCTCGGGTTCGTAATAGCCGGTCGCAAAGGCCCTGCCCTCGCCGACCTGGACGGTTTCGAACCAGCGGGTGAAGAAGCCACGCGCGTCACCCGCTCCCGCGGCGGCGTCACACGCCGGCTTCCAGTCGGCGCCGCGTGTCAGCCCGCTGGCGTCGGTGCGTCGCTGCAGCGTCGGGCAACTAAGGCGAAATGCGTCGAGCGCCCGCGCGGCTGCGGCATCGTCGATCGGCAAGCTGTCGATAGCGGGACCGGCCACCAGTCCAGCGGTTGCGGCGCTGGTCCCCGGCAACGCCCGCGCGGGCATCGGCGCGATCGGAGTAGAGGGAGTCGGCTGGCGCACCGCGACCGGCGTATCGAGCGAAGCGTCGAGCCTCGGCGGCGTCCCCGCCCCTACCGGCCGCGGAACAATCGCATTCGAACACGCGCCGAGCAGCGCCGCGAGCGCCAATCCCCCCAATAGTCGCATCGGCGTCAGGCCTCGTCGGTCTCGGTTAGCTTCCAATTGGGGTCGTCGCTGCGCAGCGGCCGCGCAAAGGTCCACACGTCGTGCGTCTCGACCGCATCGGTCATCGACCCGGCCACGACATTGCCTTCGGCGTCGCGCGTGACCGCCGCGATATCGGCATCGAAACGCACCGTGATCCGTGCCTGTCCGCCGTCGACGGCGATATCAGAGACCTGTGCCTGTTCGATCGTCACCAGTCGGTTGTCGAGGACATGCCCGGCCGCCTCCCGCTCGTCGATCGCCCGGCCGAACGCGTCGCGCACATCGGCTTCGACCAGCCAGTCGAGCGTTTCGCGATCGCCCTTCCAGAATGCCTCAAGGATCATGCGATATGCGCTTTTCGATCCCTCGACGAACTGGCCAAGGTCGAACGATGGATCTGCCGCCACCAGCTTGCGAAGACCCGGTTCTGCGCCCGCATCGACCGCTCGGGCCGCGGCGTCGCGCGGTTCGGGAGCGACATCGACGGTGCGCTGCGAGGCAGGGACGCCGATCCGCTCGTCGGCGGCCTTTGGAAGCGGCTGCTCATGCCCGGTGCGCTTGCCGAGCACAGAATACAGCCGCAGCGCCAGAAAGCCTGCCACCATCGCGAGAAGAATTACGTAAAGCACCCTGCCTCCGGCAAAAATCATCGACGCCAACATAGGCACAAGCGCGCAGACATTCAAACGCGCAGGCGGCAGCGCACGAGATGATGCAGGCTGCCCGACGTTGAACTGGCAAACGCCGCCTGCTAGGCGCGGCGGCTTGACCGGCCGGTGACACCGACACAGCCCACCGGCATTTTCGTTTCCGAGCAAGAGGGACTGTCGATGACCGATGCCGACAATGGCGCCACCCCGAATTCCAACCAGAATTCGGGCGGGGCCGATGCAATGGCCAATGGCGAGGATACCGCGCCGATGGCGAGTGTGATCACGCAATATGTGAAGGACTTCTCGTTCGAGAATCCCAACGCCCCCGCGGTCTATCAGGCGACCGGAACGCCCAAGCTCGACGTCCAGTTCAACATCGGTGCGAACCGCATTGGCCCCGACATCCACGAGGTGGTGCTCAAGATCGAAGCGCGCGGCGAGGTCGAGGGGCAGGTCATGTACCTCGTCGATCTGAGCTATGCCGGGCTGTTCGGGCTGCGCAACATTCCCGACGACCAGCTCCAGCCGTTCCTGCTCGCCGAAGCGCCGCGCATGCTGTTCCCGTTCGCGCGCCGGGTGCTCGCCGACGCCGTGCGCGACGGGGGCTTCCCGCCGCTGCTGCTTGAGCCGATCGATTTCGCGCAGCTCTATTTCCAGCAGGCACAGGGGGGTGCGCAGCCCGAAGCGGGTCAGCTGCCCGAAGGCTTTGGCCAAGCCTGATCCCGGCCGGGGGGCGCTAGGGTGAAACTCGTCAAGGCGCTGGGATCGGTAGGCGGGCTGACGCTCGCCAGCCGTATTCTGGCGCTGGCCCGCGACGCGCTGCAGGCCACCTATGTCGGCGCCGGATTCGCATCCGATGCGTTTCTGGTCGCGTTCCGCCTCCCCAACATGTTCCGCGCCTTCTTTGCCGAGGGCGCGTTTTCGGCTGCGTTCGTGCCGATGTTCAGCCGCAAGGTCGGCGAAGCCGGCGGCGACGTGTCGGTCGGGTTGCGCTTCGCCGAAGCCGCGCTGGCGGTGCTGTTTCCGATCCTGGTGGTGTTCACCGCAGTGATGATCGCTGCGGCTTGGCCCGTGACGCTGGCGTTGTCGGGCGGGTTCGACAATCCGACCGCGGCGCAGTTCGACTTTGCGGTGCTGCTGTCGCGCATCACCATGCCGTATCTGATGCTGATGTCGCTGGTGGCGTTGCTGGGCGGCATCCTCAATTCGGTCGAGCGCTACTGGGTCAACGCTGCCGCGCCGATCCTGCTCAACGTGGCGATGGTCACCGCGCTGCTGTGGTTCCACGGCACGCCGGAGGAGACTGCGCGGGTACAGGCGATCTCCGTCACGGTCGGCGGTGTGCTGCAACTGCTGTGGATGATCGCCGGGTGCCGCATGGCGGGGATCTCGCTCCGCCTGCGTATGCCCAAGATCGACGCCGACATGCGCCAGTTGCTCAGGCTGATCCTGCCCGCCGCGGTCGGGGCCGGGGCGATGCAGATCAACCTGGCGGTATCGACCGCGCTGGCCGGCGGTCTGCTGAGCGCCGGGTCGATCTCGTACATCTATTATGCCGACCGGCTGAACCAGTTGCCGCTGGGGCTGATCGGCATCGGGCTGGGCACGATCCTGCTGCCGACGATCGCGCGGCAGCTGGGCGGCGGGCGCGATGCCGAAGCGATCGAGACCCAGAACCGCGGCGTCGAACTCGCGCTGCTGCTGACGCTGCCCGCGATGGTGGCTTTTCTCGCCTGCGCGGTGCCGATCGTCCGGGGACTGTTCGAGCATGGTGCATTCACGCCCGCCGACACATTGGCGTCGGCACAGGCGCTTGCGGTCTTCTCGCTCGGCCTGCCTGCCTATGTCCTGATCAAGGTTCTGACGCCCGGTTTCTACGCGCGCGAGGATACGCGCACGCCGGTGCGGTTCGCGATGATCTCGGTCGCGGTCAACCTGATCGGTAATCTCGCGCTGATCCCGACCATCGGCCATATCGGGCCGCCGCTGGCGACCGCGGTGTCGGCGTGGGTCAACATGATCCTGCTCTATCGCACGCTGCGCGGCCGTGGGCATTTCGCAGGGGATGCGCGGTTGAAGCGGCGGCTGCCGCGACTGGCGCTGGCGGCCGTGGTGATGGGAGCGGTGCTGGTTCTGCTGACCCCGTTGTTCGATCCGTATTTGCGCGGCAACCTGGTCGAATCGCTACTGCCGCTGATCGTGCTGGTCGGCAGCGGCACGCTCCTCTACGCCATCGCGTGCTTCGCCACCGGCGCGTTCCGCCTCGCCGACCTCAAGGCGCTCCGGCGCCGTTCATCGTGAAGAGAGAGCCCATGCGTATCGTCTCCGGCATCCAGACCACCGGCAATCTCCACCTTGGCAACTATCTAGGTGCGATCAAGCAGTGGGTGGCGATGCAGGACGCCTTGGCACCGGGCGAAGATGCGTTCTTCTTTCTCGCCGACCTGCATGCGCTGACGGTGACGCTCGACCCTAAGCTGCTTGCCGACACCACGATCGAGATGGCCGCGACATTGCTCGCGGCGGGCATCGACCAGGACAGGGCCGTGCTGTTCAATCAGGCGCGCGTGCCCGAGCATAGCGAGCTGTGCTGGATCCTGGGCGGCACGGCGCGGATGGGCTGGCTGAACCGCATGACGCAGTGGAAGGACAAGGCCGGCAAGAACCGAGAAGGTGCGAGTGTCGGACTGTTCACCTATCCGGTACTGCAGGCGGCCGACGTGCTGGTCTACCGCGCAACGCATGTGCCGGTGGGCGAGGACCAGAAGCAGCATCTCGAGCTGGCACGCGACATCGCCACCAAGTTCAACACCGACTTCGAGGTCGATTTGTTCCCCCTACCCGCGCCGTTGGTGTCGCAAGCGGCGCCGCGGATCATGAGCCTGCGTGACGGGACGGCGAAGATGTCCAAGTCCGATCCATCGGACATGAGCCGCATCAACCTGATCGATGCCGACGATGCGATCGCGCAGAAGTTTCGCAAGGCGCGCACCGACGCGGAACCGCTGCCCGACAGCTTCGATGCGCTGGGCGAGCGGGTCGAGGCGCGCAACCTGGTGACGGTCTACGCGGCACTTGCCGACCGGTCGCCGCAATCGGTGGTCGAGGAGTTTGCCGGGCAAGGTTTCGGCAGCTTCAAGCCAGCCCTCGCCGACCTCGCGATCGCCGTGCTGGGGCCGATCCGCGAGCGGCTGGTGCGGTTGCTGGACGATCGAACGATGGTCGGGGCGGAACTCGCCAAGGGTGCAGCGAAGGCGCGGGCGGTGGCGGCGCCCACGCTGCGCGCGGCGCAGGAGGCCGTGGGGTTGCAGGTTTAGAGCGCGATCCTGCACACATTTCACAGCATGGCTCGACTTCGCTCGACACGAACGGGAGCGCTTCAATCGCGTAGAATTAGTGGTTGAGCCACGTCCGTATCCCCCAGGCGACAACCCCCAGCACCGCGACGCTCATCGCCCAGATCGCGGCCATCCAGGCGAGCCGCTTCGACAGCGGCCCCGGCGCGTCCCCCTGCATCAATGATAGCCCGACGCATCGACCTTGCCGCGGAATACCCAATAGGCGAACGCGGTGTAGACGAGGATGACCGGGATCAGCACCCCGGCGCCGACCAGCATGAACCACTGGCTTGCCTCCGGCGCGGCGGCGTCCCAGATCGTTACCTGATCGGGAACGATGTACGGAAACATACTGATGCCCAGCCCGATGAAGCTCATGAGGAACAGCGCCAGTGCCAGCAGGAACGGCCTGCCCTCCCGCTTCTTCCTCAGCGAGCGCTGATAGGCGAAGGCGATGATCGCGGTCAGGATCGGCACCTGCGCGGTCAGCAGGATGGCGGGGTAGTCTAGCCACTTGGCACGATATTCGAAGTCCAGCGTCAGCGTCATCAGGCTGACGGCGACGATCGCTGCCAGCGTCGCGGGGAACAGCCTGCGCGCGAGGCGATAGGCATGCTCCTGCGCACGGCCGTCGGTCTTCCAGATCAGCCACGTCGCGCCGAGCAGGCCATAGCCGATCACCACGCTCACTCCGGTGAGCACGCTGAACGGTGTCAGCCAGTCGAGCCACGCCCCGCCATAGGCGCGGCCGTCGACGTCGATACCTTGCAGCAACGCGCCCAGCGCCACGCCTTGCGCGAACGCGGCCATCACCGATCCGGCGGTGAAGGCGAAATCCCACCAGCGGCGATGCCCGGGATCGCGCCAGCGAAACTCGAACGCGACGCCGCGGAACACCAGCGCGAGCAGCATCGCGATCAGCGGCGGGTACAGCGCCGGCAGGATGATCGCATAGGCCAGCGGGAACGCGGCGAACAATCCGCCGCCACCCAGCACCAGCCAGGTTTCGTTGCCGTCCCACACCGGCGCGATCGAGTTCATCGCCTTGTCGCGTTCCTCGCCGACATCGAATGCCGGAAACAGGATGCCGATGCCAAGGTCGAAGCCGTCCATCACGACATAGGCGAAGACCGCGAAGGCGATGATGAACGCCCAGACCGTGGCGAGATCGAAGTCATAGGTCATTCGGCGGGCACCATGCGCGGAGCCGCTTCGCCATGTCCGGCCCCCTGATGCGGACCGGGGGTGATGCCGGCGCTGCGGATCGGACCGTCATCGGCCAGGTCGTCCTCGTGCTGCTGCACGCCCTTGCCCATCAGCTTGAGGATGTACCAGGTGCCGAAACCGAACACGGCGAAATAGACGATGACGAAGGCGATCAGCGATGCGCCGACCGCAGGCGCGGCGAGCGGCGACGCGCTTTGCGCGGTGGTGAGGAAGCCATAGACGGTGAATGGCTGGCGCCCGACTTCGGTGGTGATCCATCCGGCAATCACCGCGACAAAGCCCGACGGCGCCATCGCCACCGCCGCGCGGTGCAGCCACGGCCATTCGTACAGCCGTCCGCGCAGCCGTGCCAGCAGGCTCCATACGCCCAGCGCCAGCATCGCCATGCCGATCCCCACCATGATCCGGAACGACCAGAACACGATCCATACCGGCGGTTCGCGATCGTCGGGCACGGTATCGAGCCCGGCCAGCGGGGCGTCGGGATCGTGCTTGAGGATCAGCGACGACGCCTTGGGAATCTCGATCGCGTAATCGACGCGCTTCTCGGCGGGGTTTGGAATACCGAACAGGATCAGGGGTGCGCCGTTGGGATGGCTCTCATAATGGCCTTCCATCGCCATGACCTTGGCAGGCTGATGCTCGAGCGTGTTGAGGCCGTGGAAGTCGCCGGCGACGATCTGGATCGGCGCGACGATCGCCGCCATCCACATCGCCATCGAGAACATCTTGCGCGCACCGACGATCGACGGATGGTCGCCATCGCCTTTGGTGGCGGGAGGATCGTCGGCATCGGTATCTGCGGCGCCCTTGCCTGCTCGCGCACGCAGCAGATGCCATGCCCCTACCCCGCCGACGACCAGCGCCGTCGTCAGATAGGCAGCGATGACCGTATGCACGAGACGATAGGGGAAGCTGGGGTTGAATATCACGTCGAACCACGATCCCGCGACGACGAACTGGCCATCGTCGTTGATCGCGAAGCCGGTCGGCGTGTGCATCCAGCTGTTGACGCTGAGAATCCAGAAGGCGGAAATGAAGGTGCCCAGCGCGACCATGCAGGTGGCAGCGAAGTGCAGCTTCCTCCCGACCTTGTTCATCCCGAAGAGCATCACGCCGAGAAAGCCCGCTTCCAGGAAGAAGGCGGTAAGCACTTCATAGGCCATTAGCGGGCCGATCACCGGCCCGGCCTTGTCCGAGAATACCGACCAGTTGGTGCCGAACTGGTACGACATGACGATGCCCGAAACGACGCCCATCGCGAACGCGACCGCGAAGATCTTCACCCAGAAGCGAAACAGGTCGAGGTAGAGCGCCTTGCCGGTGCGCAGCCACAGACCCTCCAGCACCATCAGATAGCTGGCGAGCCCGATCGAAAAGGCGGGGAAGATGAAATGAAAGCTGACGGTGAACGCGAACTGGATGCGCGCGAGCACAAGGGCGTCGAAACCGTCGAACATGTCAGACTCCGCAGGCGGTCATTTCCCCCGGGATCGAGGGAGGTTCGCTTGAACGGTGTCCGGTCTTATCTTCCGCGCTATCGGTCGCGCCCCGTGGCCGGCTCCGCAGTGCCCGTCATATGGTGCAGTGCGACACAAAACTCAACCGACGATCCGCGATTTGGCGGATCGGTTCAACCTGGGACGATCAGCGCTGGCCCGGCATGGGCGGTGTGCCTGCGCCGGACGTGCCGCCGGGAAGCTGCTGCTGCAATTGCTGCTGCATCTGCGTCTGGCGAAGGAGGGCTTCCGACACGAAATCTACCATCTCGACATCGAATACCAGCACCGAATTGCCGGGAATGACATCGCGTCCGGTCTGCGGATCGGTCTGCGGATCGGCGCCATAGGCCAGTTCGGGCTTGATCCAGAACCGATACTTTGAACCCTTCGGCATCAGCTTCAGACCCTCGCCGAACCCCGGCACCACCTGCTTGGGCGACATCGGCGTGGGCTGCTGGCTGGCGTCGAACGGCGTCCCATCGCGCAGCGATCCGGCGTAATTGACTAGGGTGATGTCGGTATCGGTGGGTGTCGCCCCATCGCCGGCTTCGATCACCCGGTATTGAAGGCCCGACGCCGTGGTCTCTACCCCCGGCTGCCCAGCATTCCAGGCGAGGAACTGTGCGTTGTCGCCCTGCCTGGCGACCACCGCCGCGGTGCCCGTCACCGCCAGCAAAACCGCCGCGACCGCCGCGACGAGGATGCCGATCCACAGCCAGACGACATAGCCCCGCTTGGTGGGCGCGATTGGAACGGCAGTTACCGACATCGAACGCTACTCGCTAAAGGCAGAAAAGACGTGAGGGTTTGCCGCTGAGAAAGGCACCCTGGCATGCGGGACGCAAAGCCGCCCGGACCGGGCGGCTTGCTGAATCACCGGGCGCCGTCACGCTCCATGCGCTTACGCTCCATCTTGCGCGCGCGGCGGACCGCAGCGGCACGCTCGCGAGCCCGCTTCTCGCTGGGCTTCTCATAATGCCGGCGCAGCTTCATCTCGCGATACACGCCTTCGCGCTGCAACTTCTTCTTCAGCGCGCGGAGAGCCTGGTCGACATTATTGTCGCGAACGATGATCTGCATGAGGGCGAGAAACTCCAGTCGAAAGATCGTAAAAACCAAAACGCCGCAGGCATTGCCCGCAGCGTGACGTGGCGCATGTACCAGCGCATTTACCGTGTGACAAGGGGAATGCCCGCCCCTTGGATCGGGGCGGGCATGCCAGACGACGATCAGCCTGGGCTGTCGACGCCGTCGTCCTCGTCATCGCTGCCATCGACCGCGATGTAGATCCCGCCAGCGACAATCGCCGCAGCTGCGATGGCTGGAACGACGGCTTCACCGCCCAGTGCGCTCTTCTTGCGCAGCGTCGTGGCCGAGCGGACACCCGATGTCGGAGCCGACTGGTTGGCCGACGGCAGTGCCGAAGCCGAGCGCGTCTGCTGCGCCGATGCCACCGCTACGGTCGAGCCGAGCAGCCCCGCGATCATGGCGGCGCGCAGGATTGTGGTTTTGTGGGTCATCATCGAACTCCCTGATGAACTGTAAGCCAACTCCCGAGCCGCCCTTCCCGACGGTCAAAAGCTTAAAAACGCCGGGACCGCTGCCCGATCCCGACGCCTCACCATAACTCACCGCATTTGGAAATCGATCCCTGCTGCCGACAATTTGATCCGGCCTATCAATCGTTTCGTCGTTTTTTGTTGCGATGCGGCAATTGAGCCACAGCTGAGCGAACCCGAGGATCATCGATCGCCTGAAACAAATCGAGCAATCGCCGTCCCCAGCTCGCGCTCGACCACGGCGCTCATATGCCCGCCCGACACCTCGACCAATTCCGCAATGGGCAGCCGGGCGGCGAGCGCAGCGTGGCTGCCATTATCGGCATCGTCGCGACCGGCGAGCACCAGTACCGGCTGCCGGATCGCTGCGATCCGCTCGATGGGGGTATCGACGAAGGTGTCGAGAATGCCGAGCAGTGCCTGGGGATCGCCTTTGGTGGTCTTCAGGAACGCCTCGGCCATCCATTCCGGCGTACCCCGCTCGAAACTTCCAAGATTGGTCAGAATGTTACGGAAATGGCCGGCACGCGCCTGGGTGTCAAGCAAGCCCTCCAGGCCCATTCCCGCCAGGACGACCCGGCGCGGCGGCGGCGCGATACCGCGATCGAGCATGCGCACCACCGTCCGCGCGCCGAGCGAATAGCCGCCGAGATCATAGTCCTCGATGCCAAGCGCTGCGATCAGCGCTTCGCCATCCATTGCCAGCGCATCGGCCGGATAGGCGGCCGCATCGTGCGGACGGGCGCTCTCGCCATGCGCTCGAAGGTCCGGCAGGATCACCCGGAAACCCGCCGCAGCGATCGTCTCGGCATGGCCGTATCGGATCCAGTTGGTCCGTGCGTCCGAAAAATAGCCGTGGAGCAGCACCACCGGCCGCCCCTCCCCGACTTCATGATAGACCAGCGGCGCGCCGTCAAACCCGGCATAGCCGTGCGTCTCAATCGGGCGGCTTGCCGCAGGCGTCGATCCAGCGCTGGACGACATTCGCATTCTCCTCACTTCGTATCCGCGGCAGCGTGCGCGTATCGATCGACGCCTCGTGCATGCTCTCGGTCGCATAATGCCGAACCGGGCGAAACGCCGAAGGGTCATCGAAGCTCCCGACGGTCAAGTCCATGGCGTCGCTGTCGGGAAAGGCAAAGCCCAGCGGCGTCCCGCAAGCCGAGCAGAACGGCCGCCGAGCGATCAGCGAAGACCGGTACCAGTCTGGCTCGTGCTGCCAGGTGAGCGCCGCCTTGGCGACGCTCTTGAACGCGATCGAGACGCCGCCGGTCGCCCGCTGGCACATGCGGCAGTGGCAAAGATAGGCGTCGTGATCCTCGATCCGCACGCTGTAGCGGATACGCCCGCATTGGCAGCCACCGGCCTTTTCCTCCATCAACCTGGCCTCCCTTTGCCGCACCGCGTCATGATCGCTGGAAATCGATAAGCGTGCTTATTATATCCCACCACATGTCCGAGAGCCTAGCCTTCCTGATCAGCGATGTCTCGCGCCTGATGCGCCGCCGCTTCGACGAGCGCGCGCAGCGGATCGGCGTCACTCGCGCGCAGTGGCGCACCCTCAGCATGCTTAAGCGCCATCACGGCATCCATCAGGGCGGCCTTGCCGAACTGCTTGAAGTGGAGCCGATCACCGCGTGCCGGATGATCGACCGGCTTGAGGAGGCAGGGTTGGTCGAACGCCGCCGCGATCCCTCAGATCGCCGCACCTGGCGCTTGCATCTTACCGACAAGGCGCAGCCGCTGCTGGCACAATTGCGCACATTGGCCGACGCCTTGCAGGATGAAGCGCTGGGCAGCATCGGTCCCGCCGATCGCGATGCACTGGCCGCGCGGCTGGAGACGATCCGCCGCAACCTGACACCCGCCGAGATAGACGACAAAGAGACCGCCCATGGCTGACGCAGATCCCCAGCTCCACCCTGAAACCCGCGCTGAGGCCGAACCCATTGTCGTCGCCCGCAAGCGCCGATGGCTGCGCCCAGCGTTGATGTTCGGCGTGCCGTTGATCGTGCTGGCGATCGCCGGATGGCTGTGGGCCACGTCGGGGCGCACCGTTTCGACGGACAATGCCTATGTCCAGCAGGACAAGGTATCGGTGTCGGCCGAAGTGGCGGGGCGGATCGTCGAGGTCTCCGTCACCGAGAACCAGGAAGTTGCAGCGGGCGACCTGCTGTTCCGCATCGACCCCGAACCCTATCGCATTGCCGTCGCCGACGCCGACGCCGCGATCGCCGGAGCGCAGGTCCAGCTTGGCACGCAGCGGGCGAGCTATCAGGGCACCGGCGCCGACATCGCTGCGGCACGCGACCAGATCAGCGCAGCGCAGCAGGATTATGACCGCCAGGCCGAGCTGATGCAGCGCGGCTTCACCACGCGCGCGCGGTTGCAGCAGTCCGAACACGCGCTGGAACAGGCACGCGCCGCGCTCGCAAACGCCAATGCCGACGCTGCCGAGGCACGCGCCGCGCTTGCCACCGGGGCCGCCGTGCCCGGCCAGAACCCGGCGATCGCGGCGGCCCGGGTCAAGCGCGAGAAAGCGCTGCTCGACCTTGCCCGCACCGAAGTGCGCGCGCCCGTCGCCGGCACGATCGCCCAGTCCGATCGGCTGCAACGCGGCCAAATGATGATGGCGGGGCTGCCCGCGGTAACAGTGGTTGCCGACGGCAGGTCGTGGGTAGAGGCCAATTTCAAGGAAACCGACCTCGACCACATGCGCGTCGGACAGAAAGCGGAGATCGGCTTCGACGCCTATCCCGAGCTCAAGCTCAAGGGTCATGTCGCCTCGATCGGCGCGGGCACCGGTTCCGAATTCTCGGTACTCCCGGCGCAGAACGCCAATGGCAACTGGGTCAAGGTGACGCAGCGCGTACCGGTGCGGATCGCGATCGACGGCAAGAGCCCGCGGCCGATGATCGCCGGGCTGACCGCCGACGTGACGGTCGACATCCGCTGACATGGCGACCGCAGCCGCCACCCAGGGGCCGGCGGCTCCGCGTCCCCCCGACGGCGTCGCGGCGCTTCCGGTTCGCAACCGCGGGCTGCTGACCGTCGGCGTGATGCTGGCGACGATCATGCAGATCCTCGACACGACCATTGCCAATGTCGCGTTGCCACACATGCAGACGGCGCTGGGCGCGACGGCCGACACTATCACCTGGGTGCTGACCAGCTATATCGTCGCGACCGCGATCGCGATCCCGATCACCGGCTGGCTCTCGGATCGGGTCGGATCGCGCAACCTGTTTCTCGCATCGATAGCGGGCTTCATCCTTGCGTCGGCGCTGTGCGGCATCGCCACCTCGTTGCCCGAAATGGTCGCGTTTCGCATCCTGCAAGGCGTGTCGGCGGCGTTCATGAATCCGCTCAGCCAGACGGTGATGCTCGACATCAATCCGCCCGAACGCCAGGCCAAGGCAATGTCGATCTGGGGCATGGGGATCATGATCGGACCGATCCTGGGGCCGGTGATCGGGGGTTGGCTGACCGAGAATTACGACTGGCGCTGGGTATTCTACGTCAACCTCCCCGTCGGCGTACTGTGCTTCGGCGTGCTGTGGTGGCTGCTGCCTTCGCGGCCGATCCGGCGGAGATCGTTCGACCTGTTCGGCTTCTCGCTGCTCGCGGTCGGGATCGCCGCGCTCCAGTTGCTGCTCGATCGCGGCCAGGGCGAGGACTGGTTCCAGTCGGGCGAGATCTGGCTGGAGGCAGGCGTCGCGGGCATCGCGCTGTGGATGTTCGGCGTCCATTTGTTCACCGGCAGGAACCCGATGTTCGACCGCTCGATGTGGAAGAACCGCAACCTCGTCACCGCGATCGGCTTCATGCTGGTGATCGGGGTGGTGATGATGGCGACGATGGCGCTGCTGCCGCCGATGCTCCAGAATCTCTTCGGGTATCCGGTGATGGACACCGGCCTGCTGCTGATGCCGCGCGGGATCGGCGTGCTTCTGACGATGGCAGTCGCCGCGCAACTCGGCCAGCGCGGGGTCGATCCGCGGTGGCTGGTAGGGATCGGGCTGGCGCTCGCTGCCTATTCGCTATGGGACATGACGCGCTGGACGCTGGAGATGGGATCGACGCCGTTCATCATCTCTGGATTCATCCAGGGGCTCGGCATGGGACTGGTGTTCATGCCGCTCAACGCGATGGCGTTCGCGACGCTGCCGCCGCAATTCCGCACCGAAGGGTCAAGCCTGATGAACTTGTCGCGCAACATCGGCGCGTCGATCGGCATCTCGCTGGTGACGACGGTGCTGGCGCGCAGCATGCAGACCAGCCATGCCGATCTGGCCGCCAACGTGACCGCCGAGCGGATGGGCAGCATCGACGCCTCGATGCTCCAGGTGCTTGGTGCGACCGGCGACAGCGCGCTGGCGATGCTCAATGCCGAGGTGACGCGCCAAGCGGCGATGATCGCCTATCTCAACGATTTCAAGGCGATGATGATCGTGACGGCGCTTTCGGTGCCGCTGGTGGTGCTGCTCAAGAAGCCCAAGGGACCGATCGAGAATGACCCGGCCGCCGCGGGGCATTGAGATCGGCGCAGGCTTACTCGATCTCCCCGGGCAACGCACCGCGCCACGCCGCGAGGTCATCCGGCTGCGTATCGTGCGCCGGGATCGCCGGGTCGAGCACGACCCAGCGCTGCTTCCGTGTGACCCAGAGATGCGCTTGAGGCTCGAGCCACGAGGTATCGTCTAGCGAACCGCCCTTCACCGTCAACCGGTCCGGCGTCAGGCTGGCCACGTGGAATAGCCTGCTCCCGCATTCCGGGCAGAAATGACAGCGTGTACGCGAGCCGAGATCGGAGCTGCGCTCCCAGCTTTCCAGCCGCCCGCTAACCTCGAAATTCTCGCGCAGAACCGGAAGTGAGAGACCGAACGCGCTCGCCGACTGCTTCTGGCACTCACGGCAGTGGCAGGCATAGACGACGAGACGTGCGCCAGAGATCCGATAGCGCACTGCGCCGCACTGGCAGCCGCCGGTCAGCGCCCCCGCGGGTTGCGATGACACCCTCAATCCTTCTTGAGATGGCGCCGCCCGAGCAATTCTGCGATCTGCACGGCGTTGAGCGCGGCGCCCTTGCGCAGATTGTCGGACACGCACCACAGGGCCAGCCCGTTCTCGACGGTCGGGTCCTCACGCACGCGGCTGACATAGGTTGCATATTCGCCGACGCACTCGATCGGGGTGACGTATCCGCCGTCTTCGCGCTTGTCGACGAGCATGATGCCCGGTGCCTCGCGCAGCAGCGCCTGGGCATCTGTCGCCGACAGCTCGCCCTCCATCTCGATCGTAATCGCCTCGGAATGGCCGACAAACACCGGCACGCGCACGCAAGTCGCGATCACTTTGATTTTGGGATCGAGGATCTTCTTGGTCTCGACAACCATCTTCCACTCTTCCTTGGTCGATCCGTCGTCGAGGAAGCTGTCGATGTGCGGGATGACGTTGAACGCGATCTGCTTGGTGAATTTGTTGGGCTCGGCGCTGTCCCCGACAAAGATGTTGCGGCTCTGCTCGAACAGCTCGTCCATCCCCGCCTTCCCCGCACCCGATACCGACTGGTAGGTCGCAACGACGACGCGGGTAATCTTCGCGGCGTCGTGGATCGGCTTCAGTGCTACCACCATCTGCGCGGTCGAGCAGTTGGGATTGGCGATGATGTTCTTCGCGGTGTAGCCGTCGATCGCCTCGGGATTGACCTCGGGCACGATCAGCGGAACGTCGGGGTCCATGCGGTAGAGCGACGAATTGTCGATGACGACGCAGCCCGCAGCAGCGAACTTGGGCGCGTACAGCTTGGTCGCATCGGATCCGATGGCGAAGATCGCCATGTCCCAGCCGGTCGGGTCGAAATGCTCGATATTCTGGATCTTGAGCTTGCGGCCGGTCTCGCCATAGTCGGCCTGCTCGCCCGCGGAGCGGGACGAGGCCAGCACGGCGATCTCGTCGGCGGGAAATTCGCGTTCCGCCAGGATGTTGAGCACCTCGCGCCCGACATTGCCCGTGCCGCCCGCAACCACGATCCGATAGCCCATCATTCACTCCAATATCCGATGGCGGCGCACTTAACGTCAACGCCGCCATCGGGGAAGCAAGCTTTACTTCGGCTGCATGCCGCCCAGGCGCCGGTCGAGGAAGTCCATGATATTGATCCAAGTATGCTTGGCGAGCAGCTGGTCGCCGAACGCATGCGTCTGACCCGGATAGACCATCGCCTCGAACGGACGTCCGGCCTGCTGCAGCGCGGTCATCATCGACGTCGTATTCTCGAAGAACACGTTATCGTCGGCCATGCCGTGGATGATCAGCAGCGGATCGACGATCTTGCCCGCGTCGCCGATCGTGTTCGATGCGGCATAGGCGGCGGCGTCGGTCTTGGGATTGCCCATATAGCGCTCGGTATAATGGGTGTCGTAGAGCTCCCACTTGCTGACCGGCGCGCCCGAGATACCGGCCGCGAACACGCCCGGCGCCGCCTCCAGCATCTTGAGCGTCATGTAACCGCCGTACGACCAGCCATAGGTTGCGATCCGATCGGGATCGACGAAGGACTGGCTCTTGAGGAATTCGGCACCCGACAGCTGGTCCTCGACCTCGACCGTTCCCATCGCGCGGTAGATCTCGTTTTCGAACTCGGTGCCGCGGTTGAACGAGCCGCGATTGTCGATCTGGAAATAGACGAAGCCCTGGTCGACCAGCCATTGCGCGCGGCCGCCCGCCCAGCGCCGGGTGACGTTCTGGCCGGTGCCGGGGCCGCCATAATGTTCGAAGAACACCGGATATTTCTTGCCGGCCTCGAGCTTGGGCGTGATCATGCTCCAGTAGAGCGTCGTCCCGTCCTTGGCCTTGATCGTTCCGTATTTCGTCGGCTCGTGGCTGGCGAGATACGGGTAATAGGGATGCCCCTCCGCCAGCGCATTCTCGTTGATCCACGAAATCCGCTTGCCGCTGGTGTCGGCGAGATAGGTCTGGCTGGGCTGGCTGTCGTTCGAGCGGGTCAGGATCAGGCGGCTGGCGCCCGGGTCCATCGATGCGCCATACCACCAGCCTGGCTCGGTCAACCGCGTCACCGCCCCCGGCCTAGCGAGATCGACGGTATAGAGATGCTGCTCGAGCGGGGTGTCCTTGTTGGCCATGAAATAGACCCGGCCCTTGGCCTCGTCGACGCCGACCAGCCCGAGCATGACCCAGTCGCCCTTGGTCAGCTGCGTCCACTTCCCGTCTTTCCAGCGATAGAGATGCGCGAAACCGTCGCGTTCCGATTCCCAGATCAGGCTGCCGTCCTTGAGCGTGCGCAGCGAGTCGTTGAGGTTCAGCCAGCTCCTGTCGCCCGACTTTTCGGTGAACAACACGGTCGATTTGCCGGTCGCCGGATCGACCTTGAGCATGTCGAGCGTCTTCTGGTCACGGCTCTGGCGCTGTACGAGCAGCGCGGATCCGTCGGGCAGCCAGTTGACGCGCGCAAGATAGATGTCGGGATTGGAGCCTAGATCGACCTTCACCCTGCCCGAGCCGTCGGGCCTCATGACATACAGGTCGACGAGCACGTTGGGCGTCCCTGCAGCGGGATAGCGCTGGTCATAGACCTTGGTGCCTTCGGCGCCGATGGCCGCGCGGCTGAACACGCCGACCTGCGCCTCGTCATAGCGTTCGACCGCGACATACTGGTCCTGCGGCGCCCACAAATAGCCGGTGCGGCGGCCCATTTCCTCGTCGGCGACGAATTCGGCCTCGCCCCAATGGACCGTACCCTTGCCGTCGGTGGTGAGCGCCCGCTCGACTCCGCCGCCCAGCGGCTGAACATAGAGATTCTGATCGCGAACGAAGCTGACGAAGCCGCCCGCGGGGCTGACCACGGCATTGATCTCGCCGCCCGGCGTGTCGGTCAGACGGCGGACATCACCGTCGAGGGTGGCCGAATAGAGATCGCCGTCGAGCGGCACGAGAATGGTGTTGCCATCGGGCGCGAAGTCATAGCGGGTGATCCCCTTGATTCCGCCGATACGCAGCCGCTCGCGCTGCATCTTTTCGACCTCGGACAATTCGGCGCCGGTGCCGACCTTCTTGGAATCGACCAGCATCCGTTCCTGCCCGGTGGTTGTGTCGCGCGCCCACAGATCGATGCGGTCGCGCTCGTCCTCGCGCGCTTTCAGGAAGGTCAGCAGCTTGCCGTCGGGCGACAGCTGCAGCGCGCTGGGCTGCGATCCGTTGAGCCCCGGGCTTGCGTACAGTCGGTCGAGCGTCAGTTCCCCGCCCTGCTCCGTCGCCGCGGTCTGCACTGGTACCGACGGATCACGCGCCATCGCCGGCGCGCCCCATGCCAGCGTACTTGCCGATGCCAAAGCCCATCCGATCATCCATGTGCGCATGCCTGCTCCCATTTGTGCGTATACCCGGGCAGCGGTCGCGGCCGGGCAAGATGACGCGGTTATTGCGGGCGACGGGCCGAACGGCAAGGGAGCCGACGATATTGCCCTGTGGTGCCAAGATGCCTGCGACATTTTGCGACACATCTTGCCTTGCCGCGCTACCGGGGCGCCGGTAGCTGAACGGCGACGTCGAGTAATCGATTTTTTGCGAGAGGGGCGCGTCGCTGGCCGTTCTTGATCTGGATTATCCTTTTTGTACCGCCGCGGACACAAAACCGCGGCGCGGAGTTTGTGCGCGAATGCAATCCCGATCCTCGGCGCAATACGGCGCCTTCTTCTCCGGCGCGATGGCGCTCTGTCTGGCCGTGGCAGCGTGCGGGGGAAGCGAGGAGGGCGGCGACGCGGCCAAGGCGAAGGGGCCGCCGACGGTGGGATATGTCACCGCCCGCGTCACGAGCGTGCCGCTCACCATCCAGCTTGCCGGGCGCACCTCCGCCTATGCCATGTCGGAAGTGCGGCCGCAGGTGTCCGGGGTGATCCAGCGCCGGCTGTTCACCGAAGGATCGTTCGTCCGCGCCGGCCAAACCTTGTACCAGATCGACCCGAGCATCTATCAGGCGGCAGTCAACGAGGCTCAGGCGACCCTCGCCAGCGCACGCGCCAATGCCGAGGCGACGCGCGTCCGTGCCGAAAGGCTGCGTCCGCTGGCCGAGATCGAGGCGGTCGCCAAGCAGGACTATACCGATGCTGCGGCATCCGCGCGCCAGGCGACTGCCGCAGTTCAGCAGGCGCAGGCGCAGCTGCAGACGGCACAGATCAACCTGCGCTTCACGCGCGTGCCCGCTCCGATTTCCGGCAGGATCAACCGGTCGCTGTTCACCGTCGGCGCCCTGGTTACCGCGAACCAGACCGAACCACTGACCACGATCCAGCAGCTCGACCCGATCTTCGTCGATATCCAACAGTCGAGCGCCGAATTGCTCGCGCTCCGCCGCTCGCTGGCGCAGGAAGGGACTACTGCCGCCGAGGCGACCGTGCGCCTCGCGCTCGAGGACGGGAGCGATTACGGGCTGACCGGCGTCGTGCAGTTCTCCGAGGCGATGGTCGATCCCGGCACCGGAACGGTGACGCTGCGCGCGCGCTTCCCCAATCCGCAGGGACTGTTGCTGCCCGGAATGTTCGTGCGCGCCAGCTTTGCCCAGGCGATCGACACGCAAGCGTTCCTGGTGCCGCAATCGGGCGTGACCCGCGATGCCCGCGGCCGCGCCTCGGCATTGGTGGTCGGGCCGGACAACAAGGTCGTTCAAAAAGCGGTCACTACCGATCGCACGCAAGGGCGCTACTGGGTCGTCACCAAGGGGCTGGCGGCGGGAGACCGGATCATCGTCCAGGGCACCGCCAACGCCCAGCCGGGCACCGTCGTGCGTCCCGTCGAGGCCAATACGCCGCAGCGCATCGGTCCACCGCCCAAAGCCGAGTCAGGCAACGCCGACGCCCCGCAGAATGCGAACTGACCGCGCATGATCTCGCGCATCTTCATCGACCGGCCGATCTTTGCCTGGGTCATCGCGATCATCATCATGCTCGGCGGCGTCGGCGCGATCCTGAGCCTGCCGATCGAGCAATATCCCGACGTCGCGCCGCCACAGGTTAATATCCGAGCCAATTTTCCCGGAGCTTCCGCCGAAACGCTCGAAAACAGTGTCACCCAGATCATCGAGCAGCAGCTAACGGGCATCGATGGGCTGCTCTATTTCTCGTCGACGTCGGATTCGCGAGGGCGCGTGTCGATCAGCGTCACGCTGGACAAGGGTACCGATCCCGATATCGCTCAGGTGCAGGTCCAGAACCGCGTACAGCAAGCGATTTCACGGCTCCCTGCGCAGGTGCAGCAGCAGGGGCTGACCGTCACCAAGTCGAACCCCGACTTCCTGATGATCGCGGCGGTCTATGACTCGACCGACCGCGACACCAATCGCGACGTGTCGGACTATCTCGTCTCCAATTTCCAGGACTCGCTGGCGCGTATCCCCGGTGTCGGCGAAACCAACGTGTTCGGATCGCAATATGCGATGCGGATCTGGCTCAACCCCGACCGGCTGGCGAGCTATCAGCTGGTGCCGGGCGACGTCACCGCCGCGATCCAGGCGCAGAATACCGAGATCGCGGCGGGCGAAGTCGGCGGCCTCCCTTCGCCCCCCGGCCAGCTGCTCAACGCGACGATCACCGCGCAATCGCGGCTGACTACGCCCGAACAGTTCCGCCAGATCGTGCTCAAGACCCAGCCCGACGGATCGACCGTGCGCGTTCAGGATGTCGCGCGCGTCGAGTTGGGCGCAGAGAATTATTCGGCGTCGAGCCGGATCAACGGTCATCCCGGCGCGGGTATCGCCGTCTCGCTCGCGCCCGGCGCCGACGCGCTCGCCACTGCCGAACTCGTCAAGAAGGAAATCGAGAGTCAGGCGGCGAGTTTTCCGCCCGGGTATGAATATTCGTTTCCGGTCGATACCACGACGTTCATCCGCCTGTCGGTCGAGGAAGTCGTCAAGACGCTGATCGAGGCGATCATCCTGGTGGTGATCGTCATGTTCGTGTTCCTGCAGAGCTGGCGCGCGACGCTGATCCCCACGATCGCCGTGCCGGTCGTGCTGCTGGGGACCTTCGCCGTCTTCTATCTGGCGGGGTTCAGCATCAACGTGCTGACGTTGTTCGGACTGGTGCTGGCGATCGGCCTGCTCGTCGACGATGCCATCGTCGTGGTCGAGAATGTCGAGCGGCTGATGGAGGAAAATCCGGAAATGTCGCCGCGCGACGCGACGATCGAATCGATGAACGAAATCACCGTCGCGCTGATCGCGATCGCACTGGTATTGTCGGCGGTGTTCCTTCCGATGGCGTTTTTCGGCGGATCGACCGGCGTGATCTATCGCCAGTTCTCGGTCACCGTGATCGCGGCGATGGTGCTGTCGGTGGTGGTGGCGCTGGTGCTGACCCCGGCGCTGACCGCTACGATGCTCAAGCGCAAGCAGGACGAGCGCGAGGGCTGGCTGACAAAGCGCTATCCGGCATTCGGCCGCTTCGGCGAAAAGGCCAAGGACAAGTTCAATCGCGGGTTCGAACGCACCACCGACCGCTATCTGAGCGCGACGCGCAAGATCGTCGATCGGCGGATCCTGTTCGGGCTCATCTATATCGGCATTCTCGCCATTCTCGCACTGCTGTTCTTCCGGTTGCCGACCGGGTTCCTGCCGACCGAGGATCAGGGGCGTGTGCTCGTCCAGTTCCGCCTCCCCGCCGGCGCGACGCAGGAGCGGACGATCGAGGTACAGAAGGCCGTCGAATCCTATTTCCAGGGTCAGCAGGGCGCGAATACCGACACGATCCTGAGCGTCGCAGGCGGCGGCGGCGGCGCATCGGGCCAGAATACCGGTCAGGCCTATGTGTCGCTTGCCGACTGGTCGGCGCGGACCGGCGAAGGCGATGGTGCCGAGGCCATCACCCGCTCTGCAAGCGCGGCTCTGTCGGGCCTGCGCGATGCGCAGGTCTTCGCGCTCGTCCCCGGCGCGATCCGCGGCCTGGGCAATTCGAGCGGATTCAACATGCAATTGCAGAACAGCGGCGGGCTGTCGCGCGAGCAATTCGCCGCCGCGCGCGACAAGCTGATCGCCGCTGCCGAGCAGGATTCGATGCTGACGTCGGTTCGGCCGACCGACCTGCCGCCGGTGCAGACGCTGCGCGTCGATCTCGACCAGCAGAAGCTGGCGGTGCTGGGGCTCGACCAGAGCACGGTCAATTCGACGCTTTCGACCGCGTTCGGCGGGCAATATGTCAACGACTTCATCGATCGCGGCCGCGTCAAGCGCGTCTATGTGCAGGGCGACGCCCCCTATCGCTCGGCACCCGACGATATCGGCCAGTGGTTCGTGCGCAATTCCGACGGATCGATGGCGCCGTTCGATGCCTTCGCATCGTCGAGCTGGTCGCAGGCGCCGACCACGCTGTCGCGCTTCCAGGGCGTATCGGCATTCGAGATCGAGGGGCAACCCGCAGAAGGGGTGAGCTCGGGTGAGGCGATGGATCGGATGATGGAACTCGCCGACCAGATCCCCGGAACCACCGTGGCGTGGAGCGGTCAGTCGTTCCAGGAGCGGTTGTCGTCGGGTCAGGCGCCGCTGCTCTATGGCCTGTCGCTGCTGGTCGTGTTCCTGTGCCTCGCCGCACTGTACGAAAGCTGGTCGATCCCCGTCGCGGTGCTCCTCATCATTCCGCTCGGGCTGGTCGGCGCGGTGTTCGCCGTGACGCTGCGCGGGCTCGAGAACGACGTCTATCTCCAGATCGGGCTGCTGACGACGATGGGCCTCGCTGCCAAGAACGCGATCCTGATGATCGAATTCGCCGAGCAGGCAGAGAAGAAGGGCGCGCGGATCATCGATGCCGCGCTCGAAGCGGCCAAGCTGCGGCTGCGACCGATCCTGATGACGTCGTTCGCGTTCATCTTTGGTGTCCTGCCACTCGCATTGGCGACCGGCGCAGGCGCCAACAGCCGCATCGCCATCGGCACCGCCGTGATCGGCGGGATGATCACCGCGACGATCCTCGCCATCTTCTACATCCCGCTGTTCTTCGTGCTTGTCCGCCGCGGCACCCGCGGAGCATTGAGCAAGCTGCACCGGCATCGCGACGAGCCGCCCGTGCAGGAGAAACCGGCATGATCCGACGTCTCCTGGCCGGTGCCGCGCTGTCGGCACTTGCAGCATGCTCGATGCAGCCCGCCTATCAGCGCCCAGCCGCGCCCGTGCCACCCGCCTTTCCCAGCGGTGACGCCTATCTGGCGCAAAGCGAAGCGGGGCTGCCGATCGTATCGTACACGCAGATCTTCCGCGATCCGCGATTGCAGGCGATCATCGAACAGGCGCTTGTCAACAATCGCGACTTGCGCATTGCCGCGGCCAATATCGCAGCGACCCGCGCGCAATACCGCATCGAGCGTTCGGCGCTGTTCCCCGAAGTCACGGTGGGCGGCGGCGCGACGATCGCCGACCGGGGCAATAGCGGCGTCAACCGGGGTATCGGAACCGGAACCGGCGGAACCGGAACGGGCGGAACCGGCACCACCGGGTCCGGTTCGGGCGTAAGCGAAGTCTATTCGGTCGATGTCGGCATCACCGCTTTCGAGCTCGATCTGTTCGGGCGCATTCGCTCGCTTTCGGACAGCGCGCTCAACCAGTATTTCGCGACCGAGGCGGCGGCGCGCGCGACGCGGCTGACGCTGGTCGGCGATATTGCCACCGCGTGGCTGACCTATGCATCCGACCGCAGCCTGCTGACGATCGCGGAACAGACCGCGGCCAGCGCCCAGCGCAGCGTGTCGCTGACCCGTGCCCGGCTCGAGGGCGGGATCGCACCGCGCACCGACCTGCGTCAGGCCGAGCTGATCCTGACCCAGGCGCAGTCCGATCTGGTGCAGCAAAAGACGCTGCTGGCGCAGGACGTAAACGCGCTGCAGCTGCTGGTGGGCGCGCCGATCGATCCCGCGCAGCTGCCGACATCGATCGAGCAAGCGGCGGGAACGCTTTCGGAGGTTCCGGCCGGGCTCGATTCGACGGTGCTGCTGCGACGTCCCGACGTGGTACAGGCCGAATATCAGCTGCGCAGTGCCAATGCCGATATCGGAGCCGCGCGCGCCGAGCTGTTCCCGCGGATTTCGCTGACCGGCGTGCTGGGGCTGGCGAGCACGGCGCTTGGTTCGCTGTTCTCGGGCGATGCGTTCAACTGGTCGGTGTCGCCCAATGTCGACTACTCGATTTTCCGCGCGGGTGCAGGGCGCGCCAATGTCCGGCTGACCGAAGCGCAGCGCGACGCCGCGGTCGCAACCTATGAGCTGGCGATCCAGACCGCGTTCCGCGAGGTGTCGGATGGGCTGGCGCGGCGCGGCACGATCGCCGAGCAATTGCGCGCCGATACGGCACAGGTCGCCGCGTCGCAGGATAATTTCACGCTGACCGACGCCCGCTATCGCGGTGGGATCGACACCTTTCTCGCCAGCCTCGATGCCCAGCGCTCGCTGTATCAATCGCAGCGGACGCTGGTGGCGACACGGCTGACGCAGGCGACGAATCTGGTGACGCTATATCGCACGCTTGGCGGCGATGCGCAGATCGTCGCGACCGAGAACGGGCCCGTGCCGGTAGGCGACCAACCGCAATCCTGATCGAGCCATGATCGCCGAACAAATGAAAAGGGCGCGGAAGCAATCGCCTCCGCGCCCTTGTTCATACCCATCGCGAACCGATTACTCGGCCGGCGCTGTGGCCTTGGCCGGACGCGGATCGCGGCGCTCGGCGATGCGTGCCGACTTGCCGGTGCGACCGCGCAGATAATAGAGCTTGGCACGCCGCACGACGCCGCGGCGCACGACTTCCACCGACTCGACATTGGGCGAATAGAGCGGGAAGACGCGCTCGACGCCCTCACCGAACGAAATCTTGCGGACGGTGAAGTTCGAACCCATGCCCTTGTTCGACCGGGCGATGCACACCCCTTCGAAATTCTGGACGCGGGTGCGCTCGCCTTCGACCACCTTGACGCCGACCTTGAGCGTGTCGCCGGGACGGAATTCGGGAATCTTCTTCGCCTCGTTGAACTTGGCGATCTGTTCGGCTTCGATCGTCTGGATGAGATTCATCTCATTCGTTCCCATTCTTTTGCCGCGCGCCAGAGGGAGGCTGGACCCGAGCACCCTCATGGCGCTCCCAAAGATCCGGTCTCCGTAACCGTGTATCGATCTCCGCCTGCTGCTTTCGCCAGGCGTCGATCCTCGCATGATCCCCCGATCGCAGCACTTGCGGGATCGTGCGCCCTTCCCATGTCACTGGTCGGGTATAATGCGGATATTCGAGCAGCCCGGTTTCGAAGCTCTCGTCATCCCCACTGGAAGCCGCGCCCATTACGCCGGGAAGCAGGCGAATGCAAGCATCGAGCAGCGTCAGCGCTGCCATCTCCCCACCAGACAGGATGTAGTCGCCGATCGACACTTCCTCGATATCGCGCGCCTCGAACACGCGCTGGTCGATGCCTTCGAATCGACCGCACAGGATAGTTACGCCGGGACCGCTGGCGAGCGCGCGGACGCGGGCTTGCGTGAGGGTGGCGCCGCGCGGCGTCATTGCCAGGACCGGGCGCCCCGGGGGCACGCTGTCGATCGCGGCGGCGACGACATCGGCGCGCATCACCATGCCCGCGCCGCCGCCCGCCGGCGTATGATCGACCGAGCGATGCCGATCGGTCGCGAAGTCGCGGATCTGTACGGTGTCGAGGCTCCACAGCCCCTCGCGCAGCCCCCGCCCCGCGATCGACGCGCCGAGCGGGCCGGGAAACATCTCCGGGTACAAAGTGAGGATCGTGACAGGAAACGCCATCGCGTTCCCATGCGTCGTGACACGGGTTACAGGCAAGGCCATGGACGATTGCATCATTATCGGCGCCGGACCCGCCGGACTCACGGCCGCCATCTATCTGGCACGGTTTCACCTATCGATCCGGCTGTTCGACAGCGGATCGAGCCGGGCGGCGCTGATCCCCCGGACGCATAACCACGCCGGGTATCCGGGTGGCATCGTCGGCACCGACCTGCTGGCGCGAATGCTGACCCAGGCGCGCGAGTTCGGCGCGGTGCGCGAAGCAGCGGAGGTGACCGCGATCGTGCCGCGCGACGAGGGTTTCGTCGTCTGCGTCGGCGACCGCGAATACCCTGCCCGCACCGTCCTGCTCGCCACCGGCGTCGTCAACCTGCGGCCGAAGGGCATGGACGACGAAATGCACGACGAAGCATTGCGACGCGGACTGCTCCGCTATTGCCCGATCTGCGACGGATATGAGGTGACCGACACGCGCGTGGCAGTGATCGGCACCAGCGATCATGGCACCAGGGAGGCGCTGTTCCTGCGCGGCTTCACCCGTGACCTTACGCTGATATCCCCCGACAGCGCACACGATTTGGCTAGCGAATGTCTGGCCGACCTCGACGCTGCCGGGATCGTCCGTACCGATGGCCCCTGCGGAAGCTACGCAATCCGCGGCGATCGCCTGTGCGTCGAAACCGCGGACGGCCCGATGGAGTTCGACAGCGTCTATCCCGCGCTCGGCTCCACCATCCGCTCACGGCTGGCGATCGCGGCGGGGGCGAAGGCGACAGAGGACGGCTGCCTCGAAGTCGATGCGCACCAGCGCACCTCGATCCCCGGGCTGTTCGCCGCGGGCGACGTGGTCAAGGGGCTCGACCAGATTTCCAACGCGATGGGGCAGGCAGGCGTCGCGGCGACGACGATCCGCAATGCACTGAGCGAGATCAGGCCCCTGCGCCGCTAATCCTCGACGAAATCCGCCGCGACGACCAGTTGACTGTCGTCCCACTCGGGCACCGCGTCGGCGCGCATCGGCACCATGAAGCGCTTGCCGCCGGGTTTCTCGATCTCGATGACGTCGCCCGCGCCGAAATCGTCGATCGCGACGACCGTGCCGAGCTCGGCGCCGTCGGTCGATACCGCGGCGAGACCGATCAGGTCGACATGATAATATTCGCCTTCCGCAAGTTCGGGGAGCGCCGAACGCGGAACGGTAAGCTGGGTGCCGCGCAGCGCCTCGGCGGCGTTGCGATCGGTGATTTCCTCGATCCGGGCGATCACACCATTGCTGCCCGGACGCAGCGACTTGAGCGTCAGCTCCCCGTCATTGAAGATGCGGTGCGGCGCAAGGTCCTCGGCGAAGACCTTGAGCCGCACCTCGCCCGTCACGCCGTGCGCGCCGATCACGACGGCCAGCGTAACGGGCTTGTCCGCCTGCATCAGCCTTCGGCCGGGGCCTTGGCGCTTTCGCCGTCATTGGTGACGTCGTCGGTCGCCGTGTCGGCGCCAGCTTCCTCGGCGGGAGCGGCCTCCTCGGTCGATGCTTCCTCGGCCGGAGCCGCTTCGTCAGCCGCAGCTTCCTCAACAGGCGCTTCCTCGATAGGCTTGGCCTTGGCGGCTTCCTCGGCCTCGGCGCGGGCATCCTCAGCTGCCTTGGCCTTTTCGGCGCGTTCCTCGGCGCGCTCGGTCGCCTTCTCGCCGGGCTTGCCCTTGTTGGGGTTGCTGCGCGCGGCGCGCTCGCGCAGGCCAGCTGCGTCAAGGAAGCGCGCGACGCGATCGGTCGGCTGCGCACCCATCTTGAGCCAGTGGCTCGCACGCTCTCCGTCGAGCTTGATGCGGTCCTCGGACTCCTTGGCGAGCAGCGGGTTGTACGTCCCGATCTTCTCGATGAACTTGCCGTCGCGCGGCGCGCGCGCGTCGGCGATCACGATGCGGTAATAGGGACGCTTCTTCGAGCCGCCACGCGACAGACGCATGCTGAGTGCCATGATATTCCTTCTTTCGGTTTATAGTTGAACAGGTTGTTACTTTTTCTTGACCAGATTTTCGAACCCCGGCGGCAGGCCCTTGCCTCCGCCCAGTCCTGGCAGGCCGCCGCCCGCCTGATTCATGAAATCGCCCATGGCCGGGCCGCCCAGCGCATTGCCGACGCCGCCCATGCCGCCGCCCGCCCCGCCCTTGCCGAGCATCGCCATCATCCCCTTGAGCCCGCCCATCTTCTTGAGCTTCTTCATCGCGGACTGCATCTCCTGATGCATCTTGAGCAGCTTGTTGACGTCCTGGACGGTGACGCCGCTACCCTTGGCAACGCGGATCTTGCGCTTGGCGTTGAGCAGTTCGGGCTTGAGGCGCTCCTTGAGCGTCATCGATCCGATGATCGCATCCATGCGGATCAGGATCCGGTCGTCGACGCCGCTTTGCGCCATCGCCGCCTGCGCCTTCTTCATCCCCGGCATCATGCCGGCTAGCGCGCCCAGCCCGCCCATCTTGCTCATCTGGGCGAGTTGCTGGCGCAGGTCGTTCATGTCGAACTGCCCCTTGGCGAGCCGCGACGCCATCTTCTCGGCGTCCTCGACCTGGATCGATTCCGCAGCGCGTTCGACCAGCGAGACGACATCGCCCATGCCGAGAATGCGGCCAGCAACACGCTTGGGATGAAACGGCTCGAGCGCGTCGAGCTTCTCGCCCATGCCCGCGAACTTGATTGGCTTGCCGGTGACCGCGCGCATCGACAGCGCCGCGCCGCCGCGCGCATCGCCGTCCATGCGCGTCAGAATCACGCCGGTCAGCGGCACCTGATCGGTAAAGTTACGCGCGACGATGACCGCGTCCTGCCCGGTCAGCGAGTCGACTACGAGAAGGATCTCGTTGGGGGTGGCGATGTCGGCAACCGCCTTCATCTCGTCCATCAGCGCCTGATCGACGTGCAACCGACCGGCGGTGTCGAGCATGACGACGTCATAGCCCTGCAGCTTCGCCGATTGCAGCGCGCGTCGGGCGATGTCGACGGGCTGCTGACCCTGCACGATCGGCAGCGTCGCGACGTCGATCTGGGTACCGAGTACCGCCAGCTGTTCCTGCGCCGCCGGACGATTGACGTCGAGCGACGCCATCAGCACCTTCTTGCGCTGCTTGCCCGCCAGCAGCTTGGCCAGCTTCGCCGTGGTGGTGGTCTTGCCCGACCCCTGCAGGCCGACCAGCATGACCACCGCGGGCGGAGTGACGTCGATGTCGAGCTCGCTGGTGTCGCTGCCGAGCATCTCGACCAGTCCGTCATGGACGATCTTGACGACCTGCTGCCCCGGCGTGATCGAGCGCAGCACCTGCGCACCCACCGCCTGTTCGGTGATGCGATCGACGAATTCGCGCGCAACCGGCAAGGCGACGTCGGCCTCGAGCAGCGCGATGCGAACTTCGCGCATCGCGGTGCGGACGTCGGCTTCGGTCAGCGCGCCGCGGCCGCGCAGGCGATCGAACACGCCTCCCAACCGATCGCTCAGACTTTCGAACATCACCGACTCCTCATCGTTCCGCCCCAGAAACGCACAAAACGCCGGCGGACGAAACCTCGTCGGCCAGCGTGTACCGTCCCGGAAGAAAGTGGACGGCGTTCCTGCGTTCATGCGGAACAGGCGCGCTCCCTAGCCCGGTCGATCCGGTTTGGCAAGCCGGGCGCCTTAACCGCTTCTATACCCCGTGCTGCGAAGATGCCCGGTCGATAGGGACGGGGATGGGCCGTATGCGGATGGAAATCGAGACACAGCCGACGCTGCGCAACAGCGCGGGTCGGTCCGATATCGTCACCGGCGCGATCAGCATCGCGGCAATCCTGCTGTTCGTCGGAACCGGAAGTTCGGTCCTGTCGAGGACGGTCGATTACTACGTCAATGGCGGCGCCCCGGCGGATCGAACGCTGGTCATCGCGATGCTGCTGAATGTCGCGTTGATCCTGTTCGGCTGGCGGCGGCACAGCGCGCTGGCGGTCGAAGTCGCCACCCGCACCGCTGCCGAGGAGCGGGCGCAGACGCTGGCGTCGCGCGATCCGCTTACCGGCTTTCTCAATCGCCGCAGCATTGCCGAAGAGGGCGGTGCGATGTTCGTGCGCGCCGATCGCCGCCACAAGGCGATGGCGCTGGTCATGCTCGACCTCGACCATTTCAAGACGGTCAACGACATGCACGGCCACGCCGTCGGCGACGCGCTGCTGCGCACCGTTGCCGCCGAGATCGCGGGATTGATACCCCAGGGCGGCATCATGGCGCGGCTGGGCGGCGATGAATTCGCCTGCGCCTTCCTGTTCGATCCGCAGGCCCCCGAGACCATCGAGCGCATCGCCGAGCGGCTGGTCAGCCGCATGGCGCAACCGTTCGAGGCGGAGGGGCTGGCGCTCCACGTCAGCGCGTCGGTCGGCATCGCCCGTTCCGACTTCGATTGTCCGAACATGGACGCGCTGATGCGGTCGGCCGACATCGCCATGTATGCGGCCAAGAAATCGGGTCGCAATCGCTATCAGTGGTTCGACCAGTCGATGGAGCGTGAACTCAAGGCACGCAACGAACTCGAAAGCGGGCTGCGCGTGGCGATTCCGCGACAGGAGATCGTGCCCTATTTCGAGCAGCAGATCGATCTTGCCACCGGTGACCTCAACGGGTTCGAGGTGTTGGCGCGCTGGGAGCATCCGGTGCGCGGGCTGATCTCGCCCGAGCGATTCATCCCGATCGCGGAAGAGACCGGGCTAATTGCCGAGCTGTCGATGTCGGTGATGCGCCAGGCCTGCCTGGTCGCGCGCGACTGGGATCCTTCGCTCACCATCTCGGTCAACATCTCACCGTGGCAGTTGCGCGACGCCTGGCTTGCACAGAAGATCATCAAGGTGCTGGTCGAAACCGGCTTCCCGTCGAGCCGCCTCGAGGTCGAGATCACCGAAAGCTCGCTGTTCGACAATCTCGCGCTCGCCCAGTCGATCGTCGGCAGCCTCAAGAACCAGGGGGTTCGCATCGCGCTCGACGATTTCGGCACCGGCTATTCGTCGCTCGCACATTTGCGAGCACTGCCCTTCGATCGCATCAAGATCGACAAGAGCTTCGTCACCTCGATCAACGAAAGCGCCGATTCGGCCGCGATCGTCAATGCGATCGCGCGGCTCGGCGAAAGCCTGAACCTGCCGGTCACCGCCGAGGGGATCGAGGACCAGGCGATCGAGGAACGGCTCAAGCTGCTGGGCTGTGCCAAGGGCCAGGGCTGGCTTTACGGCCGTCCCCTGTCGACGACGGCCGTGCGCCGGCTGCTCGCCGAACGCGGTATGCTGCGCACTGCCGCGCCCGAGCCCGACAGCACCGCCGAAGTCACCAGCCAGCGCCGGGCCGGCTGAGATACTCCCTTTCCGCCGGTGTCGAGATGCGCCCCAACGCCGCATTGCGGCTGGGAAAGCGGCCAAACCTTGCAATAACCGCAGCATGGTCGCGCGCGAAGGTCAGCGCCTCCGCATCGCCCAGCGCTTCGAACAACGCGACGGATTCAGCCTGCAGCCCCGGGTCCTCGGCATGCATCAGCGGCATATAGGCGAATTGCCGCCAGAGCGCAGGCATGGCCGCATGCCAGCCGCGGTCCAGCGCGATCCGGGTCAGCTCGCGCGCCAGCGGATCGGCGTCGAACGCCGCCGCCTTGCCGCGGCACAGGTTGCGGGAGAACTGGTCGAGCAGGACGATCGCCGCCATCAACGTCTCCGGATCGTCGCGCCAACCCTCTGCCCGGGTCGCCAGCACGCGATCGCGCAAGCCGCCGAAGCGCTGCGCGATGACGGTATCGACCGCGTCGTCCTTGGCGAAGCGCTGCTCTTTGTCGATCTCGTCGAACCAGAAGGCGAGCACGGCGCGCGCCTGTGCGTGGACTTCGCCGTCGCCTGTCCCTAGATCGTCGCGCATGGTTTCAACCCCTTCAGCCGTCCAGCGATGACCGCCGATATCATCACGCTGGGCTGCCGTCTCAACATCGCTGAAAGCGAAACGGTCCGCGCCATCGTCGGCGATCGCGATATTGTCGTCGTCAACAGCTGCGCCGTCACCAACGAAGCGGTGCGCCAGACGCGACAGGCGATCCGCCGGGCACGCCGCAATCGGCCCTCGGCGCAGCTGGTCGTCACCGGCTGTGCAGCGCAGATCGACCCGGCGGCTTTCACGGCGATGCCCGAGGTCGATCGCGTGATCGGCAATTCGGACAAATTGTCGCCGGCCGCGTGGAATTCGGCCAGACCGGTGGTGGTGCGCGACATCCTTGCGCTTGCCGACACGGCACCGCATCTCGCCGCGAGCTTCTCGAACCACGCACGCGCCTTCGTCGAGGTCCAGACCGGCTGCGACCATCGCTGCACCTATTGCGCGATCCCGTTCGGACGCGGCAACAGCCGGTCGGTCCCCGCAGGGGCGCTGGTCGAGCGGATTGCCGCGCTCGTTGACGCCGGGCATCGCGAGATCGTGCTGACCGGGGTCGATCTGACCAGTTACGGCAGCGACCTTCCCGGTATTCCCACGCTCGGCATGCTGGTCGAACGGATCCTGCGGATGGTGCCGGGTCTCGAACGGTTGCGGCTGTCGTCACTCGACGTGGAGGAGATCGACGGGCGGCTATTCGCATTGCTGACACAGGAGCCACGCGTCATGCCGCACGTCCACCTGTCGCTGCAGGCGGGCGACAACATGATTCTTAAGCGGATGAAGCGCCGTCACACCCGGGCATCGGCAGTGGCGATGGTCGCGCGGCTCAAGGCGGCGCGCCCCGAGATCGCCATCGGCGCCGACCTGATCGCGGGCTTTCCCACCGAGGATGAGGCGATGGCTGCGCGCAGCCTGGCGTTGATCGACGATTGCGACATCGTTCATGCGCATATCTTCCCCTTCTCGCCCCGCGCCGGAACGCCTGCCGCCCGGATGCCGCAAGTCGATCCAACGGTCGCCAAGGCGCGTGCCGCCGCGCTGCGGGAGCGTGCTAGGCAGCGGCAGCACCGCTGGCTTGCCGAGCAAGTCGGAACCCGGCAGCAGGTACTGGTCGAGCGTTCGGGACGCGAGGGATACGCCGCCAGCTTTGCCAAGGTCCGGATGACAAGACCGGCGCGCGCAGGCGAAATCGTCGCAGTTGACGTAGCGGCGCGTGACGGAAGCAATTTGATCGGAACCCCCGCATGACCGCTCCTTCGTGGCACGACCGCCTGCTCGGTGGATTCCGCAAGACGTCGGATCGGCTGATGGGCAACCTCGCCGGCCTGTCGGCGGCGCGGCTCGACGACGCGGTGCTCGACGATATCGAAGAAGCGCTGATCGCTTCCGATCTTGGCCCGCAGACCGCCGGCCGCGTCCGCGCGCGGCTCGCCGAGGGTGCATATGAGCGCAACTTGGAGGAACTCGGTATCCGGCTGGTCGTCGCCGAGGAGATCGAGAGGGTGCTCGAGCCCGTCGCCCGGCCACTGGTCGTCGAGGCGTTTCCGCGTCCGCAGGTGATCCTGGTGATCGGCGTCAACGGATCGGGCAAGACGACGACGATCGCCAAGCTGGCGAAAACGCTGGTCGATCAGGATTACGGCGTGATGCTGGCGGCGGGTGATACGTTCCGCGCCGCCGCGATCGGCCAGCTGCGCACCTGGGCGGAGCGCGTCGGCGTACCGATCGTGTCGGGCGCGGAAGGCGGCGACGCGGCCGGCATCGTGTTCGAGGCGGTCAAGCAAGCGACCGCGACCGGCATCGACGTGCTGATCGTCGATACCGCAGGGCGGCTGCAGAACAAGCGCGAGCTGATGGACGAACTGTCCAAGATCCGCCGCGTGCTGGGGCGCATCAACCCCGAGTCGCCGCACGACGTAGTGCTGGTGCTCGACGCCACTACCGGACAGAATGCGCTCAACCAGATCGAGGTGTTCAAGGAGGTCGCGGGCGTGACCGGACTGGTGATGACCAAGCTCGACGGCACTGCCCGCGGCGGCGTGCTGGTGGCCGCGGCCCAGCAATTCGGTCTTCCGATCCACGCGATCGGCGTCGGCGAGAAGATCGACGACCTGCGCGGCTTCGATGCCAACGAAGTGTCGCGGATCATCGCCGGGGTCGAGGAACTGGTGCGATGAGGCTAGCATCGTGCCGGTGGTTTCGAGCGTAGTCGAGAAGCGCTCACGCAGGGTACGCAATCAGGTTTCTCGATTACGCTCGAAACCAACGGATGTTTCTGTCGCTATGACTCAAAACGCCAAACCGCCGCTCTCTCCCGGATTGCGCATGGCGCTCGACTTCGGACCGCTGGCAGTGTTCTTCGCGATCAACACGCTGCTGCCGGGATCGGCGATCGAACGCATCCTCGCGGCGACGGCGGGGTTCATGGTGGCGATCGTCATGTCCATGGCGGTGGCCAAATGGAAGGCAGGCGGGATTTCGCCGATGCTGTGGCTGTCGGGCGGGCTGGTGCTCGTGTTCGGCAGCCTGACGCTGTATTTCCACGATTCGACCTTCATCAAGATGAAGCCGACCGTCGTCTACGCGATGTTTGCCGCGATCCTCGGCTTCGGCGCAGCGACGGGAAGGCCGCTGCTGCGGACCTTGCTCGAAACCGCCTATCCGGGCTTAAGCGAAGCCGGCTGGCGCAAGCTGACGATCAACTGGGCCTGCTTCTTCGTGTTCATGGCAGTGGTGAACGAAGCGGTGTGGCGCACCACCGCGCCCAATCCCGACAGCGACCTCACCTTCTGGGCGGGGTTCAAGCTGTGGGGCGCGATTCCGCTGACGATGGTGTTTGCGCTGGTCAACATTCCGATGCTGCTGCGGCACGGCCTTCAGGCCGAAGCCAAGGACGTGCCGCTGCCGCCGGAGGGGTGAAGCGTTACCGGGCCGCGCTGGCGAACCGCTTGGACACCATGTCCCAGTTCACCACGTCCCACCATGCCTTGAGATAACCCGGCCGGTCGTTGCGATAGGTCAGGTAATAGGCGTGCTCCCAAACGTCATTGCCGAGCAGCGGCGTGCCCTTGTCGGCGGCGACGTCCATCAGTGGATTGTCCTGATTGGGGGTCGATGTGACCTTGAGCTTGCCGGCATCATCGACGATCAGCCATGCCCAGCCCGAGCCGAACTGCCCGGCTCCCTTGGTGTTGAATTCTTCTTTGAGCTTGTCGAGCCCACCGAATTCATCGACTGCCGCCTTGAGTTCCGCCGACATCTCGCCGCGTCCGCCTTCCGGTGCCATGGTCTTCCAGAAGAAATCGTGGTTCCAGAAGCCGCCGCCATTGTTGCGGACCATCGGCGATGCGCTCGAGATGTTGGCAAGGATGTCCTCGATCGACTTGCCCTGCAACCCGTCCTTCTCGACGCCCTCGTTGAGCTTGTCGGTATAGGCCTTGTGATGCTTGTCGTGATGGAAGGTCATCGTTTCCTTGTCGATCACCGGCTCCAGCGCGTCATAGGCATAGGGCAGCGGCGGGAGTTCGAAAGCCATCGGAAATCTCCTGAATTCGGGATGTGGTAACGCCCCAAGGAACGCGAGGCCCGGCAAATGGGTCCGCCGCATTCGTTTCGCAACCGTCTCCTGCTGGCATCGCCGATGCGTCCCTTTCGCATGGTCGTCGCAGCGGGCATGACGGTTCACACCTGCGATCGGGAGACGTTTCATGCCGCTCTATGCAATCGATGATGTCGCACCGTCGCTTGGCGACCGCGCATGGATCGCGCCGACCGCCGAGATCGTCGGCGACGTCCGGATCGGTGCTCAGGCCAGTATCTGGTTCGGTGCCGTCGCGCGCGGCGACAATACCACGATCCATATCGGCGACCGCAGCAATGTGCAGGAGGGGGCGATGCTCCATTCCGACCCTGGCGCGCCCCTGACGATCGGCGCCGACTGTACCGTGGGCCACCATGCCATCCTGCACGGCTGTACGATCGGCGACCGGGTCCTGATCGGGATGGGCGCGATCGTCCTCAATCGCGCGCATGTCCCGGATGGCTGTATCGTCGGCGCCGGCGCGCTGGTGACCGAAGGAAAAAGCTTCGAACCCGGCAGCCTGATCGTCGGCAGCCCGGCGCGCGCTATCCGCACGCTCGACGCTACGGCGGCAGCGATGCTCGAACTTTCCGCGCGGCACTATGTCGAACGCGCGGCCCGTTTTGCTGCCGGATTGCGCCGCATCGACTGAGGCCAGGTGCTGGACAGGCCGATCGGTTGCGCTACAAAACCGACATGGCCCTGCCCTCGCTCTTCGATCGCCTGCGGCTTCCGATCATCGGATCGCCGCTGTTCATCATTTCGGGTCCAGACCTGGTCATCGCGCAGTGCAAGGCCGGGATCGTCGGCTCGTTTCCCGCGCTCAACGCGCGCCCGCAAAGCCAGCTGGACGAATGGCTGCACCGCATCACCGAGGAACTGGCAGCCCATAACCGCGCGCATCCCGACCGCCCGGCAGCGCCGTTCGCGGTCAATCAGATCGTCCACAAATCGAACGATCGGCTCGAGGCGGACCTCGCCACCTGCGCCAAATGGCAAGTGCCGATCGTCATCACCTCGCTCGGCGCGCGCGAGGAACTCAACACCGCGGTCCATGGCTGGGGCGGCATCACGCTGCATGACGTCATCACCGACCGTTTCGCGCACAAGGCAGTCGAAAAAGGTGCGGATGGCCTGATCCTGGTGTGCGCCGGTGCGGGCGGCCATGCCGGGCTGATCAATCCGTTCGCGTTCACGCAGGAGGTTCGCACCTGGTTCGACGGGCCGATCGCATTGTCGGGGTCGATCGCCACCGGTGGCGCGGTGCTCGGCGCGCAGGCGATGGGCGCCGACCTCGGCTATATCGGATCGCCGTTCATCGCCACGACCGAGGCGAACGCCCCCGGCGAATACAAGGACGCGATCGTCGCAGGCAGCGCGGGCGACATCGTCTACACCAATTTGTTCACCGGGATTCATGGCAACTATCTGCGCTCGTCGATCGAGGCGGCAGGGCTCGACCCGGACGACCTGCCGGTCAGCGACCCGTCGAAGATGAATTTCGGAACGGGCAGCAATGCCAAGGCCAAGGCGTGGCGCGATATCTGGGGATCGGGCCAGGGTATCGGCGCGGTGACGATCGTCGAGAGCGTGGCGGATCGGGTCGACCGGATCGAGGCGGAATATCACGCCGCGCGCAGCCGCCTGCTGGACTGACACGCCGCCGCGCTGCCTTAGAAGTTCAGCGCAAGCTTTTCGATCATGGTGCGCGCCGGGCTGGGCACGCGCTGCGCATCCGCCGCAGTCGCATCGAGGCGGGCGACGCGGCGATACAGGTCGATGCTGGTCGCGATCAGCGCGCCCGCGTCGCGGGGCATCGTCGCCAGCATGGCGGCATCGGTCTCGGGCGCCGCGCCGAGCCGCCGCGAGGGATCACGCGCGTCGCGCTCGCGCAGCTCACCGGCCTGAACCGCACGCTGCGTCAGCAACCAGGCGATGACGTGCATCAGCCGCGTCGTCACCTTGAGCGATTCGCACGAGAATGCGACCCGCGCCACCGGATCGAGCCGGTCGCGCTCATCCTTGCCGCCCTGATCGAAATAGCATCGCGCTTCGTCGGCAAGCAGCATCGCCTCGACATAGAGCGAGTCGATCAATCGCGACTGGATGGCTGCTGTCCCCGACCCCTGCATTACGCTTCGATGCCATAGCGATTTATCCGCCGCCAGCGCATTGTCGCGGGCGCCGTCCCGCTTCGGCCCATTCAGGCGATGATGTCGGGAATGAGCGCGTCCTCCAGCGCCGCGATCTCGTCCCTCAGCAGCAGCTTGCGCTTCTTGAGACGTGCGGCACGCAGCTGATCGAGGCTCGCGGCCTCGAGCAATGCAGTGATCGCGGCATCGAGGTCGCGATGCTCGGTGCGCAGCAATTCGAGCCTCCGCCGGGCCTCGGCCTCGTCCATTCGATCGTCCTTCACGGGCGCTCCGTCGAACGCCGTCTCGCCTGGTCCCGATGCTCGGCACGGTCCATCGATCGCATCCTTTTGGATAGGCGACAAGCGCCCCGAAGCATGATCTACTCGCTCTCCCTTCAACCAACACGGAGAACGCAGCCATGCAGACCGCGCACCTTACCGCGCTTGAGGCAAAGCATGCTGGACTCGATCGCAAGATCGCAGACGAATCGCGGCGGCCGCTACCCGACGAGGTGGTGCTGCACGATCTCAAGCGACAGAAATTGCGCGTGAAGGAAGAACTCGAACAGCTTTGACGCCAGCGCTCCGCGCCGGTGACCGAACTCAGGTCAGCGGCGCGGGCCCACCGGCTTGCGCGCCGCGAGTGGATCGATCTCGCGATCGAAGGCGATGCCGATCCGGCCGTCGGTGCACCATGCCACCCGCCCGGGGACCAGCCCCAGCCCGCGCACCTCCGCCTTGACCTCCGAGCCGATCGCCACCGGCTGCGGCAATTCGGCCATCATCCCCCCCGGCGACAGGTTGCGCACGCGCACCTGGGTCCGCGTGCCGTCGATCTCGATCAATGCCGTGAGCAGCAGGCTATCGCGCGAACCGCTCCGCTGGCTTGCATCGTCATCGGCAACAGGAGTCGGGTCGTGAGCGTGCTGATCCATTCCGGCGCGAAATCCATTCGGGGTAGGCTGAAGTACACCAGCAATCGTTGACGAAAGCGTTAACCGGCTATTCGTCTCGCGACACCTTTTCCTGGCGTTCGTGGCGCTCCTGCGCCTCGACAGTCATCGTCGCGATCGGCCGCGCCTCCAGCCGCGCGAGCGAGATCGGCTCGCCGCTGACTTCGCAATAGCCATATTCGCCGTCGTCGATCCGGCGCAGCGCAGCGTCGATCTTGGAGATCAGCTTGCGCTGGCGATCGCGGGTGCGCAGCTCGATCGACCAGTCGGTCTCGCTAGACGCGCGGTCGGTAAGATCGGCCTCGCGCAGCGGCTCGCTTTGAAGGTGGCTCAGCGTCCCCTGCGCTTCGCGGTGGATGGCATCTTTCCAGGCGTGCAGTTTCGCCCGGAAATAGTCCTGCTGGCGATCGTTCATGAACGGCTCGTCGCTGCTCGGCCGATAGCCGTTCATGCCAAAGTCGTTCGCGGCTGCGGGGAAGTCCCGCTTCGGTTCATCGAACCTGTCCAACGCAGTAGCCATATACACTCTCCACACCGGTTCGTCGGAAAGCGTCGCGCGCGCCAATCGACCGCCATTTGCCCACCGCGCCTATAGGGGCGCAGGACGCAGAGGACAAGCGTGGGGAATCAGCATTTTGAAGCCACTTCGCGCGACTCGGGCGATACGGTCGGGCGGGTGCCCTGCATCGCGTTCACGTCGATGCCGATCAATAAGGCGCCAGACTCCCGGTAATATCCGGGCAGTTTGTCCCACAACAGGACGTTAACTCAATCAGCGCCCGGCCTTCCGCGACTTTATCCGTTTCGGGACGCTAAACCTTGGTAAACGCGCTTGAACTTAATATTCGCTTCTGCCCTTTACTGGCTATCGGCGTTGCAGTGACTTTCGGGGTTGGAGGTCAAGGGACAACGCAAAGCGAGGTTAGGTCGAGATGTCGGTACGCATGGCTCTGGCTAAATTATGTGCGGTTGCTTGCGGCGGCGCGGTCCTTGGTGGCGGCGCGGTGCATATGGCCGAATCGTCGCAGCCCGATCAGGTCGCGACCAAGCGCGTGATTAAGAAGCGGGCGATGCAGCGCCCCACCACGATCGCCCAGGCGGCCGGGGACAAGCGGCTGATGCGGTCGAAGCTGGTCAAGCGGGTCGAAACCGCCAAGACCTGCCCGCCGCCGACGGTCGTCACCGTCACCAATCAGGGCGCACCAGTGCCCCTGCCCCCGCCCTATCAGGGCGAAGTCCCGATCGTATCGGGCGGCGGCGCGGTTCCGGTGATGGTTGGTGGCACCGGCGGCTTCGGCGGCGGCGGCTTTTTCGGCGGCGGCTTCTTTGGCGGCGGCGGCGGAAGCAGCGGCAGCGTGATCATTTCGTCGACCTCGAGCGGCGGTTCCAGCAGCACCAGCGGCGGATCGACCTCGACCGGGGGCTCGTCGACATCGACTGGCGGGTCGTCGACCTCCACCGGCGGATCGTCGAGCAGCTCGGCATCGAGCGCTTCGTCCGCATCCTCCGCGTCGTCGGCGTCGTCGGGCAGCAGCGGCAGCTCGTCCAAGGGTGGGCATGATGGCTCGTCCAAGGGCGGGTCGTCGCATGGCGGCTGGAGCTCGAACGGCGGCTGGAGCTCGAACGGCAGCTCGGGCAGCAGCGGATCGAGCGCTTCGTCGGCCAGCAGCGCCTCGTCGGCGTCGAGCGCCAGCAGCGCGTCTTCGGCATCGAGCGCCTCGTCGGCATCGAGCGCTTCCAGCGCCTCGAGCTCGGGCGGCACGCCTCCCGGCAATCCGACGCCGGTCCCCGCACCCCCGATCGTGCTGCTGTTCGGTGGCGCAGCGGCCGCCCTGGTCGCGCGCGGACGCCTGCTCAAGAAGAAGGCGGCCTGAGCCGCCCTCTTCCCTATCGATATTGCTGCGTGAAGGCGCTGGTTGCGGTTACGCCGCGATCAGCGCCTTTTCGATGTCGGGCACCGGGTGCCCGGTCAGGTCCTTGTCGAGCTCGCCCGCCAATCGCTGCTCGACTTCCTTGTGATAATGTTTGCGCAACTCGCCCAATGTCCGCGGCGGGGCGACGATCACCAGCTGGTCGAAATCGTTGCGCAGCGCGCGTTTCTTGAGAAGATCAGCGGTTTCCGCGGCGAAGCGATCCTCCTCGAGCTGATGGAAATCCGTCTCTTCATAGGCGCTGCGCCCCGCGCCGTTGCTGGAGAACGTCCGTCCGGGCGTGTCGGTGCCCTGCTCGCGGTCGGGGGGATTATCCTGTTCCCGGACGCGCTCGACAACGAGGTTGAGATGGACCTCATCACCTTCGTTGCGGAAGAACAGCATCTTGCGCCCGTCCGCGACGACGACGAATGCCTTGTGCGCTATGTGCATGGCGGCTTCTCCTTATGCTTGTGTGCCTGGGTAGCGAACGCGCAGGGCCGCGCCCGGGTTGCCTAGCATCGCGCCGGACGCCATAGCCCGAGCCATGCACGACATCCGCTTCATCCGCGACCACCCCGACCAGTTCGACGCCGCGCTGGCGCGCCGGGGAGCCGCTGCTGCTGCCGCCGAACTGATCGCGCTCGACGAGCGGCGGCGGGCACTGGTCACCGAATTGCAGGCGGGCCAGGCGCGCCGCAACGACGCGTCAAAGGCGATCGGCGCGGCCAAGGCCAAGGGCGACCATGCCACTGCCGAAATGCTGATGGCCGAAGTCGCCGCGCTCAAGGAAACGATGCCCGCGCGCGAGGCGGAGGAAAAGGCGGTCAGCGCCGACCTCGACGCGCGGCTGTCGGCAATCCCCAACCTGCCCGATACCGACGTGCCGGACGGCACGGACGAGAGCGGCAATGTCGAGCAAAAGCGCTGGGGCGTGCCGCGTAGCTTCGATTTCACGCCGCGCGAGCATGCCGATCTCGGACCGCCGCTGGGCATGGATTTCGAAAGCGGGGCGGCGCTGTCCGGGGCCCGCTTTACGGTGCTGCGCGGCCAGATGGCGCGGCTGGAACGCGCGCTCGGACAGTTCATGCTCGACCGCCAGACCGCCGAGCACGGCTATACCGAGATCGCGCCGCCGCTGCTGGTGCGTGACGATGCCTTGTTCGGCACGGGGCAGCTGCCGAAGTTCGCCGAGGACTTGTTCCAGACCGGTGACGGCCGCTGGCTGATCCCGACTGCCGAGGTCAGCCTGACCAATCTGGTCCGAGAGCAGATCCTCGACGCCGATAGATTGCCGCTGCGCTTCACCGCGCTGACGCCGTGCTTCCGTTCCGAAGCGGGCGCGGCGGGCCGCGACACACGCGGCTATATCCGCCAGCACCAGTTCGAAAAGGTCGAGCTGGTCGCGATTGCCGCACCCGAGGGCTCCGAAAGCCTCCATCAGGCGATGGTGGGTCATGCCGAAGCGATGCTGGAGGCGCTTGGCCTGCCCTATCGCCGGATGCTGCTATGCACCGGCGACATGGGATTCAGCGCGCGCAAGACCTATGACCTCGAAGTGTGGCTGCCGGGCCAGAATGCGTATCGCGAGATTTCCAGCATCTCCAATTGCGGCGACTTCCAGGCGCGCCGCATGAACGCGCGCTATCGACCGGCCGGGGAAAAGGCCACGCGCTTCGTCCATACGCTCAACGGCTCGGGCCTAGCGGTCGGGCGAACGCTGGTGGCGGTGCTGGAAAATTACCAGCAGGCCGATGGATCGGTGACGTTGCCGCCGGTGCTCGGCCCGTATCTCGGCGGGCTCGAACGGCTTAAGGCCGACCGGTGATCGCCACTCGGCCCACGGAGCGCTAGCATGCGCATTCTCGTCACCAATGACGACGGCTATCACGCCCCCGGCCTCGCCGTGCTCGAGGAGATCGCTGCCCGGTTCTCCGACGACGTGTGGGTGGTCGCGCCGACCGAGGAACAGTCGGGTGCGGGTCATTCGCTCACCCTGACACGTCCACTGCGGATTCGCCGGTTCGGCGACAGGCGCTTTGCGGTCAGCGGCACGCCGACCGACGCGGTAATGATGGCGATCGCCAGGATTATGAAGGACAATCCTCCCGACCTGATCCTGTCGGGCGTCAATCGCGGCGCCAATCTGGCCGAGGACGTCACCTATTCGGGCACGGTGTCGGCGGCGATGGAAGGCGCGCTTGCCGGGGTGCGCTCGATCGCGCTCAGCCAGGTCTATGCGCGCGAAGGCATGGGCGACACGGTGCCGTTCGATGCCGCGCGTGGCTGGGGCCAGCGCGTGCTGGCGCCGCTGATCGACATGGACTGGGCACCACGCACGCTGGTCAACATCAACTTCCCGCCGCTCGCCTCGGACGCGGTGAAGGGCGTCCGCGTCGCCGAACAGGGGCTGCGGGACTATGGCCGGCTCCAGATCGTCAGCAATCGCGATCCGCGCGGCTATGAATATCACTGGTTCGGACTGGGACCTGCGGTGGGAACGCCCGCTCATTCGACCGACCTGGAAGCGATCGCGGACGGATATATTTCGGTGACGCCGCTGCATCTGGACCTGACGCATCGCGAATCGCTCGATATGCTCGCCGCACGCTATCGATAAGGGGGGCGGCATGGGGAGCACAGGCGCGCGCATCGCAGCGATGGGGGCCGCGATCGGTATCGCTTCGGGACTGGCGGGGTGCATTCCGGGCGATCGGAGCCCGCCACCGCCGGCCGCCCCTGTCGCGTCCGCATCGCCGCAGCGTGTCGATCCGGTGCCGGCGCTGCCTGCCCCGCGTCCGGCATGGCAGACCGGATCGATCGCGGCCGATGCGCGAAGCGTCGCTGCAACGACCTATAGCGTTGAACGCGGCGACACGCTGCGCGGCATCGCAGAGCGGTTCGGTGCAGGGTCGGAAGCGATCGCACGCGCCAATGCCCTCACGCCTCCGTTCACGATCTTTCCCGGCCAGCGCCTGGTCATCCCCGGTGGCCGCTACCATCTGGTGCGCGCAGGCCAGACCGGCATCGCCATTGCCCGTGCGTACGGTGTCGATTGGTCGCGCATTGTGACCGACAATGCGCTGGAAGAACCGTACATCCTGCGTATCGGCCAGCGCATCCTCATCCCCGGCGGCGAGCCGGGCGCCGCGCCCGTCTCCTATGCCGAACGGGCGCGCGCATTCGAGCTCGACATCGACGACCTGGTCACCGGCAGCGAACCGGCGATCGCGGACAGCCAGCGACCCGCGGCTCCGTCGACATCGCCGAAGCGGGTGCTCTCCGCGACGACCGCCGTGGCAACGCCGGTGCGCGCGTCGAAGGGCGGCTTTCAATGGCCAGTCGATGGACGGATCACCGACCGCTTTGGCCCCGGCCGCAGTGGCGAGCGCAACGACGGGATCAAGCTGGCGGTGCCGAACGGCACGCCGATCGCTGCTGCTGCAGATGGCGTCGTCGCCTATGTCGGCAGCGACATCCCCTCGCTGGGCGGTCTCGTGATCCTCAAGCACGGCAGCAACCTTACCTCGGTCTATGGCCATGCCAGCGAGTTGCTCGTCCAGCGCGGCCAGGCGGTCAAGCGCGGGCAGCGCATCGCCCTGTCGGGCGACAGCGGTTCGGCCGAGCGCCCGGAGCTGCATTTCGAGATCCGCCAGGGCCGCACCCCGGTCGATCCGCTGACCCGCTTGCCGCCGCGCTGATGCGTCCGGTCCTCCCCGACACGCTGCGCCGCAAATCGGGCGTTCCCGTCTGGGTGTCGATCAGCTGGCGCGTGCTGGGTGTGGTCGCGCTGATCGCGCTCGCCATCGCCGTCCACTGGTTCGACCGCGCCGGGCTGCGTGACAATTACGACGGCGTGGTCAGCTTCAACGACGTCGTCTATTTCACGATGATCTCGATTACCACCACCGGCTATGGCGACATCGCGCCGGTCACCGATCGCGCACGATTGTTCGATGCGCTGATCGTCACTCCCATCCGCATCTTCATCGTTCTGCTGTTCATCGGCACGACCTATAATTTCATCCTGAAACGCACCTGGGACAAATGGCGCATGGCACGCATCCAACGCGATCTTCATGACCACATCGTCGTCGCCGGGTTCGGCAAGACGGGATCGGAAGCGGTCGACGAACTGATGGCCCGTGGCCGCGATCCATCGAGCATCGTCGTCATCGACGGGGATGCCGACAACATCGCGCGGGCGGAAGCGTGCGGGTGCAACGTGCTGATCGGCGACGCGACGCGCGACACGACGCTGCAGGACGTCAAGATTGCGCGCGCATGCTCGCTGATCGTCGCCGCCGGGCGCGACGACACCTCAATCCTGATCGTGCTGACCGCGCGGCACCTGGCGCCCGACCTGCCGATCAGCATCATCGTCAAGGCCGAGGATAACGAGCTTCCCGCCCGCGCGGCAGGCGCGACGACGGTCATCAACCCGGTCAGCTTCGCCGGGCTGCTGCTCGCCAGTTCGTGTAGCGGAAGCCATATCGCCGACTACATGATGGACCTCGCCTCGTTCGACGGACGCGTGCAACTGTCCGAACGCGCGATCGACGATGCCGAGGTGGGGCAACCGCTGTCGGCGATCACCACCGGGCTCGGCCTGCGCATCTACCGGGGCGGGCAGCCGTTCGGCTTCAGCGCCCCGGAAGCGCAGGCGCTGGCGCGCGGCGACGTCGTGGTCGAGATCGTCCCCAAGCGCGGGCTGGCGGCGGCATGACGCTCGACTGGGCGCGGATCGCCCCGATCCTGCTGCTGATCGGATCGAACGTCTTCATGACCTTCGCCTGGTACGGCCACCTCAAATACAAGGCCGCGCCGCTGGTGGCGGTGATCCTGGTCAGCTGGCTGATCGCGCTGCCCGAATATCTGCTCGCGGTCCCCGCCAACCGCATCGGCAGCGGCGTCTATTCGGCCGCGCAGCTCAAGGGGATGCAGGAAGTCATCACGCTGACCGTCTTCGCGATCTTCTCGGTGACGTATCTGGGCCAGAAAATTACCGCCAACCACGCGATCGGCTTCGTGCTGATCGCGGCGGGTGCGTTCTTCCTGTTCAGGGGTGCGGCGCTGCACTGACTGGCATTTGCCACGAAAATCGCTATGTCGCGCGGCAATCATGGCAACGATATTTCCTGAAGCGCCGCGCATCGGCATGGTGTCGCTCGGCTGTCCCAAGAATCTGGTCGACAGCGAACGCATCCTGACCAAGCTGCGCTCGGACGGCTATGCGCTGTCGCCCGACTATGCCGGCGCCGATATCGTGCTGGTCAACACCTGCGGCTTTCTCGACAGCGCCAAGGAGGAAAGCCTCGAGGCGATCGGCGAAGCGATCGCCGAGAATGGCCGCGTCATCGTCACCGGCTGCATGGGCAAGGAAGCGGAGACGATCCGCGCGCGGTTTCCGCAGGTGCTCGCGATCACCGGCGCGCACGCCTATGAGGACGTGGTCGGCGCCGTGCACGAAACCGCGCCGATGCCGCCCAACGCGTTCCTCAACCTGGTGCCCGACAGCGGGCTCAAGCTGACACCGCGGCACTATAGCTATCTCAAGATATCCGAAGGCTGCAACCACCGCTGCAGCTTCTGCATCATCCCGTCGATCCGCGGCGATCTCGTCAGCCGCCGTCCCGACGCCATCCTGCGCGAAGCGGAAAAGCTGATTGCGGCCGGCACGCGCGAGCTGCTCGTCATCAGCCAGGATACCTCGGCCTATGGCATCGACATCCGCAAGGAGCCGCGCGCGTGGAAGGGCCGCGAGGTGGTGCCGAACATGACCGACCTGGCGCGCGAACTTGGGCAGTTGGGTGCTTGGATACGGCTGCACTATGTCTATCCCTATCCGCATGTCGATCAGGTCATTCCGCTGATGGCCGACGGGCTGGTGCTTCCCTATCTCGACATCCCCTTCCAGCATGCTGCGCCCAGCGTGCTCCGCCGGATGCGCCGTCCCGCCAACGAGGCCAGGGTGCTCGAACGCATCCATGGCTGGCGCGCGATCTGCCCCGACATCGCCATTCGCTCGACCTTCGTCGTCGGCTTCCCCGGCGAGACTGATGCCGATTTCGAGTATCTGATGGAGTGGCTCGAGGAGGCGCAGCTCGACCGTGTCGGCGCGTTCCGCTTCGAACCGGTCGAGGGTGCCGCTGCCAACGCGCTGCCCGATCCGGTGCCGGAGGCGGTGAAGGAGGAACGCTACGCGCGGCTGATGGAACTGACGGCCCGGATTTCCGCGGAAAAGCTGGCGGCAAAGGTCGGAAGGACGCTGGATGTCATCATCGACGCCGTCGATACCGAAAGCGGCGGTGCCACCGGCCGATCCAAGGCAGACGCGCCCGAGATCGACGGCGAGGTGCACCTGCGCGATGCCGGCCACCTGGTGCAGGGCGACATCGTCGCGGTCCGGGTGGAGGATGCCGACGACCACGACCTGTTCGGGGTGCCGCTGGGCTGACATATTCGTCACCGTGGGCTTGTCCCTGGGTCCACCGTGCTGCACATCCTGCCATTCTTGGCTTGTCATACCGTGGAAGCCGGACAGGCCCGGCAAGACGGAGTGATTGATGACCGACCTCTCGCACCTTCTGCAACCCGATCGCGGTCAGTCCGCCCGTATGATCCACATCGTCGATCCGAACGGCTTCGACGCCTGGCTGAACCAGCAACCGCCCCGTCACCGCGCCGCAGCCACCGCGCAGAAGCTCACGCCCAGCGGCTTTTCGAGCGCGATCCTTCCCGGAGACGGTGCCGAGGACTGGTCGGTCGTCACCGTCGTCGCCAATGTCGACAGCCTGTCGCCGTGGTGCCTCGCCAAGCTCGCAGAGACGCTGCCCGAAGGCCAGTATCGCGTCGAGGGCCGCGATCCCGGCGCGGCGATGTTCGGCTGGGTGACCGGCCAATATCGCTTCGAACGCTATCGCAAGGAAGATCGCGCTACCGGGCCGCGGGTACTGCTGAGCAGCGATCCTGTCGCGATCGAGGAGACGCTGCGCCAGGGGTCGGCAACGCTGCGGGTGCGCGACATGGTCAATACCCCCGCCGCGGATATGGGACCGGGCGAGATTGAGGCGGCCGCGGCCGAACTCGCGAAACAACAGGGTGCCGAGCTCACCGTGACGCGTGGGACGGAGCTCGAGCGCGGCTTTCCGATGATCGCCATTGTCGGACAGGCTGCTGCCAAGGGGCGCGAGCCGCGGTTGATCGAGCTCGCCTGGGGCCGCGCCGACCAACCGAAGATTGCGATCGTCGGCAAGGGCGTGTGCTTCGACACCGGCGGGCTCGACCTCAAGAATTCGGCCGGAATGCGGTTGATGAAGAAGGACATGGGCGGAGCGGCGCATGCGCTGGCGCTCGCCGAACTGGTGATGACCGCCCGCCTGCCGGTGCAGCTCCACCTTCTGATTCCCGCCGTCGAAAATTCGATCGGTGCAAAGGCGTTCCGGCCGGGCGACGTGCTGGCGACGCGCAAGGGACTGACGGTCGAGAATACCAATACCGATGCCGAGGGCCGGCTGATCCTCGGGGACGCGCTTGCCCGCGCCTGCGAGGAGGCCCCCGAGCTGCTGATCGATTTCGCCACGCTGACGGGTGCGGCACGGGTAGCGCTGGGCCCCGACCTGCCGGCGCTGTTCGCCAATGACGATGCGCTCGCCGACGCTCTCTCGGCGCAGGGCAAGGCGGTGAGCGACCCAGTGTGGCGGCTGCCCTTGTGGGATGGCTATGACGAGATGCTGAAGTCCGACATCGCCGATCTCGTCAACGCGGCGGAAGGCGGGTTCGCCGGGTCGGTCACCGCCGCACTGTTCCTGCGCCGCTTCGTTGCCAAGGACGTCGCCTGGGCGCATTTCGACACCTTCGCATGGCGCCCCGCGGCCCGGCCAGGACGGCCCAAGGGCGGCGAAGCCCTTGGATTGCGAGCGGCGTGGGGGATGCTCAAGCAGCGCTATCCGCGCTGATCACCGCCCCAGCAGCACGCGCGCCTGTCCCGCGATCTGCGCCAGCATCGCCGCGTTCGGTACCGCCGCCCGGCGCGCGCGCCGGACCAGCGCCACGAACTGATCGACGCGCGGACGGTTGGCTTCGATCCACGCCGCCACGGCTGCTTCGGGGTCCTTGCCGCTATGGCGCGCAAGGAAATCGAGCCGCAGCTGCTGGAAATCCCGAGCCAGCCCGGCGATGAGCAGGCGTTCCCAGACATCGCCTGTGGACAGGCGCGCGGCCTGGGTCTGCGCCCAGTCCAGCCCCAGCGTCGCGCCGAGATGGGTGAAGGCGCGCGTCAGCACGATCTCGTCCGATGCCTGTTCGCGCGCGAGATCGGCAAGCCCGACCGCACCGTCGAGCTCGAAGATGCGCACGACCTTGCGCACCAGCGCGCGCGGCGCTCCGGCATCCTCGAGCCGCCCGGCGATCCGGTCGCTCTGCGCCTTGGCTTCCTCGACCAGCAGGTCGCGCGCCCGCTTTTCAAGCTGGTGCACGCCCGGCGCGATGCGGTCGATCACCTCGCCGATTCCGGCTCCGGGCGCGGCGGTGCGCAGCAGGTCGGCGATCTGCGACCGTACCGCCACCGCGACTTCCTCGAACAGCGCGATCCGAGCCGCTTCCGTAATTTTCGCGGTCTCGATCTCCGCCCATAGCGCAGGCAGGTCGAACAGCCGCTCGGTCACCGCGAACATCGCCGCGATATCGGACAGCGCCGCGCCCTCCTCCTCGGCCAGTTCGAACGGGTGCAGCACGCCAAGCCGGTTGACGATCCGGTTGGCGAGCTTGGTCGATACGATCTCGTTGCGCAGGCGATGCGCCTCGATCGCCGCCTTGAACTTCTTGCGCATCGCCGCCGGGAATGCGGCATGGAGATCGGGCAGCAGCGCGTCGTCCCGGCCAAGTTCCGCGCCCTCGGCGGCATCCTGTAGCGCCAGCTTCGCCGTCGCCAGCAGCACCGCGAGCTCGGGCCGGGTGAACCCCTTGCCATCCTGCGCCCGCCGCAGCAGGTCCTCGTTGCTCGCCAGCCCCTCGACCGCGCGGTCGAGCCGTCCCGACGCCTCGAGGATTTCGATGACGCGGACATAGCTCGGCACCGCGACCGCGCCGTCATTCTCCATGAACGACAGCGCCAGCGTCTGCAGCCGGTTATCCTCGAGCACCAGATGCGCGACATCGTCGGTCATGCTCTCGAGCAGCGCATTGCGCTTGGGCTCGGCCAGCCGGCCCTCGATCATCTCGCGATTGAGTGCGATCTTGATGTTGACCTCGTTGTCCGAACAATCGACGCCCGCCGAATTGTCGATGAAGTCGGTGTTGATCCGTCCGCCGCGCTTGGCAAAGGCGATCCGGGCGGCCTGGGTAACGCCGAGATTGGCCCCCTCCCCGATCGCGATCGCGCGAACTTCCTCGGCATTGACGCGCAGCCGGTCGTTGGCAGGATCTCCCACCTCGATATGATTCTCGGTCAGCGCCTTCACATAGGTGCCGATGCCGCCGAACCAGATCAGATCGACCGGCGCCTTCAGGATCGCCGAGATCAGTGCCGACGGCTCCAGGCTTTCCGCATCGACGTCAAGCATCGCGCGGACCTGTTTGCTCAGCTTGATCGACTTGTCGGTCCGCGCGAACACGCCGCCGCCCTTCGAGATCAGCTTGGGGTCATAGTCCGCCCAGCTCGATCGCGGCAGGTCGAACAGCCGCTGGCGCTCCTCCCAGCTTGCCGCCGGATCGGGGTCGGGATCGAGGAAGATGTGGCGGTGGTCGAACGCCGCGGTCAGCCGGATCGCCTTGGACAGCAGCATGCCGTTGCCGAACACGTCCCCCGACATGTCGCCGCAGCCGACGACGCGGATTGGATCGACCTGGACGTCGACGCCGCGCTCCAAGAAATGGCGCTGCACCGAGACCCACCCGCCCTTGGCGGTGATTCCCATCGCCTTGTGGTCGTACCCGACCGACCCGCCGCTGGCAAAGGCGTCGCCGAGCCAGAAGCCGCGATCGAGCGCGATCGCGTTGGCGACGTCGCTGAATGTTGCAGTGCCCTTGTCGGCGGCGACCACGAAATAAGGGTCCTCACCGTCATGGATGACGACTTTGTCCGGATGGACTACCGCCCCATCGACGATGTTGTCGGTGATCGACAGCAGCGAACGGATGAAGATGCGATAGCTCTCGGTACCTTCTGCCAGCCACGCATCGCGATCGCCGGGCGACGGCAACTGCTTGGGATAGAAGCCGCCCTTGGCACCGGTCGGGACGATCACCGCATTCTTGACGCGCTGCGCCTTCATCAGGCCGAGGACTTCGGTGCGAAAATCGTCGCGGCGATCGGACCAGCGCAAGCCGCCGCGGGCGACCGGTCCCGCGCGCAGGTGAATGCCCTCGATCCGCGGGCTGTAGACCCAGATTTCGCGCCATGGCAGCGGCTGCGGCAGTCCCGGCACCCGCGCGCTGTCGAGCTTGAACGCCAGCGCTTCAGCGGCTGCCGGTGCGAACGCATTGGTTCGCAACGTCGCCACTACGACACCGCGCAGATTGCGCAGAATGCGGTCGTCGTCGATCGCCACGACCTTGTCGAGGCCGGCATCGATCGCGGCGTCGGCCCTGGCGATCGCGGCATCGGCGGTCTTGCGCTGCGACGGGTCGTGCGCCGCCCCGAACCGCGCGATCAGCGCCGCCGCGACCTTGGGCGCCCGCCGCAAGGCGTCGACGACCGTCGCCAGACCATAGGCCATGCCGGTCTGACGCAGATAGCGGAACCAGGCGCGCAGCAGCACCACCGAAGCGGGTTGCATCCCGGCCTCGACGACCAGGCGGTTGAACCCGTCATTCTCCGCACGGTTCTCGAGCACCGCTTCGATCGCGCCTTCGACCATCGCATGGTCGAGCCGCGCTTCGGCGTCGGGTGCGCCCGGAACTTCGACGAGGAAGTCGTGGATGAACGCGCCGCTGGCGTCGCTCAATTCGGTCGGCATCTCCTCGATGACGCGGAACCCGAAATTCTCGAAGACGGGCACTGCGTCCGACAGCGGCAGCGCGCCGCCCAGGCGATAGAGCTTGATCCGGAACCGGCCATCGCTCGGATCGTCATCGGGGATGATCCGTACCGACCGGTCATTCTCGTCCGCCAGATCGGCGATGCGCAGGATATCGAGCGCCGCTTCGTCCGGCCCGGCGCTGGTCCGGTAATTGGCCGGAAATCCCTGGGCGAAACGCAGCGCAAGCCGCGTCGATCGGGCGCCTGCATGGGCGGCGAGCGCGGCTTCGACCGCGGGCCCCCAGCCGCGCACCATTTTCTCGAGGCGGTCGTCGAGCACCGCGGCATCGGGCATCCGCCCCTCGCCGCGCAGATCGACGGTGTAGCGAAGCAACGCCGCTTCGCCATCCTCAAGCTCGATCGACCAGTTGAGCAGCGTGCCATTGGCGGTTTCGGCGAGCATGTCGCCGATCGCCAGCCGCCGCCCCGTGGTGACGTCGTCGCGGGGCAGCCAGACGAACGCGAAGAGATGGCGCCCCAGCGTGCTCTTGATCAGCACCAGCTTTGGCCGCGGGCGATCGGCGATCGACATCGTCGTCAGCACGACGCGTTCGAGCGCATCGAGGGTGAAGGCGGTGGTGAGGTCGTGCGGCAGCGCAGCCAGCGCATGCGCCATCGCCTTGCCGGTGTGCCCCTTGGGATCGAAGCCGAACTTGCCTTCGAGCGCCCGCAGATTGGCGCGCAGCACCGGCACCTCGTCCGGGTCGGCGTTGAGCGCGGCGCTGGTCCACAATCCGGCATGGATCGACAGCCCGACCACCGCATCGCCCTCGCGCACCGGCACCAATACCAGATCGAGCGGTACGCGGCGATGCACGGTCGAGATGCAGTTCGACTTGAGCAGCAGCGGCGCGGCATTGCCCTTTTCGAAGAACCGGATCGCGAGTTCGCGCGACGCCTCGGCAAGCAACGGCACGTCGAGCGGCTGGCGCGCGAGGCCGAGCCGATCGGTCGACCGGCCGTCGCGATACCAGCGCTCATGCCCAAGCAGGGTGAAATTGCGGTCGAGGAACCAGCGCAGCAATGCCGCGCCTTCCTCGGCGGCAACCGTATCGGCATCGCTGCCGATCGCTTCCTGCAGCTTCGGCCAGTCGTTCACCGCGTGGCGGACATGCGTGAGGTTGCGTTCGAGCTCGGACACCAGCGCCCGGCGCGACCGCGCATCGGCGCGGTCCATCTCGACATAGACCATCGATTCCGCGGCGCCTTCACCTCCACTCGCCAAGAAACGCCCGTCGCTGCCGCGCTCGACCTTGAACACCGGATGGATGATGCGCTCGATCGCGATGTCGTGCGCGGCGATCGTGGCCGCGATCGAATCGACCAGGAACGGCATGTCGTCGTTGACGATCGCCAACCGCATCCGCCTCCGTTCGCCGCGCAGAAAGGTCTCCAGCCCGATCCGCGGCCGTCCCGGCTTGCGGACCTCGGCAAGGGTCGCGACGAAGCTCGCCGCGTCGCTGCGGGCGGCGGTATCGAACCCATCGAGCTCGGCGGGAAGAGCGCCATCGACGAGGTGCGCGTCGAGCATGGCGGCGAGCGTTTTGGAACTGTTGCGCTTCATTCCGTGCGCTATGCGCCGCTCCGCGTGGCCGCTCAAGTCTTGTAACGAATGCTACCAGTTCTGTCGGTCAGAACTTCGCCCGGGTCAGGCTGCGGCGCGGCGCACCGCCTGATCGGTCAGGCCGTCGATCGAAGCGACGATATCGACCCCGCCGCTGCCGTCGGATCGCCCGAGCAGTACGACGAATTCGCTGTCGCCGGCATCGATCGCGACCTGCGCCAGCGACGGACGCGCGCGTAGTTCGGCGGCGGCGCGGGCGTAGCGATCCGGGGCCACGGCTGGTCGGCGCGCGGCGCGCTCCGCCTTGACGATGCCCTTGATCCCGCCGTCGAACCCGGCGACCCAGTCGCCGAAACCAGAGCTGGGAATTCCGATGCGGCGGGCATGCGAAAGCACCGCTGCGAATTCGGTAAGCCGAGTCTTGTCGTAATCGGCGCCGAACACGAGCTTGACGATCGGCGTCATCGGCGCCCGCGCCTGCGCCTTGATCGCGCAATCCTCGAGCAGTTCGGCATAGCCCTCGACATCGCGATCGGCAGCCTCGGCAAATCCATAGGCGCGATCGAGCGTGCGATAGAGCGCCAGCCGAGACCGGGTATCGGTATCGCCCAGCTCGACCACCGCCGCGCGGGCATGGGCCAGATGATCCCAGAGTCCGGCATCGTCCCCGAGTACGTCCTCGATGGGATCCGGAGCAGGCGCATCGAACTGCGCGCTCGGACCGTCCGCCCAGACTGGCGCCGACGGCACATGCCGCGGTGCAGCCGTGCGGCAAGCCTCCTCGATCTCGGCGTTGAGGCTGGCCTGCGTCTCGGCGTCGACCATCTCCTTCCAGTTGATCACGCCGTAGATGAAGTCGATCGTGTCGTCGTCAGACGAGAACGGCATGAGGATGCCGCGATACAAGGTATTATGCCCGCGCTGGCCGACGAATTCGGCCTCGAAGCCGATCGGCGCGCGATTGGCGATGATCTGCAGGTAATGATCGGTGAGCCGCGACAGCAGCGAACGGCCCGGCACCTGGCTGATATGCGTGATCGACGCATCGACGCCGCATTCCTCGCGAAGCGCGCGGCCCAGGAATTGGATAGCCGGATCGTCGATCCCCATCGAGAAGTCGAGCAGAACGCTGTGCGGGCCGAAATCGGCGATGTTCCCCGGCTCCAGATCCTCGATCGACGGATAGGCGCGCGCCTTGAGCAGCGACACCCAGTGATTATAGGCGCGGACATGCATGCGCCGCTCGTCGGTGCCGATGCCGTCGGGACGACCTGCGGGTTCGGCGTCGTGGCCGTGATCGTCGGGATGCTTGTCGATGCCGTGCGCCGTGTCCATGCGATATCCTTCGATCGGGACACCCCGCCCCTACGCCGCCTGCTTGTGCACGCTGCTTGGTAAACGATGCGTAAAGCGTGCGGCGGATCGTTTCGCAGCGGCGGCGCGATGCCGCTTGTCAGTCGCGGTCGCTGCTGCTAATCGCCGCGCCGTCGACGGCCCAGGCCGGCGCGCCGCTTTAGCTCAGTTGGTAGAGCATCGCATTCGTAATGCGGGGGTCACAGGTTCGAGTCCTGTAAGCGGCACCAGTCCTTCACAAGGCAAATACACAGTTTGGTTGCTTCGGGCCGTTCGGCTAGGTGCACGGTTGGGTCCTGCATGGGACGCTTTGGGAAAGAAAACGAAGCCGACCCACGCTAAATCCCTTTGAGCTGGCGAGCAGCCAGCGTCTGAGCTGGAGATCGCTCCCGCAACCACCATCTCGCCTGAATGGAGGCGCACGGGACTTTTCGGATAATCTCACATTGCGAATAGGTCGATCATCCGCCTATCACCTGCGTCCGGTGGGAAGTTACGGAAAAAGCCTTGCCGTGACTGAGGTGATCTATGCTGACGAGCGAAATCCGTAATCAAGTCGATCAGATTTGGAACGCCTTCTGGTCAGGTGGCGTATCCAATCCGCTATCGGTCATTGAACAGATCACCTATCTGCTTTTCATCAAGCGGCTCGATGACTTGCAAATGCTTGAAGAGAAAAAGGCGGCTAACCTCGGCTTCCCGATCGAGCGGTGCATTTTCCCCGACAGTAATGACGATCAAGGGCGGCCATATTCTGATCTTCGATGGTCGCGTTTCAAGAATTTTGAAGCGCGTGAGATGATGGATGTCGTCGCCGAGCGCGTGTTCCCGTTCCTTCGCGCCATGGGCGAGGAAGGCTCCAGCTACGGCCAGCACATGAAGGATGCGCGGCTCGGTTTCAGCAATGCCGCGCTGCTCGCCAAAACCGTCGATATGCTCGACAAAATTCCGATGGAGGATCGCGACACCAAGGGCGATCTCTACGAATATATGCTCGGTAAGATCGCCAGCGCAGGTACCAACGGCCAGTTCCGCACCCCGCGCCATATCATCCGCCTGATGGTCGAAATGATGCAGCCCACGCCCCAAGACGTGATTTGCGATCCGGCGTTGGGCACGGCAGGCTTTCTCGTGGCGGCGGGTGAATATCTGCGCGACAACCACCCGCAGCTGTTCCGCGATGAAAAGCTGCGCAAGCACTTCCACAACGGCATGTTTAACGGGTTTGATTTCGACCCCACCATGCTGCGCATCGGCAGCATGAACATGACGCTGCACGGCGTGGACAACCCCGATATCAGCTATCGCGACAGCTTGGCGCAGGAGCACGACCGCGATGCGGGAAAATATTCACTGATCCTCGCCAACCCGCCCTTCGCCGGATCGCTCGATTATGACGCGACGGCCAAAGACCTTCAGCAGATCGTCAAAACGAAAAAAACCGAATTGCTGTTTCTCGCCCTGTTTCTGCGTTTGCTGAAAACCGGTGGGCGTGCTGCCGTAGTCGTGCCGGACGGCGTGTTATTCGGTTCATCGAAAGCGCATCAGGAATTGCGCAAACTTCTGGTCGAAAAGCACAAGCTCGAAGGCGTCCTGAAACTGCCGTCCGGCGTCTTCCGCCCCTATGCGGGCGTGTCCACCGCCATCCTGCTGTTCACCAAGACCGGGGTTGGCGGCACCGATCAGGTATGGTTCTACGACATGCAGGCCGATGGATTGTCTTTGGATGATAAGCGATCCGACTTGCTTCCTTCTGACAAGCAAGGCCCAAAGCCGCTCTTGCCCCTATCTGCGGAAGAGCACCTCAAAAACAACTTGCCCGACGTGCTGACGCGCTGGCTGAAGCGCGATAGCACCGAACGTGCCAACTCTCGGACGGCGCAAAGCTTCTGCGTGCCAAAGGACGATATTGCCGCCACCGGCACCTATGACCTGTCGCTCAACCGCTACAAGGTCGTCGAGCATGACGAGGTCACCCATGACAGCCCAGCCGAGATCATCAGGGCGTTGCGGACGCTGGAGCAGGAAATCAGCGACGGGCTCACCAAGCTGGAAGCGATGCTAGCATGATTGCGTGGCCGACAGTCGCATTGAAGGATTGCGTGCGCGTTGTAGGTGGAGCCACGCCAAAGAGCGGAGTTGCTGAGTTTTGGGATGGTGATGTCCCGTGGACGACCCCCAAAGACTTGTCAGATTTAAGTGGCAAATTTTTGAGCGACACGCCTCGCAAGATCACGGCTTCGGGACTGAAAGGTTGCTCGGCAGAGTTACTCCCGCCGAATTCTGTTTTGTTCAGCTCGCGTGCGCCGATTGGGCATGTTGCGATCAATACCGTCCCGATGGCAACGAACCAAGGCTTCAAAAGCATGGTCCCAGGACCCCGCATTGATGCCTCCTACCTTTACTGGTGGTTGAAGAGCAATCGCGCGCAGCTCGAATTGCTGGGCAACGGCGCGACGTTCAAGGAAGTCTCAAAAGCGATTGTAGAGCGGATTGAAATCCCGCTACCGCCACTCGTCGAGCAAAAGCGGATTGCAGCGATCCTTGATCAGGCGGACGATCTTCGCCGCAAACGCCAGCGCACCATCGAGCGCCTCAACCAGCTTGGCCAATCCATCTTTCATGAGATGTTTGGCGACGCCGTGACTAACCCAATGGGATGGAAGACCGCTCTCCTTGGAGACATTGTTCGCTCGGGCGACAAGATCAATTATGGCGTCGTCCAGCCAGGCGAAGAAGTTGAGGTAGGCATCCCGCTTGTTCGTGTTGGTGATTTGCTCTCAGGCTATATCGACCCGAGAAAGGTTAAGCAGATCGATCCGGATATAGAGGCAAACTACAAACGCTCCCGTCTGGCGGGGGATGAAATTCTAATTGGATGCGTTGGATCGATTGGAACTGTCGCCCTCGCGCATGAAGGATTGCGCGGCGCAAATATCGCAAGAGCCGTCGCCCGCGTTCCTGTCGATACAAATGTTGCCACGAGAGAATTTGTCGCCGAGCAGATCAAATCTCCTGCTGTTCAAAACTATTTTGCCGCTGAAACACGAACGGTCGCGCAGCCGACATTAAATATTGGACTGATCGTTAGCGCGCCCATTATTCTACCACCAATATCAGACCAGAGAAAATTCGCGGACAGAAACTCAGTCGTTAGAGAAACCCTTGTAAGTCTTATCAAGCACGCTGCGAAACAAGACGCTCTATTATCATCCCTGCAACATCGCGCATTCCTTGGAGAGCTGTAACCATGCGCGGCGAACTCCTGAATGTCTGGGACAAGGTCTGGCCTGACGTTTTTGTCAAACTGTCGAAACATAAAGACGCCCCAGACGAGCTGTTTTCCGAATTGTATGAAGCCATCATTCGTGCCCCAGTGCTGCCTATCGAGCCTGCTGAACCGACCCAATATGACGAAAACGGATTGCTGATCGACCCCGACGAGATCGCTGCCGAAGCGGCATATAAAGTCGCCCTAGAAGCGTTCAACGCGGCACGGTCGCATTACGAGCAAGCCATTTCCGGCAATGCAAAGGCGCGCCGCTGGCTGCGAATTGAACTTCCCCAACACGTTACAAGCGAAAGCAAAGCCCTTTTCGCCTTGGCAGAAGTCCATGCTAAGTTGCGAGACATCAGCGATGATGCCTTGGTAAATCGATATTTTCAGCTTGTTGAAGGCTTTATTGACAAATATAGTTTGCGCTATGATCTGCGCAGGCCGTTTTCACTCCACCCAACTTTGCCCGGCATATTCGCCCGAATGGTGCGAAACCTTAAACTGGCTGCCCAGACAGACGCCCATCTGGCATCTTCCTTTCATGAATTCGAAGATGCTTTGCGTGACCTGACTGCCGAGCAAACACCGAACCGGATCAAGACCTGCATATCCAAGCAGACCAACTTCCTGGAAGCGATCGGGCAACTGGCCCCCAACGTCACGGGCAACACTCTGGGTGCTATTTGCAATCAGGTCGGCACTTGGCCGCATGAAAAACTGAAGGAGTCCGTAAAAGGGATTTACGGCTTCGCTTCCGATTACCCCGGAATTCGACATGGCGGAACGCCAGCAAATCAGCTTCGGGAAATTGAGATGCGCGACCTCGTTGCTGTCTGCGTGGTGATGTTTGGTTTCTCTCCTTATCTCACCGACCAACTCAATTCGGATGACATCTATGCGATCGGGGAGGTCGCATGAGCCAGTTTGCCTTCCTCAAAGTCGAATTTGCCGAGGTCTATGGCCTTGCAAGGAAGGCGGAGACGCTTGCCCTGTCCGATCCACGCGGGGCGTGCTTCCATGCGCGACTAGCGCTGGAGAGCGCAGTCAAGTGGATGTACGATAACGACCGCAGCCTGCGATCTCCCTATGACACGGCTTTGTCCGCGCTGATCCACGAAGGCACGTTCCGCGCGGCAGTCGGCAATGCGCTGGTCACCAAAGCGCGGATCATCAAGGATCTGGGCAACAAGGCGGTCCATGAGACGCGCGCAGTCCCGCCGCAGAACGCCATCACCTGCGTGCGCGAGCTGTTTCATTTCAGCTATTGGCTTGTCCGCACGTATGCGCGCGGCGGGAAACCGGATGCGGCACTGGCCTTCAATCCCGATGCGTTGCCGCACGCGGTGCAGGTTGAAGCCTCGACCTTGGCCAAGTTGCAAGCACTGGCGAAAGAGCGCGAGGCTTCCGCAAAAGCCTTGGCTGAAGAACAGGCCGCGCGGATCAGGAGCGAGGAGGATCGCTCTACGCTCGACGCCGAGGTCAAACGTCTTCAGGCCGAAATCGCCGCCGTCAAAGCCGCCAACGAAAAGGCCGCCGATACACACGATTATAACGAAGCCGAAACCCGCGATGCCTTCATAGATCTGTTGCTCGCCGAAGCTGGCTGGCAACTCGACCAGTCGCGTGATCGCGAATATCCATGCAAGGGGATGCCGAGCACATCTGGCGATGGCTTCATCGACTATGTGCTTTGGGGCGATGACGGCAAGCCGCTCGCTGTCATCGAAGCGAAGCGCACGAAACGCGATGCCCGGGTCGGGCAGCAGCAGGCCAAGCTCTATGCCGATTGTCTGGAAGCGGAATTCGGCGTCCGCCCGCTGATCTTTTACACCAACGGATACGAGCATTGGCTCTGGGATGATGAGCGTTATCCGCCGCGCGTTGTGTATGGATTCCTGAAGAAGGATGAGCTGGAACTGTGGCGCCAGCGCAAGGCCAACCGACGGTCGCTAACCACTACCAGCATCGATGCCGACATTGTCGAACGCTATTACCAGACCCGCGCCATCCGCCGGGTTGGCGAAGTGTTCGAGAAAGATCAGCAGCGCAAGGCCTTGCTCGTTATGGCGACGGGATCGGGCAAAACCCGGACGGTCATCGCCCTGATCGACCAGCTGATGCGCGCCAACTGGTGCAAGCGGGTTCTCTTCCTCGCCGACCGCGTCGCACTCGTGAAGCAGGCGCACAACAATTTCAAAGCGCATTTGCCGAGCGCGCCGAGCGCAAACCTTATCGAAAAACACGATCCTAAAAAGAACGATCACAATGGCGCGCGCGTCTGCGTCGCCACTTACCCCACAATGATGGGGCTGATCGACGAGATGCAGAACGGCCAGCGCAAGTATGGTCCTGGGCATTTTGACCTGATCGTAATCGACGAGGCGCACCGGTCGATTTACCGAAAATACCGTGCGATCTTCGATTATTTTGATAGTCTGCTCATCGGCCTCACCGCCACGCCGCGCGATGAGATCGACCGCGATACATATTCGCTGTTCGAGCTGGAGCGCGGTGTTCCGACCGATGCTTATGACCTGGATGAGGCCGTTGCCGATGGTTTCCTTGTCCCGCCGACCGCAGTGTCAGTTCCACTCAAATTTGTGCGTCAAGGCATCAGGTACGATGAACTGTCTGACGAAGATAAAGAGAAATGGGACATGCTCGAATGGGAGGAGAAGCTTCCCAAGGGCGACATTGACGCGAACGCTGTCAACAAGTGGTTGTTTAACGAGGACACCGTGGACAAGGTGCTGGAGCACCTGATGACCCACGGCCTGAAGGTCGCCGAAGGCGATCGGCTGGGCAAGACCATCGTCTTCGCCAAAAACCATGACCATGCGATGTTCATCGCCAAACGGTTCGACGCGAACTATCCGCACCTGGCTGGCCAGTTTGCCCGCGTGATTGATTTCAAAATTGAGTATCCCCAGTCGCTGATCGACGATTTGTCGATTCCAGAGAGAGACCCCCACATCGCGATCTCGGTCGATATGCTCGACACCGGAATCGACGTGCCCGAGGTGGTCAACCTCGTGTTTTTTAAGATCGTTCGCTCGAAGACCAAGTTCTGGCAGATGATCGGGCGCGGCACTCGATTGCGCCCCGATTTGTTCGGCCCAGGCCGACACAAGGACGAATTCCTGATCTTCGATTTCTGCCAGAATTTTGAGTTCTTCAATCAAAATCCGAACGTCACCGATGGCGCGCTCGGCATATCGCTCGGGCAGCGTCTGTTTGGTGCGCGCGTCCAGCTTGCGGGCATCCTGCAGGACTTGCCTGAGAGCGAATTATCCGACGGCCTCTCTCAGCTGGATCGCGATCTGCGGACACGCCTGTTCGATGAGGTAAACGGCATGACGCTCGACAACTTCCTCGTACGGGCAAAGCGTAAGGCAGTGGAGCAATTCCAGCAGGCCGATGCATGGGAGCGGCTTTCTACCGAAGACCGAGACACACTGATCCACGAAGTAGCGGGATTGCCTTCCGCCCTTGAAGACAATGACATCACCGCCAAGCAGTTCGATTACATCGTCTTATCCGGCCAGCTTGCTTTGCTGCAAAATCAGGCGAGCTTCATCATCTGCAACGAGAAGGTGGCGGCTATCGCTGCGCGGCTCGAAGAGCTGGGCAATGTGCCGATGGTCGCAGCCCAGATGCCACTCATCCTTAAAGTTCAGACAGACGAGTATTGGCAGGACATCGATGCCTGGACGCTGGAGCAGATGCGACGCCAGTTACGTGCGCTGATCAAGCTGATCGAAGGTGACGAGCGCATTATCGTCTATACGGACTTCGAGGACGAAATCGGCGTTGGCACCACCATCGTTCTACCCGATGCCGGTGTCGGCACCGACAAGGCACGCTTTCAGATGAAGGTGCGCCACTTCCTAAAGCAACACGCCGACCACATCACGATCCAAAAGCTCCGCCGTAACGAACAACTCACGCCGCAGGATTTGGCGGAGTTAGAACGGATCATGATCGAGGAAGCGGGGGCATCCGATAACGACCTTGTTGAAGCCAGCGGCGAAGCCGGACTAGGTCTGTTCGTCCGCTCGCTGGTCGGCCTGGAACGCGATGCCGCTAAGGATGCGTTTGCGGAATTCATGGCTGGCAAGAATCTCAACGGCAATCAGATCGAGTTCATCAACCTGATTATCGAGCACCTGACCGAACGCGGCGCAATGGACCCTCGCCGATTGTACGAAAGCCCGTTCACCGACCTCGACGATCAGGGCGTCAGTGGGCTGTTCCCGCAAGCTGATGTGCACAACATTGTAAAGGTTTTGAGTAACGTCAGGCAAAGGGCCGTAGCTTAATTATTACGCTGAAATGGCAGTTAACAAGTTTTATTCAAACTAGTGGCAGAAAGGTGGGGAGCACCGATTTATGGTCAGCAATAGCAATAGGAAATACTCTGGAAAGACCTTAGACGAATGGCATCTCGAATGGAAAAACTGCCGGGAGGTTTTGGTGCCGTCCACGACAGTGTACACGGTGTTTCTGGTTTGTGGCGGGCCGATCTGAATGGAAAAATGATGACTATGGGCTATGCAACAGACTTTAGTAGGGGTGGTCTCTCCAAAATACTGCAAACTTTCAGATCCAATATACTACAGAAAGCCAACTCACATAAGGCAGCTGTTTTTATTAGAGAAAATATCAATGAAGCTGAGCTCTATGTAATAGAGGTAACCAGGGGAGCAGGAAATGAACTTATAATAAGGGATATTTGCCGGGAATTACGGAAGAGGTATGGTTTAAAGATAGGCAAATTAGGTATAAGTAAGTAATTGATGTCAAACCTCTTTCTCGTTGATAACGCACAAGCCCGGATCTTCAATGTCTTCCAGCGCGATACGGACGTCTAGATCGACGTCAACCGCGAGTTACAGAGACAGGCCATTGACCGCCACTCGCAACCAGCAATTATCGGCGTATTAAATTTCCAAGCGTCCAAAGACGGCCGCGCAATTTGCGGTATCTTATATGGAAGACCCGTTTTCTGGCGTGCCTAGCAGCATCTGCGGTTCGACACCCAAGGCCTCAGCCAGTCTGCCCAGTGCCCGCACAGAGGGGTTACGCGTCCCGCGTTCGAGATCGCTGACATAGCTGCGCTCCATCCCGGCATCGAGCGCCAATCGCTCCTGCGATAAGCCCTTCAGCTTCCGGTAATGGCGCACGTTCGCGCCGAGAAGCTGCACCACATCCATGCACAGACTTGGCCGCAACCGCGCACCCCGGTCTGTAGACCAGTCGTGTCATTTTTCTAGCTTTGGTCCTCGTCGTCGGTAACGTGATCCGGCGGCGACGGCCTCAACGCGCCCTAAGGGCAACAACAGGAGAGTACCATGAAACCCTACACGTATTGCGCGATCGCCTTCGCCACACTGTTGGCGGCATGCGGAGAAAGTCCCACCCCCACCTCGAATACGGCCGCAACCAATGAGCCCACCCCAGCCGCCGCAGCCCCTATCGCGATCGGCGAAGCAGGAAACGCCGAAGGCGTCGAGCTTACCGTCACCGAAGTGGAAACGACTGGGCAGATCGGACCGGCCGGCGCTGGCGCCAGCGCCGAGCCCAGCGAAACGTTCGTCGTCGCCAGCTACACACTGAAGAACACTGCCGACCGCCCCCTGCCCCTTATGAAACGACCCACCATCACGTTGGTCGATGGCAACGGGCAGACCTACGCCGAAGACCTCATGGGCACCGGCATGAGCGCCGCGACAATGGCCGATCCAAGCGGGATGGCGATCGACCTGAACCCCAACGTGTCCACCAAGGCAAAGGTGGCTTGGAAAGTCGACAAAGCCGCATTCGACAAAAGCGCTTGGCGGCTGGTCGTCGGAAGCGATCCGCAGCTAACGTACGCGCTTCAGTGAAGGCGTCAGTCCCCGCGTTGATCCTGACGCATCTGGGTGCCGTCGGGGTTGGATTCGCCGCCGCGGACAAGCGGCCGGTGGACACCGAGGTCGAGAACACCGGATTCTTCCAGGTCGACACGACAAAGGTGCTGGCGACCACCGTCGAAAGTCTGCGCGAAGAGAACAAGCTGCTGGTGTTCAGCTACAAGGGCACCGCCAGCGTTAGGACGGATCGGACGATGTTATGGGTGTTCGGCGGGCGCCAGGAGCTGATTGTGCCCGCCGCGGCAAGCTACTTTCTGGACCTGTCCGACCTCACTTTGGCTGACGTCAGTTATAATGACGCGGCGAAGGTCGTCACCGTTCGCTTGCCCAAGATCACGCTGGGCGACATCGCCTTCCAGCCCGAGGCGGCCACCACGATCAACGGTGGCATCCTGAGCTGGGATGACGATCAGGTCGAAGCGCTGCGTAAACTGAACTATCGAAGCGCCCGCCGGGCAATGGTGGCGCAAGCCCAGCAACCCGGCCTCCTGAACGCCGCCAAGCGTCAAGCCGTGCGCAACGTCTCGAGCTACTTCGAAATACCACTGCGCATGGCCGGGCGACCCGACGTCAAGGTCGTCGCCACCTTCCGCTAACCCGACCGAAAAGACCTGCTCACTCAGCCCTCCGGAGAAATCCGGGGGGCTTTTTCCGTTTGGAGAAAGACAATGCTTTCTATTCGTACCTCCGCCGACTTGGCGGACGCACTCGCCACCGCTTTGGACGCCGACCTCAGGGCGCTGCTCACGTTGCGCCGCGACCAACTGATTGACGGGGGCCACCAGGATTTGGCGGACATAGCTCACTTCGTCGCGGTCCAGCCGGGAGATACCCTCGCCGCCGTCGAGGCCGAGGTCGGGATGCCGATCGCCACCAATCTTGTCGATGGCACCGACTTTGGACAGCCCGACTTCACTTCATCGTTCGAGTTCATAGAACGGCATTCCGGCGGCTGGTTCGAAGTGGTGATGATCCTCGACGACGACGGCTTCGCCTTGGCGCTGTTCGTGCTCGATGACCCGAACGCGGCACCGCCTTTGCCCCGGCTGCTCCGCGCCAACGCCTGACGTCATTCCATAACCATGCTGAGCAAGCGTCCAGGGGCACACCCTCGGGCGCTTTTTTTATGCCTGAAGGATCAACCCTATGCTGCACTTTTACGATCGCGCCGGTTTTGCTCGGGCGCTCACCCTTGACCTCGAACCTCAGCTTCAAGCGCTGCTGGCCCGGCGGATCGCCGCTTTGTCGGACGAGCTTCTGGACTACACCGAATACCTTGTGGTGGAAGCCGGAGACAGCGAAGACGACATCGTTCGGGCCATTGGCCTGTCGCCGCTGATCGAGCCGATGCACGGTCTTCGGTTCAACGACCCTGGGTTCGAACCCCACTGGGATCTTCTCATTGACCATGGCGCTTGGTTCGAGATCGTATTCACGTTCGGATCGACGTTTGCGTACGTGCTGTTCGTGCAAAATATTGACGGGGTGCCAGAACATTTTCTGGCGCTTTGCCGACGCCATGGTCAGTGACTAAGCGTCCCGAGCCGGCGGGAGTGGCGACGCATAGCCGGACATCCGAGCTCTATATGGCTGGAAATAGAACCCTATCCTTTTGCATCCACGCAGTGGTCGCTGGGGGGAGGGAGGGGGCAGGTACTATCAACATTCAATTCGCAATAGGTCGGCTTAAAAGCGATGGTGAAACGAATATCGTTTGAGACGCTCTAAGCTCAAAATGACGTCAAAATTAGTCGCTTTGAGCGCATCGTATGGTAGCGCTAAGTCTCTGACAAAACGTCGTTTTAAAACCCGTTGAATTATCCCTTCTTTTGAAAGGATGATGGAATATGGGCACTGACAAATCTACCCCCCCCTCCTTACCGGAGAACCCCTCCCCCACCCCGGCGCCGAAGCAAAGCGCCAAGCACATCAGAATGGCGAACCGAAGACCGATAATGCGCCCAGCCCCACCGGATGAGCGCTCTGGGGCTACCACCCTGCGGTGGACACCCCGAAAGATCGATTTGACTGGGTTTCCCGATCGAGCGGCGAATGGCGGTGGCTTGGCTGCCACCATCGCGAACGTTCAGTTCATGCTCGAACGAAATGGCATCACAGCCCGCTACAATGTGATCAAGAAGAAGCTGGAGATATCGTTCCCCGGCATGCCGCTGACCTCCGATAACTCCGATAATGTTTCGATGACCCACGTTGTCAGCTTAGCCGCGCAGCACGGCATCGCGATCGGCCCAGTTCCGGCTTACGTGGAAGCAATCGCCGACGCTCACGCTTATAACCCCGTTGCGGAATGGATCTCCGGCGTCCCATGGGACGGTGTGGACCGGCTTCCGCAATTTTACGCCACCGTCATCGCCGCCGACGGTTACCCAGAGCAGCTAAAGCAGACGCTGATGCGGCGATGGGCGCTCAGCGCGGTAGCGGCCGCATTGATGCCACACGGATTTCGATGCCGCGGCGTCCTGACGTTTCAGGGACCTCAAGGCATCGGAAAGACCCGCTGGGGAGCCCGCTTAGTTTCTAATCCGCTTCTCCGCGACGAAGTCGTGAAGGTCGATCACCATTTGGATGGTGGAAACAAGGACAGCATGTTGGGCGCCGTGGGGCATTGGATCGTCGAGGTGGGCGAACTTGAGAGCTCGTTTAGGCGCGATGTGTCGCGCTTGAAGGGCTTCTTGACAAGCGATCGTGATAAAATCCGGAGGCCTTACGCCCGATCTGAAAGTGACTACCCACGCCGGACGGTATTTTACGCTACCGTCAACTCACACGACTTTTTGTTAGACGATACTGGCAACAGCCGTTGGTGGACGATCGAGGTCCTCGAACTCGACCACCAACACGATATCGATATGCAACAGCTTTTTGCTCAGCTGGCCGTTGACTTTAGGGCAGGTGAACCGTGGTGGCTTTCGACCGAGGAGGAGGCGAGGTTGGAGCGTCAAAACGCTCAGCACCGCTCCACCAGTGTTGTGGCTGATCGTTTGCTGGCGATTATAGATACGACACCCCAAGATGGGCAACAGTCATGCGCAGTCACTGCAACTGAACTACTCCAAGCTGCAGGATTTGATCACCCATCCAATGCTCAAGCTAAGGAGTGTGGAACGCTTCTTCGAGGCATGTACGGTGGGCCACGGCGGCTTAATGGCCGAGACAAATGGCGCGTTTATATCCGTGAAGCGGACGTTACCTTGCAAGAACCAGAATATAGTCAAGAACAAAAGGGTCGACCAAACTTCTTCGATTAGGTGGGTGGAGGGGGCGGCAACTTAGCAAACATATTTTTGTACCTGTCGTACAGCTGAAGACGACTCTTCGGCCGATTGGCCGACTGCTGCCCCCTGCCCCCACTGCCCCGATTCAGTGATTTGCTGAACATACCACCGAGTGTGATCCTGCCAGATCGACAGCTATCCGCCATCTGTGGAGTAACAGCGGCGTTGGGTAGCTCCCGGCTCGCACCTACGAGAGCTGACCGCAACACCGGCGCGAAGCTGAGTGTTCGGCGTCCGGCGTCGTGAATAGTGTCATCGAATTGCACAGCTTACCGGCTGTAACGCCATACCTGCGCCCGACCGACGAGGTTGGGCCTTCCCAACAACCTTCGACGCGTCCTGCCTTTGCGGGCTCACTGCGTCGTCCACCAACGAGGTCTCCACAATGAAGCAATCAACATCCCCTGCCCCGCTCCGGCGACCCGCCTCAGCCTCCGTCGGCCGCCGAGCGGTCAATCCTACTGAACTCCAGACACCGGTCGAGGTCCGTGCGGCCCTTGCCCCCCGCCGGCCGGCCGCGCCGCGTGGCGATCGCCAGCTATCGCACTTCCAGCTTGGAGCTTCCGCATGCCAAAGCTGAAGATCGATAGCTCAAGCGTCCTGCTCGCCCGATGCCAGGACGGTCGCAAGAAGACCGACTATTGGGATACTCGCATTCGCGGGCTGGTGCTCGAAGTTCGGGCGTCAGGCGGCAAGACGTTTTACCTGCGCTATCAAGATCAGCACGGGCGCCAACGTCAGCATAAGATATGCGCGCTCGGAGACCTGACCGTCGACAAGGTTAGAAGAGAGGCACAGCGACTGCGTTCTGAAGTTGTCCTGGGCGGCGACCCGGCTGCGGCAAAGGCCGACATCAAGGCGATACCGACTTACGCCGAGCTCGCAGTTCAGCATCTGGCCAACGCCAAGTCGTACCAGCGCAGTTATGAAACTACCGAAATGTACGTGCGGCTGCACATCCTTCCGCGCTGGGGGAAGCATCGCCTAAGCGACATCCATCAGCGCGATGTCGCCCTATGGTTGGCGGACAAGACTGCCGAGGGGTTGGCACCAGCCACGGTCGAGAAGATCCGGGTTATCTTCGGCCGGTCGTTCGAACTGGCCGCCCGCTGGGACATTCCGGGCGTGTCGAAGAACCCTACCCGGGGGATCCCTCGCCCGCCCATCAACAATGCTCGCGAACGCTTCCTGAATGTGGCCGAAGCGAAGCGACTCCAGGCTGCGGTCGCCAACTCCCGCAACACGCAGCTCAAGTTTATCGTGGGGCTGCTGCTGCTGACCGGCGCCAGGGTGTCCGAGCTACTGCACGCCGAGTGGCGGCATGTCGACCTTGAACGGCGGGCCTGGCTTATACCGACCTCGAAAACGGGCAAACCGCGACACGTGCCGCTATCAAAGGCGGCGGTCGACTTGATTGAGCAGGTTCCACGGTTTGGGACCTGCCCCTACCTTCTGCCCAATCCCCGAACGCGCAAGCCATTCACTGATATCAAGCACCCTTGGGACACCGCCCGGCGTGAAGCGGTGTTGCCCGGCTTGCGCATCCACGATCTGCGCCATTCCGCGGCATCGTTTATGATAAATGCTGGCGTCGATTTGTTCGCGGTCGGTCGGGTGCTTGGTCACGCCGACCACAAGTCCACCATGCGGTACAGTCATCTCGCCAACGATACCCTGCTTGCCGCCGTCGAGGCGGGAGCGGCACGCCAAGAGGTCGATTGGACCGCACCTTAGACCTCACCCCGCTCGCGTTCTGGCTTCGGCTGGTTCGCGGGCGGGGCCGAGCTTCTTCCATATTTTTTTGCTGTTCGACGGCCGGCATCAAAGAACAAAGCTATCGATGGCCTCGCCAGCTCCTCGAGCCTGATCCGGGGCTCAGCCGCGGTGGTCGCGGGCACCCTTGGCGAGAGACCATTTGGGCTAAGGCTACAGCACCGCCCGGTCGATAACGCGGGTCAGGCCCACCCTAGCAGCCAGCGGCCCTGCAGCCTGTCAAAACGGCATGCCCGACGGATCACCTTGGGGCTGACTTGCTCAACCGTCGCAGGCACAGCCTTTGGGCTTATGGCACTGTTTATCCCGGGCGATACAGCTGTCTCCGCATGCCTTGCCTTTGGAACATGTTTTGCAACACGCTCCAGCCGCATAGGCGGCGGTCGTGCACAGCGTTCCGGCCGATGGCCCCGCGGCCAGCAGTGCGAACGCAATCATAAACTTCATGTCAGCTTCCCCCTGCAACCACCCTGCACGATCAGTGGTTTAAGGTCGAGCTACGCTTCCGACTTAGCCCCTGGCCAGGATCAATTGTCGAGCGGCGCGTTAGCAGCGGTGCGACTTCCAGTACCGCCGCCACTTGAGCGCCAACCCCCGTTTCACCATCAAACATGACACGTCACCTGATTTGGGCGACACGCACCAGGCACCTGTGCGCTTGCCCCCTGCACTGCCAGTCGATCGACACGACATCGCCGCACCGCGAACAAGCACGTGACCTTGCTGTGACCGGCCGATGTCGGTTCCGACCAGCCGCACCAATCCATCGCGGGAGTCCGCTGCGGCAATGCCCGGACACGGCTGGTTACGGCGGCACGTGTCGTCGATTTCCCGTGCGGCGATCCCCGCGAGGCGTATGCGCGGCCCCTCGGCGCACCATATCGGGCCGTCGCCATCCCAAACCCGGGTCGGAGTGCATGCGAACACCTGACCGGCGGCAACAACCTGAAGCAGCGCCGCGGCGATCACCAGATGGCCTTCACTAAGCCGACGAAGCCCGCAATGAAGGTACCGCAGAGGAGCAGCGCCAAAGCGCCGAACTCGAGGTTGACGAAACGCGTCTTTCGATCCGGGCCGTTCTTCATTCGTTCCGAATGCCATATGTTTGCTGAGTAGGAAAGCCTTTCAGCGTGGGTCATCAAGCTCGGCCGAAGCGGCATAAGTCGCCGTTCGACTTCCGCTCAAAAACTGCCAACTGAGCGCGAGCCATTCACATTCGTATCCTAAACAAGCTAGCTTCGTGGGGGAACGGACGTCAGGGGCGGTAATGTCGAGATATAATCCAAATCATGATACAGGTGCGTTGTACGAGGCAGTAAGCGTTTGGTCTGATCGATGCCTCGTAAACGCTGGTGGTTTGTTCGATCCGGCGCTCCAGTTATGGACGAAGGTCAACCTGGATGAGCTCTATCTGCGTTTCGTGCAAAGCCCAGACGAGGGCGAAGGCGACTTCCAAAACAAACTTCGCTCTCAGCTCGCCGACGCCGCGCCCGAGGCCATTCAGCTCATGGCCGAAATACTCTGGGTGATACTGTTGTTCCCATCGGGAATCGGCGCTTCGAAAAAGCGCAAGTCAGTCGCTGAAATCTGGTCGTGGTCCGGTTTGCAGCTGGACCTTAGCAGTCCCTATCTCGCAGATGACGTGCTCGGAGGGATCGGATCGGCCGGGACTGCGTACAATACACAACGCTGGCGCGAGGTCGCCTTCCTTATCGAAAGCCTCCGCGCCTTACGCGGTCTCGAGAAAACTGAGCAGCGCGCAATTTCAATCAATAGCGAGCGGTTCGTCACCTGGTTCGAGGATCAGCCTGGCGCGGGCAACCGCCAGCTCCTGAACATTCTTCCACACCTGCTATTTCCGGATGAGTTCGAGCGTATTAGCTCGCGTGGAGATAAGGTCAGTGTGCTGGAGCACTTCTCGGACGGGGTTTCTAAAAGGCAACTCCGTAAACGCAAAAATGCTGCGCTCGACAGGGAGCTTCTCGATCGGCGTCGAGGCTTGGAAACTGAAAAAGGCGCTCCGATCGATTTCTATGATGACGACTTAAAGCGGCAGTGGAAACCCGCTAATGTTAAAGTGCCCGACAACAGCGGCGGTAGTAGTTTCGCTGCGCGTCTTTCGAACTTTCTTGATGCGTTTGCGGCCGCAAGGGCTGGTCCTTTTACGACAGTCGGTCCAGTCGGTCAGGCGATGTCCGGGTTGAAAGCATGGCTTGAGTCATGCTCACCAGTCGCAAAGAGCCCGACGCTAAAGGTGAAAGTCAGCGTCGGTCAGGGCGGATGGACCAAAACTCCCTGGATCGCACTTCTTGACGACCGCGTGACGACCTCGACGCAGCGCGGGATCTACATAGTCTTCTTGATCGCTGAAGACCTGTCGATGACCTATCTTACGCTTAACCAGGGGATGACCGACCTCGTGCGAACCATGGGGCAGCGCCAAGCGGTTGACGAGATGCAGCGCGTGAGCCTCGCCTCGCGCCCGCAGATCGCAGAGACCATAGGCAACGAATTCTGCTTGGACAGTGCCATCGACCTCAAGTCCGACACGACGGCAGCGCGAAACTACGAGGCCGGGACCATTGCGCACCTGGCGATCCCGCGTCACGATCTGCCGACTGACGGTGAGCTGGGCGGCGCGCTTTCGGCGCTGATCGCTGCCTATGATCTGATTATCGATGGGGCGCCCAACGCTCCTGAAATCGAGGACATGCCCAATATCGAGGACGTGCAGTCGTTTACGATCGACGACGCGCTGGAGGATCTCTTTCTCGAGCGTGAGGAGATCGAAGAGCTTTTGCTGCTCTGGAGAGCTAAAAAGAATCTAATCCTACAGGGGCCGCCGGGCGTTGGGAAATCCTTCGCTGCGCAACGGTTGGCATATGCGCTGATTGGCGCAGCCGACCCAACCCGCGTCAATATGGTCCAGTTTCATCAATCCTATTCCTATGAGGACTTCGTCCAAGGTTATCGCCCCTCTGGCGAGGGCTTCGCGCTGCGACAGGGCAAGTTTGTCGACTTCTGTCTCAAGGCGCTTGTTGAACCCGCCAAACAGTTTGTTTTCGTCATCGATGAGATCAATCGCGGCAATCTCAGCCGCATTCTTGGCGAACTAATGCTGCTCGTCGAGCCCGACAAGCGAGACGCAAAGTGGGCAACCGCGCTCGCCTATAGCGACGCAAAATTCTTCGTGCCTCCCAACGTCTCGGTTCTCGGGCTAATGAACACAGCCGACCGCTCGCTGGCGGTCGTGGATTACGCGCTGCGCCGGAGATTCGCTTTTGTGGGCCTCAGCTCCCGGATTGATGGCGACAAATTCAGCGCCGAGCTCGACCGACGCGGGGTTTCATCCGAGGTCGTTGCGCGCATTCGCGACCGGGTTGGCAGTTTGAACGCGGAGATTATCGGCGACAACGCCAATCTTGGTCCAGGCTTTGAGATTGGGCACAGTTTTTTCTGTGGGGGGCCGATGGAAGAAGAGAGTTCGGATGCTTGGTATCGGCGGATCATCAAAACTGAGATCTTGCCGCTGCTGCGCGAGTATTGGTTCGACGCGCCATCGAATGCCGAGACTTGGGCGCAGCGGCTGCTCGGTTAGGCGATGCCATCTCCGAAGATCCCGATCGCCAACATCTATTATCTGTTCTGCTATGCATGGGACCGGTTTGAACAAGCGCGCGCAATCTCAGCGGGTGCTGAAGATAGCCCAGATCTACCTAACTTGCTCGCGCGCGTTTTGCACAACGGCGTGCACCATTTGCTGCGCCGTGGCCTGGATCGTGGCTATCAACCCAAGCTTGAAGAGCTCGAGACTGTTCGCAGCCGCATATCGCTTAACGATAGCCTTTTACTGCGCGCACAACGAGTGCAGCGATTGGTCTGCGAGTTTGACGAGCTAAGCCACGACGTCCTGCATAACCGCATCATCAAAGCGACGATGCTGCGGCTCTCGCGTGCAGCATCGCTTGATAAAGGCCTTGCGCACGAGCTCCGTGCAACAAGCCGGATGCTTGGCGACGTAACGGATATCCGGATGACGGCTGCGGTGTTTGGTCGGGTGCAGCTCCACCGCAACAATGCATATTACGATCTCTTGCTCCGCATATGCCGACTAGCTTTCGACCTTATGCTGCCAACGCCGGGCGGCTCCGGCTATCAGTTCCAAGATGTCCTACGCGATGAGCGCAAGATGGCGGGCGTGTTCGAGGCATTCGTTCGCAATTTCTACCGTGCAGAGCAGAACATCTTTCGCGTAGAGTCGCTCCAAATCCGCTGGAACGCGACGCCATTAACGTTGGATGATACTGTCCAGCTGCCGGTGATGATCACCGACATTTTTCTCACGGCGCCGACCCGTCAAATCATCATTGATACGAAATATTACGCTGAGGCATTTCAGGAAGGGCGGTTCGGATCGAAGAGCTTTCACTCGGGAAATCTGTACCAAATATTCGCCTATCTGGTGAACGCAGAAGCCAAAGGTCCTAACTTCCTAAAAACCGAGGGGATGCTGCTCTATCCCACCGTCGGCGACAAAATCGCGGCGCACTATGAGATTGCAGGTCACGTGTTGCAGCTCGCCAGCATCAACCTCGACCAGAGCTGGGCGGCGATTGCAGCGGATCTCAAAGCGCTGACGGCAACCAAATAAGTAACCGCTCCCGACAGTCACCCTCGCGCCTGCCGGATCAAACGCCGCTTCTCGCCGACGTCGGCCTTGTCCCAAGCGTCCTGTTCGATCCCACGTGGAGCCTTGCTGAGCATCGGCGTGGGAGCGGCGGGACGCGCCCGGATTGAAGGCCATTGGATGACGCTCAGCTCCGCTCCCCTGCGGCCGCAACCCTCCGGCGGCTTACAAACGAACTTGGTTGCCAATCGCTCGAGCGGCTTGTGCCCCATCCTGAAATCAAAACCGATCAGAGAACCCGGCGAAAAGATCACTTCGCGCTGACATCCTGGGCACACGACGCGCAGGTACAGGCTATGCCGCGCGGCATCGGCGAGCGTTCGGATCGGCTTGTATGACACTCCGCATCAGGAACACAGCGGGAACGATTCGGGCAAGCCGCAAATGCGGATGTTGACAGCGGACGGACCGGGACTGCGCCTGGCTTTCGACACGCGGCCTGCTGCTTGAGCGTCGCAGCGGCAGTGACTGAACTTTTGCGTCAGGGACGCATCGCCGGTAGCTAAGCCGCAAACCCATGAAGCTGACTGTCAGCTTTCACACCTTATTCGACCGCTTACCCCAGCCCCGCCGTTACCTGAACCGGACAGCCATTCAGGCGAGATGCGGCGGCCTGGAATGGGCCGTCTGCAGACAGACCGCTTTTGGCTGGCAGGTAGCGAGAGCAGACGTCGCGCACCATCGAGAGCCTTTCCGCTCGCTAATGTTCAGAACCGTTCGGACGTATCGTTCCGCACACCATCGCTTTGCATATTTTCAATTCGATCGATCTAGTGCAGGATTGAATGGCGACTGGGGAGTCGCCGAGGGGGTCAACGTGAAGACATTGATGGGATTGGGAGCAGCGGCGCTGCTCGCGATGGCTTGCGCGCCGTCGGCCGCAGGGCAGGAGCGGACCGCGGTCAAGCAGGGCTTCGATCTGCGATCGCAGAGCGGCAAGCGCGTTCTCGTGTTCAAGCCGAAGGTCAGCGTCGGAAGCCAATCCACCGGCGCCATGTTCGAACCGAACGCGGAATGGACCGAACAGGCGAAACGCAACATCGAGGCGGCGCTGACTGAGCATCAGGCATCGCTGGGCAATACCGTCGTCGAGGCCCCCGACGCGTCGGGCGAGAAGGCCCTGCTCGTCGAGGAATACGTCAATCTCTTTGACGCAGTGTCGCAAGCGGTCGTCAACTACCAGTTCTTCGTCGGCAACAGGCTTCCGACAAAGAAGCGCGACAACAAGACCGGCGTGTTCGAATGGTCGCTAGGGGAAGGCGTTCGCGACCTGCCCGGCGCCGATACGGCGGATTACGCCCTCTTCATCTACAACAAGGACGCCTACGGTTCGACAGGCCGCAAGCTCCTGCAGATCGCCGCGCTGCTGGGTCCCGGCATCGCCGTGAAGTCCGGCGAGCACAAGGGCGCCGCCGGTCTCGTCGATCTGCGGACCGGAGACCTCCTGTGGCTGAACGCGGACTTTGCCATGGGAGGGGACGTGCGCGAGGCGGATGGTGCCCAGAAACGCGTTCGGCAGCTTCTCGAAGGATTCCCGGGAAGCGTCGCGGACCAGCAGACAGCATCAGCACAATGATGCTCTCCGCATTGGGTGTAATCGGCGCGATACTGATGGCCGGCGCCGCGCCGCAGTCGAAGACGCGGACCGCCCCGCCGCCGCCGCCGTTCCAAGGCGTCTATCAGCCGCAGGGCGTAGATGAGATAGGCCTGTGGAAGGTAGACGACGAGAACGAAAGTAAGCTCTCCAATTCCCGGGCCGTCATCCACGACGAGGCGCTGACCGCATACGTGAAGAACGTGCTCTGCTCCGCCGTCGGAAACGACCGATGCAACAGCGTGCGCGTTTATATCGTCCGCGAACCCAGCTTCAACGCCACGATGTCGCCGAACGGCACGATGCGCGTATTCAGCGGTCTTCTTCTGCGAGTGCGGAGCGAGGCCGAACTCGCGGCGGTGCTCGGACACGAGTTCGGCCACTTCGAACGGCGCCACACGCTCGAGCGTTTCAAGGCGCAACGGCGGGGAACCGATCTCCTGAGCTGGGCCGCCGTTCTCTCCTCCTTTAATAACAACCCCTACGCGCGGCGCTCGTTCGACGATCTCGAGCTCTCAGTTTACGGATCGCTCCTTCGCTTCAACCGCGACAATGAGCGGGAGGCCGATCTCGTCGGTCTAGGCTATCTCAACGTTAGCGCGCTCCGCCCCCAGGCGGCCGCACGGGTCTGGCAAAACCTCATGGCCGAAACCGAGGCTTCCGCCGTCGCCAAGGGCATGAAACGTCCTCGATTCGACCGCGTGGCGTATTTCGCCAGCCATCCGCCTGAAGGGGAGCGCGCGGCGTACCTCGGTGCCCTGGCGCTGCCCGAGGCGGCGGATCGGCCGGATGGCGCGGATCGATACCGTCAGGCGATGGGGCCATGGACCCCGGTTTTCCTGAAGGACCAGATCGGACTGAACGACTTCGGCGGATCCGAATACCTGATAAACTCGCTGGCGTCCGACGGATGGACATCGACGCTGTGGTTCCATCGCGGCGAACTCTTCCGCGCGCGCGGTGGCCAGCGCGACCTGGTGCACGCCGCCGACTTCTACTCGCAGGCGATCGCGCTCGATCCGCTTTATGCCGACGCCTATCGAGGCCTCGGCCTTGCGATGATCAAGACGGCGCGGCCAACCGAAGGCCGCGCGGCTCTTGCCCGCTACCTTGAACTCAAGCCCGAAGCGGACGATCGAGCAATGATCGAACTGACGACGGCATCATTGAACTGATCGGATCGATGAACATGCAGATCGTTCGTTTCAGCCTCGCGGCTGCCCTTCTCACTGCCGCGCCCATCCTCGAGATGGCGTCGGCAAATGACTTTCGTGAACGGGGCAAGGCGGCGAAGCTGTCCGCCTCCGCCGTATCGATCACGCCGCCCCGCGATTGGAACAAGCTCGATATCAGGCCGGGCAAGTTCGCGGAAACCTGGACACTGGATGGTGAGCAGCTCAACGACGTGACGTTCTACACGGGCGTCGAGCCCGGGGCGCCGCTGGTCAAGGAGCGCAACAAGAAGCGCAAACCGCTTCCGAAATTCGGAGCCGAGACACTTCTCGTCGAGGTGCCGGAACTGCTAGAGGGCACCTATCGAGCCTACAAGGAAATCGGTGAATTCAGGCTCACCGGCTCTAAACCTGGATCGTATCTCGGCGTCAAGGGCGTCGAGTTCACGTACGACTACACCGACGGGGATCAGATCCGGCGACAGGGTGAGGCGCATGCCGCGATCATCGGCGGCAAGCTCTACATGGCGACCTACGACGCGCCGAAGATCCATTTCTTCCAGCGCAACATCGCCGACTATCGTGCGCTGATCTCGACTGCGAAAATCATGTGATGCTCGCCCGCGGCTAGGGACGAACTCGGCGGACCGCAACGTCGGAGGTAGGCGGCACCTCGGCGCCGTCTGGGAAAGCTAATCTGGAAAAGTCTCAATCGAAAGAGCCGCACGCAATCCCGTTCATAGCCACGTCCGCTTTCGGACTGGCAGCAGCGGCACCCGAACGGCCGAGACTGGGGCGCGTAGCGGACGTTACGATCAGAAGAAACGAAAGGCCGCTTACCTCACCTCGTCGCCCCAAATCGGTCGGGCGGCTACCACCCGGTCGGGTCGTAAGCTAGGCCGTCTCGTTGTCCCACAGCGCGTCGCGCCGCGATCGACACTGTAGCGGGAATTTGTTTCCACCATGCGCTAAGCGCGAGGCTGGCCGGGTCTGGAGTAGGTCAATTTCGGGCGGCGCGTCCTACCAATAGACTTTCGATAGGATGCTGCCTTGGCGCGCTATTGGCTGAATTTGGGGACCCATTGGGTCACAGGTAGCTGAGGCGCGCATATCGGCCCCGGAGACATAGAAGTCCTGCCTTCTTCGGGCGACGTGAGTAGCCTTCGTAATGCGGGGGTCACAGGTTCGAGTCCTGTAAGCGGCACCAGGGCTCCTTCAAAACGCCTCCAAAGACCCCAGCGCGCCAGCGTATCCCGCTTCGCCGCCACTCACGCGAATGGGCCGGGCGGGATGCTTCAAGCGCAGAGTGCGAATTCGCGACCAAGCGTGCGCGCGTGGCGCACCTCCGAAGACATCCGGGGACAGCAAATATGCTTGCGCCAAAGACCGTTAGCTTCCAGTCTGGCGGCGACCGAGGAGGGTGCATCGTGTACAGACTGCTAGCGCTGATCGGTCTGCTCACGCCGCTGTCGGACCCTCACCTGCCGAAGCCCACCTATGACCGGGTCGCGCCGGTTCTGCCCGCCGGCCTCGACCGGGCGGTCCTGATCGTGTCGAAGACGAACGGCTGGCGACATATCGAGCACATTCCGCATTCCAATTCCGTGCTGGCCGAGATCGCGCGCGAGCAGGGCCGGCAGAGCTACGTCACCGAAAACGCCGCCGTCTTCAACGACGCGCAGTTACGCCGCTTCTCGGTCGTCGTGCTCAACAGCGCGAGCGGCGACTTCCTGACGACCGAACAGGGTGAGGCGCTTACGCGGTTCGTCGCGCGGGGCGGCGGGATCGTTGCCCTGCATGCGGCGGGCGACGACAGTCACAAGGCGCCATGGTACGTCGACACCATTATCGGAACGCGCTTCATCGGCCATCCCGGCGGCGAGGATCAGTTTCAGGCGGCACGCGTCGCAGTCGACCGGCCTGATCACCCTGTCATGGCCGGCGTGAAGCTGCCCTGGCTGCCCACGGACGAATGGTACTCCTTCGCAAGCGACCCGGAAGTGCGCGGCATGACCGTACTGGCCAGTATCGACGAGGCGAGCTACCGACCTGGCGAGAAGCTGGCGATGGGCGAACACCCGGTCATCTGGACCAATCCGCGATCAAAGGGTCGGATCATCTATTCGGCGCTGGGACACATGCCGGCGGCATATGACGATCCAAACTATCGCCGCATCCTCGCCAACGCCGTCCGCTGGGCAGCCCGCTCGCCCAAAGCACGGCGCCACGAGTGATGCCCGACTTGCACGCGGCGAACCGGGAGGCTCGCTGTCGTACGAACAGCCAGTTGTAGACCCGGTCAATATCCCGGGCAGTGCATTCTGCCGAATGACGGAGTAAATTGTGCCATGAGCGACGACCCGATACTCCCCACTCCGCCTGTCCCCACGCTCGTTTCGCGTCGGAGCGCGCTGGCGATGCTGTCGTCGTCCGCGGTGCTCGCCGCCTGCAGTGGCGGGGGCAGCAGCGGGGGTGGATCACCGACACCAACCCCGGCGCCGACCCCCTCCCCGACGCCGACGCCTGCTCCCACGCCGATGCCGGTGTCGGGTCCGGCGTGGTTCGGCTATGGCCGCGATGCGCAGCATACGGGCGTGAGCGAAATCGCGTCGCAGGATCTCGGACGCATCGCCTGGACGTCGCCTGTCGACCTTGCCCCGCAATATACGCCCGGTGGCGCGCTGCTTACGCATTATGGCTCGCCGGTCGTGACGGAGAACAACGCGGTGATCGTCCCGGTCAAGACCGGCGCGATCGGCGGCTATCGCATCGAGTCGATCGACGGTGCGACCGGTTCGCGGTTGTGGATGGCGAGCACCGACTATGTCACGCCGCCACGTAACTGGCTGCCGCCCTACAACCCGCTCTTGACGCAGCAGGGGCTGCTCTACGTCCCGGGCGCCGGCGGAAAGCTGCTGATGCGCACCGATCCGGACGCGACCGACGGGACCTTCGCGCCGCAATTTTTCTATGGCGCCGCCGCTTATGACGGCAATCCGTCCGCGTTCGACGCCAGCGTATTCATCAACACTCCGCTGACTGCGGATGCGCAGGGAAATATCTTCTTCGGCTTTCAGGTCACCGGCGCGAACCCGGCTGGCTTGGTCAGCGGCATCGCGCGCATTTCCCCCGACGGCACCGGGGCATGGGTCGGAGCCGCCGCCGCGGCAGGCGATGCTTCGGTCCAGAAGCCGGCGATGAACTGCGCGCCGGCACTCTCGCTCGACGAGGGGCTGGTATATATCGCCGTCAACCGCGGAGCGACCAACACGACGCAAAACGGCTATCTGCTGGCACTCGACAGCACGACGCTTGCCACCCGCGCCAAGGCTGCGCTGACCGACCCGAACCTGCTCGCCCCGGCGCGCATCAGCGACGACGGCACGGCCTCTCCCGTGGTCGGCCCTGATGGCCATGTCTTCTACGGCGTCCTCGAAGCGCAGTTTCCCACGCACAATGCGCGCGGTTGGCTGCTGCAATTCGATGCGATGCTCAATCCGGTGAGCGTCCCGGGCAGCTTCGGGTGGGACGTGTCGCCCACCGTGATCCCGGCGGAGATGGTGCCTGCCTATACCGGCACGTCAACCTATCTGCTCGTTCAGAAGTACAACAACTATATCGGCGTCGGGACGGGCGACGGGCTCAACCGACTTGCGGTTCTGGATCCGTCGGCCAGCCAGTCCGACCCGATCGTCCCGGGCGTTCAGGTGATGCGCGAGGTGCTGACCATCCTCGGACCGACGCTCGACGGCAGTTCCTCCAGCGCGCGGCGCGAATGGTGCATCAACACCATGGCCGCCGATCCGCAGCGCAAATCCGTCCTCGCCAACAACGAGGATGGCATGCTGTACCGCTGGGACCTCACGACCAATTCGCTGTCGCAGGGCGTGCGGCTCACCACCGGCTTGGGCCAGGCCTACACGCCGACGCTGGTCGGTGCCGACGGCGCGGTGTACGCGATCAGCAATGCGACCCTGTATTCGATCCGCGCCTGATCGGCTTACCGCCGGAACGGATCGCCGAACCGATCGTCGGTCGTAAGGTCGCCATCGTTCAGCGTCATGAGGAAAGCCACCAACGCGGCACGATCCGCCGCGTTCAGCTTCAGGCGCTGAGGCATGCGACCCTGTCGCAGCCGGGGGTCAAGCGCCGGGCCTTCCTGAACACCATCGCTATACAAGTCGATCACTTCCGCGAGGCTCGCGAAGCGGCCGTCGTGCATATAGGGCCCGGTCAGGCCGACGCTGCGCAGCGACGGCGCCTTGAACACGCGCGTCTCGCCGGCATCCAGGCCGTTGCTCCGCGCGTCGGCAGCCAGAGCGAAAGTCGGCGGCATGTGGCACGACGAGCAACCGGCGCCGCCCTGCCCGACGCCCGTCATGAACAGATGTCGGCCGCGATTTTCCGGCGCGGTGAAGTTGGGCAGGTCGATATCGAGCGCACGGTTGGGTGCGGTGGGCGAAAAGACCTGCGCATAGCCCGCGTCCCACCGGCTCGAGCTCGACACCATCGCGCGCACGAACTGAGCCAGCGCCCGCTGGATCCTCGGCTCGGTGATCGCAGGGCTGCCGAAAGCCCAGCCGAATAGCTCCGGATAATAGGTCGTCGCGCCCATCTTGCGGATCAGCGTGTCGAAACCGCCCGCCGCGCCGCCCCAACCCAGTTCGACGAGGCTGTGAAACGGTTGGCTCACCTGCGCTTCCACGCTGGCGGCACGCCGGTTCCAGAACGCCGTCCCAGGCTTCCAGTACCGGACATTGCCCAGTCGCATCGCGTGGAAATCGGTAGTGGCAGCCCCGCTGATGCCATTGCTGAAGCGCATCGGATCGGTAAAGCCGAACGCCTGCTGATGACAGGAAGCGCACGACGCCCTGTCGTTGGTGCTGAGCCGCAAGTCGTAGAACAATACCCGGCCGAGCGTCGCCACCCGATCGTTGCTCGCGCTCGAAGACGGGCTATGATCGAGCGCGTTCACCGTCTCGTCGAAATAGGCAGGAAGGTTGCGCGCGGAGTAATCGGCGACGGTTGCGAAATCGATGGTCGTGCGCTGTGCGACAGCGTCCGGAGTGACCGGGGATCGCTCCCCTTCGGAACGTCCGCACCCCGCCAGCATCAGTATCGCAGCGCCCAAGGCAAGCGCCCTTGTATCCCTCTGTCGCATGGCCAGCCCTTTGTCGCGCACCTGTCGTAACGACAATTGCGGTTGAGGGCGATGGTGCTGTGACGGCGCATTTGCCGAGCGAGCATGCACTTTACCCCTTCGGTATCAGCGACCTCCTACCGGTGCTCTGCGCGCGGTGCCGTCGAGTCGCGCACAACGAGCGTGGCCGGGATCGAGATCGCATCGCACGCGATCGACCGGCTATTCTGTTCGGCGATGATCAGTTCCACGGCGCGCGAGGTCACGGCCGCGATCGGCTGAACGATCGCAGTCAGGCTCGGCTGAACGAACCGGGTCATCGGCGTGTCGTCGAAGCTGATGAGCGACAGATCGTCCGCCCAGCAGCATCTGATCGACCCAGTCGGCCCCCTGGCGGCTGCGCCAGTCGGCGATCGTACGATCCCGGTCGTTCAGCGCCAGGATCAGGCGCGAGCCCGCGCCGCCCATGCGCTGCGCGGCGATCAGCGGAACATAGCCGAGCTTGTCGATCGACGCCTGGACGCGCGCGGTCGTTTCCGGCCTGACATTGGGAGCCTTGTTGATGACGCGGCTTACGGTCTGCAGCGAAACGCCCGCATCCGCCGCCACGTGCTTGATCGTGACCCCTGGCCCGCGTTGCGGCATCAGGCCGCCCGCGCCGATGCGGACGGCCTGATGCCGGACAGTAGCTGGCAAGGTAATCGGCGTGCCTTGGCATCGATGCCACCGCATCGGCCACATTGCGGCGCAACAGGGCAAGCAGACGATCGAGCTCGTCGTCGCAGCTTGGCCGCGATCGGGCGATGGCGTTCGGGCAGGATCCCCTGCCCCATCATCACCTGCACCCAGCTATTCTCGCCGAACAGCTCCTCGTTGCGGCGGCATACGCGTCCGCTCTCCCGAAAAAGCTCGACTTTCTGCGCGAGCGAAGATGTCGATCAATCCGTCGCGATCGGCAGCAGCACGGCGCTTGCCGCATTGCCTCCCCGATGGATCGTCTGGGTGGCCTTTACATAATCGTCCGGCTGCGCCTCCATGATCGACGGCGTCCAGCTTTGCGGGTTGCGGTCGTAGAGCGGGAACAGGCTCGACTGCACCTGGACCATGATCCGATGCCCCGGCTGGAAGACATGATCGACATTGGGCAGCGCCCATTCGAACGCATAGGTCTTGCCCGGCTTGAGCGGTGCCGGCGTCGCGAAGCCATGGACATAGCGTCCGCGGAAGATCTCGATGCCGATCCCGAGCTGATACCCGGCCATTTCCGGTTCGGCGGCATTCTCTTCGGGATAGACGTCGATCAGCTTGACGACGAAATCGCCGTCGCGTCCGCTGGTTGCCGCCCGCAGATCGATCTTGGGCGCGCCCTTGATATGGACCGGCTTGTCGAGCACGCCGGTCGTATAGCTCAGCACGTCGGGACGACCGTCGACGAAGCGCTGATCGTGGACCAGCCAGTTGCGCCATTCGTCGCCCTGCATGTGGATCGGGCGCGGCAGCATCGGCACCGGCTTGGCGGGATCGGAGACATAGCTGTCACTGCCCGCCGCCGGCTTCGTCCACGAAAGCCCGAAATTGCCCGCCAGGTACAGCGGCGTATAGGTGCCCGCCGGCCATTGTTGCGACACCTCCCACCGGTTCGCGCCGGTGGCGTAGGTCAGGACCGGCGGCGTGTCGCAGGGCGGTGCCACTGTCTTCAAATGGCAGTCGAGAAACGGCTTCATATAGCGGGTACGGAACTGCAGCCCGGTATCGCCCTCCCATTCGAGCGGCCCCAGCGAACGCGCCTCGTAATTCACCTGGCTGTGCCGCCATGGCCCGATCACCAGGCTAACCATGTCGTTGTTGGTATCCTGCGGCTCCAGCGCCTGGTAGACGGCGGGGGCGCCATAGCTGTCTTCCTGATCCCACTGGCCGACCACGAGCATCGTCGGCACCGTCAGCTTGCGCGCCGCGAGCTGCTTGTCGACCGCCTGCCCCTGCCACCACGCGTCGTAGGACGGATGCTCGAGCATCTTGCGGATGTTGGGCAATTGCAGCAGCCCATAGCTCTCGGCGTAGTGTTTCGCGGAACCGGCGGCGAGATAGGCGGCGTACTCGTCGCCCGTCCCCTTGGGCACCGCGCCCCCGCCCTTGGCGACGGTCTGGCCCAACCCGAAGTCAAACCCGAACACGCGGAATGCGCCATTGTGGAACCAGTCGTCGCCCATCCAGCCGTCGACCATCGGGCTTTGCGGCACCGCAGCCTTGAGCGCCGGGTGCGGATCGACCAGCGCCATCAGCGACGTGAAGCCGAGATACGAAGAACCGGTGATCCCGACCTTGCCGTTGCTCTCCTTCACATTTTTCACCAGCCAGTCGATCGAATCGTAGGCGTCGGTCGCGTGATCGACCTGCGTGGGATTGAGCGGCCCGCGCAGCGGCCGGTTCATGACATAGTCGCCTTCCGATCCGTACATCCCGCGCACGTCCTGATAGACGCGGATATATCCGTCGTTGACGAACTCGGCGTCTGCGACCGGCAGCACCTCCTCGATCTTCTGGCTGCGATTGCGGCTGCTCATGCCGTCGGCATTGTACGGCGTCCGCGTGAACAGGATCGGCGCGTCGGTGACGCCCTTGCGATGGATGATGACCGTGAACAGCTTGGTGCCGTCGCGCATCGGGATCATGACGGTGCGCCGCACGTAATCCGCCTGGGGGCGGACCCAGTCATATTCGGCCACCTGTTCGTTGAGCATCGTGTCGGTCTGCGGCGCCTGCGCGTCTTGCGCCGCGGCCGGCACTCCCGCCAGCATTGCAGCGAGGACGGCCACGGCGCCGCGCGCGCTCATGGTCAAGATCGTCGGTCGGATTGGCTTGTCCATGGCTGCGGCTCCCGGTTGTAGGACCATCGAATACGCGCGATCGACCGTCGAATGCCAGTGGTGAAAGCAGGCGGACGGAAAGCGGGAAGCGGGAGTCAATAAGGCTGATCCGCGCCCACAGGCGCTCCTCGCAGATTACATGGCGTTCGCAGGATGCAGCAGCGTCAAATGCCTGCTCGGCCCGGCGCACTTGATGACAAATTCGGCGTGTGTACGCCCCGCCCCTCAAGCTGCCCAGCGGCGCTCGCCCGACGCCAGCAACGCCAGCAGCGCATCCGGCGGCAACGGGCGGCTGATGAAATAGCCTTGCGCCATGTCGCAGCCTGCAGCTCGCAGGAAGGCGAGGCATTCGGCGACCTCGATCCCTTCCGCGACCACCTTGATCCCCAACTCATGCGCGAGCGCCACCGTCGACCGCACGAGCACGGCATCGCCGCGATCCTGATGCGCGAACTGGACGAACATGCGGTCGATCTTGAGCTCGTCGAGCGGCAACTGCTTGATATAGGTCAGCGTCGATTGACCCGTCCCGTAATCGTCCATCGATATCCGCACGCCGAGCTTACGGAACTCCGCCAGCGCGCGGGCGACGCCCTCCGGATCGATCATCGCCGCGGATTCGGTGATTTCGAACGTCAGCATGGCGGGATCGACCTTGGCATCGGCCAGCAATTCGCGCAGCGCTTGGTTGAACGCTTGGTCGCTGACCAGATTTGCCGACAGGTTGACCGCGCCGGTAATGGCATGGCCGGCGGCAGCCCAGCGTTCGAGATCGGCGATCGTCTGGTGCACCACTGCCAGCGTCAGCCGCTCGATCCTGCCGTTGCGCTCCGCCATCGGAATGAAGTGATCGGGGCTCAGGAACCCGCGCGCCGGGTGGTTCCAGCGCACCAGCGCCTCGACGCTGGTGATACGATCGCAGGCAAGGTCGAGCTTGGGCTGATAGACCACCGCGAGCTCGCCGCGGTCGATTGCTTCGTCGAGTTCGCTCATCAGCGACAGTTCCTGCTCGAGCGAAGCCTCGCTGCCCGCGGCATGGACCTGCCAGCTTTCGCCCGCGGCGATCGCCTGGTCCGCGGCCAGCGCCGCATTCCCTGCGGCGCGCAGCGCGTCGCCCGCTTCATCCTCGGCAAACCCCATCGCCAGCGTCACATCGATGCGGCGACCGGCGACCTCGACCGGCGACAGCATCGTCGCGCGCAGTGCCGCAAAGCGATCGCCGATCGTCTCGGCATCCTCCAATACGCGCCAGGCGAGCAGCCGGTCCTCGATCCGGTAGAGCGTTGCAGCGTCGGTGGTCAGCGCGATACGATCGCAAATGCGCGCGACCAGTGCCGCGACGTCGCCGGGACCGATACTCGCCACCAGCCGGTCGAAATCGGCGATGCGCGCGGTTGCGATCGCGACCGGTGCTCCCCCCGGATGGTCGCGGCCCAGCGCGACGCGGTTGGGAAGCCCCGTCGCCGCATCGATTCCGCGGCGCGCGCGTGCAGCAGCGGCGATCCGCAGCGCGACCATCCCGCCGCCAGCAACGCCGAGGCCGATCAGCGCCGGCACGATCGGAAACTGGACCTGCCACCACGCTTCGCAGGCGATCGCCGCCGCCAGCATCCCCATCGGTGCGGCCGCCAACAGCGTGCCGAGCGCGACGCGCGAGCGCGCCATGCCAAACCCGATGGCGAGCAGCATCGCCAGCAGCAACGGACCCTGCCAACCCGCGGCGATCGGCACGCCCCGCGCCAGCGTCTCCACCGCCAGCGCCTGGATGACGACGCCGGGGATGACGCCATAGCGCGGCACGGCATAGCGATCGCCATTCTCGACCGCGGTCGCGCCGACGATCACCCGCTTTCCGGCCAATGCCGACGGGTCGAAGTGGCCATCGCGAATATCGATGAAGCTGTGACGCGGGATTGTCGCAGGATCGATCGCATAGTCGATCGGGAATGCCGCATCGGCAACTCCGGCGCGCCCCGACAGCATTGCCGACAACGACGGTCGCGGCACGCCGGCAGTGACCACGCCCAGCGGCGCCTGGCGTACTTGCCCGTCGCCATCGGGCAGCACGCTGACCGCCGCCAGCGCTACCGACCGGCGCAATTGCGGGATCGGCAGCGAATCGATCACACCGCTGCGTCCGCCTCCCGCCGACTGGCGCAGCGTCGGCAGGATCACCGGCGTTCGCGACGCGTCCAGCGCGCGCGCGAATGCCGCGTCGTCCGCCGCGTTCGATCGTGACGAGAAATCGACGTCGAAGGCGATGACTTCGGCGCCTGCCGCGTCCAGGCGCTCGACCAGCGCCGCATGGTTGCGCCGCGGCCAGGGCCAGCGTTCGATCGCCTGGATGCTGCGGGCATCGATCTCGACGAGATGCACGTCCCCGCTGGCTGCGCGGCTGCGCACCTCGAAGCGCAGATCCTGCAACCCGCGTTCGATCCCGGCACCGAAGCCGAGGCTGCCGGCAACCGCCCCGGCGAGCGCAGCGATCGCCCACACCACGCTGCGTCCGAATGCACGTCCCGGCAACCCTAACTCCCCCGCGCAACGGCGCAGCGCCGCACCTTAACGCCGGTTCGTCAACATATCGTCACCGGATCTCGGGCGCGCCGCCGAAATCGCTCCCGCCGATCACGACACCGTTGGGTTTGACCAGCGCGCCCTCTTCATTGCGCGACAACCCCCCGCCAAGCGTACCGACCCGATCGAAGTCGGCTTCGACGTCCACTGCATCGGCACGCATCTCTGGCGCGGCAATACGATTACCCTCCTCGCGGCTATCGTCGTCGTCCCGATCTGGCCTTGGTGGCCTCCGATCGTCGTCATCGTCGTCGTCGTCGTCCTTGTCCGGCTTCGGCGGCTTGGGATCGTCATCGTCGTCGTCCTTGTCCGGCCTCGGCGGCTTGGGGTCATCATCGTCGTCCTTGTCCGGCTTCGGCGGCTTGGGATCATCGTCGTCGTCCTTGTCCGGCTTTGGCGGCTTGGGATCGTCGTCGTCGTCCTTGTCCGGCTTCGGCGGCTTGGGATCGTCGTCGTCATCCTTGTCCGGCTTTGGCGGCTTGGGATCGTCGTCGTCGTCCTTATCCGGCTTCGGCGGCTTGGGATCGTCGTCGTTGTCCTTGTCCGGCTTCGGCGGCTTGGGACCGTCGTCATCGCCATCGTCGCCGTCGCCGTCGCCGTCGCCGTCACCGTCACCGTCATGGTCGTTATCTGGCTCTGGCTCCGGTTGTGGTTCGGGCTCGGGCTCGGGCTCGGGCTCAGGGGTTGGTTCCGGATCAGGGGTTGGTTCCGGCCGTGGCTGCGGCTCGGGCTCTGGCTCCGGTTGTGGTTCCGGCTCCGGTTGTGGCTCAGGCTCAGGCTGGGGCTCAGGCTCAGGCTGTGGTTCCGGTTCAGGCTGGGGCTCAGGCTCAGGCTGCGGTTGTGGCTCAGGCTCAGGTTGGGGTTCCGGCTCCGGTTGTGGTTCAGGCTCGGGCTGGGGTTCCGGTTCAGGCTGGGGTTCGGGATCCGGCACCGTCGCAGGTGGCGTCTCCGGAGTTGGCTCCTTGCCGTCATCGGCCTCATCGGCCACGATCGCGGTTGCGAGCGCCGCGACGCTCCCGGCGACGAGACCATCGGTCATGTCGCCCAGGTTGCCCGGCTCGCTGGTGATCACGGTGTCGATGACGTCGCCGCCGCTCGCCATGCTTTCGGGCGCAAGCGCGATTGGAACCGGCACTGTGGCGGCAAGCGTGGGAGCGCTGGGCTGGGCCGACGCTGCCGGCGCGGCGGGTGCGGTCGGCGCTGCCGCCGGCGGTGTGGCTCCGGGGGCGCCCGAGCGTGCCGGCGAATCGATCACCCTCGTCTCGCTGCCCTGGACGGTAAGGCGATAGCGATCCGTTGCGGACACCATGGCGATCGCGCCGGGGCGGACCAGGTCGGACGCGCCGCCGTCGCTGGTCTCGACTTCCACCGCGCCTTCGACGACCTGCATCGATGCGCCTTCGCCGGTCACCGTGATCGAAAAGGTCGTGCCCTTGACCACGGCGGCCAGATACGGGGTCTGGACAGCGAAATGCGGCTTGGGCTGCTTGCCGATCCGAAACACGGCATTGCCCCAGTCTTGCAGGATCTGGACGAAGCCCTTGGCCTCGCCTGCCATCGGCACCCGGATGCGGCTGTTCGACGCGACCGTGACGAATTCCTGCCCGCGCACCACCACGGCCCGGCCACCCGTATCGGTCAGCAGCATCGCTCCGGGCGAGACGGTCATGCCGCGGCGCGCGGCGCGGGTGCCGTTGGCGTCGCGCACCTGGACGCGCCCGCTCGCCTCGCTGACCGTCCAGGGTCCGGTCTGCGCCAGTGCGCCGCTGCTGCTGGCGAGCAGCACCGTGCCGCACAGCATCTTCAGCCCCATCTTCATCCTGAACGCCCCCTTGTTGGAGCATGCGGCATTAGCGTCCCACCCTTTCCATGCTGTTCGCCGTCATGGTTACCGACAAATAAACTCACGCTTTCGTAATGCCTTGGCCGCTACCCGTCCGATCGAGACAAAGGGGGATGACGGTCAGGTGATGCGTAACATGGTGAAATTTTCCGTGGCGGCGGCAGTGCTGTTGACGATGGCGGCGCCGAGCTGGAGCCAGGAAGTGCTCGATCGCACCGACCCGAGCGTGCAGGAGCGCTCCGTCCCTTCGCCCGATCTGCCGACACCCGATCCGAAGCCGCCGATAACCGTCGAGGCGCCAAGCGGAACCAGCGCCGCCACAACCACGGCGGTCGCGGTCGGCGCAGTCACATTGGTCGGGCTCGACCGGCTGACCCCCGCCGACTTCACCGACATCATCGCCGACCATGTCGGGCGGACGCTGCCGGGGGACGAGCTGGCGCGCCTTGCCACCCGCATCGCTCAGCGCGCGCGCGCGCGCGGGCTGGTCTTCGCCTCTGCCTGGATCGCGCCGCAGCGGATGACCGCCGGCGTGCTGGTAGTGCATATCGATGAAGGCCGCATCGACCGCATCCGCATTGAAGGTGACCAGAACGCCGCCGTCGCCGCCACGCTGGCCCCGCTCGCCAACGGCCGCGCGCCGACGCTTGACGAGGTCGAACGTCGCTTGCTGATCGCCGGCGATATCGAGGGCATTTACGTGCGCCGAAGCCGCTTCGTACGCGATGCGAATAGCGGCGTGCTGGTGGTCGATGTCGATGCATCGCGCGTCGTCGCGCGCGCCGTGCTCGAAAATGACGGGTCGGCACCGATCGGTCCGGAGAAGTTGCAGCTCGACGTCGCGGCGAACGCGCTGCTGTTTTCCGACGACACGCTGGCGGTGACCTATGTGACCACTCCGTTCGAACCCGAAGAACTGCAATACGGTCGCGTGCGCTATGCCAAGCGGATGACTGATCAGGGCACCGAACTTGGCGTCGTCGCGTCGATCTCGTCGACAGCGCCGGGCGCGTATCTGACCGATCGCGAGATCGAGGGGCAGAGCTGGTCGACCGGCATTAGCCTGCTCCAGCCGATCTGGCGCCGCCGTACCGCCAGCCTGTGGTTCGACGCCGAATTTGCGGTACGCAACCTGCGCCAGTCGCGCCGCGACATCCGTGTCCGCGAAGATCGCGTGACGACGTTCCGCGCGGGGCTTTCGGGCAATGCGCTCGCGGCCGGCGGACGCCTGCGCATCAACGCGACGGTGACGCGCGGGCTCGACGGTTTGGGAGCGTCGCGCGCCGGCGATCCGATGCGGTCTCGCGACGATGCCGACGGCACCTTCACCGCGCTCTATGTGTGGACCGACTGGATCCGCGATCTTGGCAGCGATTTCAGCACCCGGCTCGCCGCACGCGGGCAGATATCGTCCGATCCGCTGCTGCTGTCCGAGGAAATCGGGCTCGGCGGGACCGGGTTTCTGCGCGCCTATGACTATAACGAACGCTCGGGCGACGAAGGCGCGATGGCGAGCGCCGAACTGCGCTATGATATTGCCAAGCCGCTTGGCATCGCGCGCCGCGCCCAGCTGTTCGCGTATCTCGACGGCGGCCGGGTCACCAATCTGGGCCCTGACGGCAATAGCGGATCGCTTGCCTCGGGCGGCGGCGGTATCCGCAGCTATGTGACGCGCGGGCTGAATGTCGAGCTGGAGGTAGCGGTGCCGATGGCCGGCGACCGCTTCGACAGCGGCCAGGCCGATCCGCAGATCAATTTCCGCATCGCCAAGAGCTTCTGACCCAGCGCCTCGGCGCGCGCCGGGTCGCAGCGATTACGCTGCCCCCGGCGCCGCCTGGCTCAACCACCGCGCGAGCCCCGGCAGGCGCGGCAGCAGCAACCGCTCGAACAGCCACAATCCGGCCAGCGACAAGGCCAGCAGCGGCAGCAGCGCGGCCAACGCGATCAGGATGGCCGCGACGCCTCCCATCCGCGCGGGCAGCGCTGCCGCGGGCGGCGCGCCGAGCGACCCGGGCGGCTTGCGCCGCCGCCACAGCACGAAGCCGCTCACCGCCATCGTCGCCAGTCCGATCGCGGTCAGCACGCCGATCAGCTGATTGACCCATCCGAACAGCGCGCCCTCGTGCCAGGCGATGCCATAACCGACGACGCGGTCGGCGAGGTGCCCGTCGGCAAAGCCCTCCCGCGAAATCTCGCGGCCGGTCGCCGGATCATAGGTGATGGTGCTGCGCAGCGGCCGGTTCTGTGCGTCGGATCGCACGGTCCATACCGGTGCGCCCGGCTTTCCGAAGCGACCCGGTCCGCCCGGCGGGGTGACGATTACCGGAAACGCCAGCCGCTCGGCAGCCGCCCTGGCGACGACCGCGTCGATCCCGATGCCGGCAGCTTGCGGCGCGGCCGCGCTGCTTACCCCGGCCACCATCGCTGCATGATCGTGCGAAGCGTGGAGATCGGCCGCGGCTGCCACCGGCGCGGCGCCACCCAGCGTCCAGTCCTGCGGACCCTGCACCCAGCCGAGCTCGCCCCGCGCCGCCTTGAAGGCGCTGCCCCACACCCCAGCCCAGGGCAGCCCGGTCACGAGCAGCACCAGCACCAGGCCCGAAATCCAGAATCCCGTCACAGCGTGCAAATCACGCCAGAAGACGCGCCGGCCGCCTCGCAATCTGGGCCAAACCACGCCAGCGAGCCCGCGTCCGCGCGGCCACCATAGATAGAGACCGGTCAGCACCAGTACGATCGCCCAGCTTGCCGCCAGTTCGACCAGCCAGCTGCCGCGCTTGCCGAGCAACAGCTCGCCGTGGATGCGCTTGTCGATCTCCATCAGGCGGTCGTCGGGCGCGATATTGCCCAGCACCCGGCCTTGCGGTGCCACGAACACGTCGCGCATTCCCGCGCCATCCGGCAGCGCGACATGCACCAGCGCCGCGTCGCCGCTGCGTTCAGGCAAGCGATAGCTGGCGAAGCGCGCGCCCGGAAATGCCGCGAGCGCGGCATCGACCTGCGCGCGCGGGCCGACTGACGCGGTGGTGGGCAACCCTTGAAACGCCCGTTCTTCCCAGCGCTCGACCTGCGGCTTGAACAGGTAGAAGCTGCCGGTGACCGCCAGCAACAGCACGAACGGAATGACGAACAGCCCGGCATAGAAATGCCAGCGCCAGATCGTCCGGTGAAAGGCAGCGCGGTCAATAGTCAGCACCATGACGTCACCATTTCGCTTTGATATCGGCCACGAACGTCCGCTGGGGTAGCGGATGCGAGACATAGGCTTGATCATTGAACAGGTTGTCGATCCCGACGCTCAGATCGAGCGTCTCGCTGAGCGCCACCGACGCACGCGTGTCGATGAAGAAATACTCGGTCTGGAAGCCATAGGCTCCGCCGCGCACCTGCCCCAGCAGGTCCGAGTTCGGTCGCGTCGCAAAACGCCATCCCGCCGACAGCTTGACCGGGTCGGCGATCTGGTAGCGGATATTGCCGTTCGCCCGCCAGCGGGGAATGCGCGGGAACTGCACGCCTTCGGCGCGCGGGTCGGGGGTGTTGCGGAGCGTCCGGGCGTCGGTCCACGCGACATTGGCATCGACATCGAGCCGCGGCAGCAGATCGCGGATCTCGCCGATCAGCTCGACGCCCACCTGCCGCGTGCGATCGACATTCTTGTACGAACTGACCACCGTGCCAAACTGGTTGAGCCCCTGGAAACTGAAGATCGCGTCCTCGACATCCTGATAGAAGATGCTGGCAGTGGTCCGCAGCTTGCCGAAGTTGCGCGCGAGGATCAGGTTGACGTCGCGGGATTTTTCCGGCCGCAGGTCGGGATCGAAGCTATCGGGATCGATGATGCCGAGATCGGTGTCGAACCGCCCCTGGAATAGCTCCCCCACGGTCGGGAACCGGGTCGCGGTGCCGAAACTCAACTGCGCCGCGATCGCTCCCGGCAGTTCGCCTTGGATGCTCAGCTTGGGGCTGATCGAATCGTCGGTTCGCTCGGCATAGCGCTCATCTTCGCGCACACAAGCGACCAGCCCGGAGAGACCGCCGCCGAACGCGCGCCAGCGGTCGTAGCGGATACCGCCGGTCAGGGTGACGTCTGGACCGATCAACCAGGCATCCTCGACCCATATTCCCCAAAGGCTCGTCTTGCCGCGCGTGGCAGCGGTAAACACCGGTGCGCTGGCGCTGCGCCAGTTCGCGGTGGCAAAGGTCTCCTGCGCAGTCGCGTACAGGTTCGCGTTGACGCCAAGCGCCAGCTTGTGCGCCCCTATTTCGTGCTCGGCTGCGATGTCGCCGGTCCACCAGCCTGGCACGTCCTGCACCGTCTGCGTTCCCGCGCCGCCGGATTCCCCGGCAAGGTAGTTTGCCGATGTCCGGCTGTCCTGCTCGGGGATCCAGTAGCGCGACAGGTTCGCCGAGACATCCCAGCCCGCGATCGGTCCGGCGAGCTTCGCGCCCACCAGATACTCGGTCCGGCTGGTCGTGGAGAAATTGAGGCCGGTGGCGTTCCACTGCTCCCCGGCAAACAGCACGCGCCCCTGGTAGACCGGATCGCCGGCGGCATCGGTCAGGAAGCTGCGCGGGTCGGTCAGTTCCTGCCTCGTCTTCCACACGAAGCCAAGCGCCTCGAGCTTCCACCCGCCCCGGGTTTCATACCCGATGCGGAGGCGGCCCTGATCCTGGACGACATCGACCGGCGACGCGCCGCCGAACACCGGCGCGGCAAGGCGCTCGTCGACATAGGCGCCGGTTACCGGCACCGACGGCGCGTCCCCGGTCGCCCGGCTGAGCAGATTGTAGGTCTGCGCCTGGCCGATATTCTCGAAATGCCGAATCCCGCCTCGGACGCTCCACGGTCCGTCCCTCTGCTTCCACCCGGCGCTCCCCTCGGCGCTGTAGCCGGTGAAGGTGTAGTCATAGCCATATTCGCGAAACGGCATCGCAAACCCCTGCACGGAGCCATTTACCGACGTTCCCTCGAGCTCCTGCGTCGTGACCGAGATGACCCCGCCCATCGAATTGCCGCCATAGCGCGCCGAATACGGGCCATAGACGATATCGAACTGGCGTACTTCCGACGGACCTACGACGTTCCACTTCGGTGGATAGTCCCAGCGGTTACCGAGGAAGTTGGACACCACGAAGCCGTCGACCAGCACGATCGTGCGCGCGCTCTGGATGGTGTTGGCACCGCGCAACGCGACGACGGCATTGTCGTCGCCGGCAAAGCGTTTGCGCACATAGAAATTGGGCGCATATTTCATCAGGTCTTCGACGTTGATGGCGTTGATCGCGCCGAACTCCTCGGCACCGAGCGATACCGACAGGCCGCGCGGAACGACGGTGATCGGGGCATCACGCTGCCCGACCACCAGGATCGCATCGTCGTCGGGAGTTTCATTCGAGGGCGCCTGCTGGGCAAGCGCGGGCTGCGCCGCCAGCGCAGAGGCGAGGGCCAAAGTGCGAATATGCAATGGAACGATCCTCAGATATCGAGAGCCGCGCCGGACGCCGCTTCACTCAGTGCTCGAACGGCAGCTGATCGCGGACGCTGGTCACGAAATGGCGGCAGGCAAGGAAAGCCTGTCGCGCGAACGCACTCAGATATCTTGCGGGGGGCCGATCGCGGGTGGCGGAGGCGCGGCAAGCCGGTGGACGGTCAGGTCGGCAATCGCCGCGCCCGACGAAAGCATGATGACGGGCAGCGGCGCGGACAGCACCGCCGGCCCCAGCTGCGCGAGCAGCGGCCCGGCGAAGCCCGCATAGCTGCACGGCTGGTCGGATGCCTTATGATGCTTGCCCGGCGCCTTCTTGCCGAGATCGATTTCGATGCTGGCGGGGCCGTAGCCCGAGCAGATCTGGACAACGATCGTGCCGCCCGTCTCGACCGGCATGAACCCCGACGGCACAAGCGTGCGTAGCAGCAGGACGAGGAACGCGGCCGCGACGAAAATGCCGCGCGCTGCCCCTGACTGCCGAATCCACCCCGTCATGCCGCGCCCCTAGTCCAGCCGCGCGGCGCTGTCATCCCTGCGTCGCCAATTGCGCTTCGGACGGCTGACCCGGCGCCAGCCATTCCAGTTCCACCTCGGCACCTTCGCCGGGCAGGCGCTCGGCCGCGATCCCGGCGTCGGCAAGCGCCGCCGCCACGGCCTCCGCCTGCGCGCCAGAGACCCCGAGCGGCAACCGCAGCCGCCGCGCCGCCCAGATCGCCGTTCGCAGCGCCGCCTGCCCCTCGGCATCGGGTCCGTCCTCGCCGACGCTGACCGATGGCAGTGGCACTGCCGGCGGGATTAGCTCGACCGACCAGCCGTCGGCGACCGCGGCAACGCGCGCTTCCAGCGTGCGATAGGCCGCCAGGTCGGCACCAGGCAGCGGCGTCGCGGTCACCTGCGCGCGGCGATGATCGCGATCGACCAGCACCTGCTCCGCCGGCACGCCCGCGACCAGTGCGAGCTGCTCGGCAACCTGCGTGACGATGCGCGCCTCGAGCGTGGCGCGCTCGTTCGCTTGCGCCCGCGCGAGCTGCGCCGCCTCGGCATTGCCTACCTCGACACGGAACTGCTCGATAGCCACCCCGACCGGCCGTCCGAACGCCTTGGTCAGCTCCGCCGCTGCCGCACGTTCCGCCTGCGCCACGAATTGCGGCGTCAAAACGGTCGCGGTCACGCGCAGCGGCCGCGCGGCATAATCGACGTCGATCTGGCTGACGCGCGCCGAATCGCCGAATTGCGCCGAAACCACATCGCGCGCCTGCCGCGACGCCGTCGCTTCCCACGCGATCTGGCGCAGCGTGAAGCCGAGCGGGACCGCCAGCGCGATGAACACGCTCAGCATCAGCAGCGTCTGCAGCACCGTCTGTCGCGGCGACAATCGCGGCCCGAAACCGTAAAGCCGCGCCATGATCGCCGCCGACAGCGCGATCACCATGAAGTTGGTGAAGAACAGCAGCAGCGAGCCGAAGAAGACGGTGCCGTTCCAGGTCGCCAGGCCGAACCCGACCGTGGCGAGCGGCGGCATCAGCGCGGTCGCGATCGCCACGCCGACGATCGCGCCCTCGCGCCCTCGGATCATCGCATAGGCGCCCGCCAGCCCGGAAAACAATGCGACGAGCAGGTCGAACAGGTTGGGCCGGGTGCGCGCTGCCAGCTCGCTGGTCACGGTCTGCAACGGCGACACGAGCACGACCATGGCGCAGAACAGGATCGCCAGGATTGTGCCGAGCGCCAGCGCGGTCAGCGCGCGGCGGATTTCGACCGCGTCGAACAGCGCGACGCCGAACCCAAGGCCGATGATCGGACCCATCAGCGGCGAGATGAGCATCGCGCCGATGATGACGGCCGGCGACGACAGCAGCAGGCCGAGCACCGCGATCCCGGCCGACATCAGCGTCATGAACACGTATCGGCCGTTGAAGCCGTTGTCCGAATCGACCTTTTGCACGACGACCGAATGATCGACCGTCGCGACGACGTGGTTACGCCACCAATGGAGGATGGGGTGCGCCGGGGCGATACTGGTCGTCATCGTGGGCGGTTTAGGCGGTGACGTCGCGCGATGCCAGCCGTGCCATCTGTGCTGGCGGCGGGCTCGGCGCGGGCGCTCACCCTGTGCCAAAGACTCTATAGTCAATTGCGGCGTCCACGATTGGGACGATGACGATCCTTTAGTTGCGCGGCTGTCCCTAATCTGCACTATCCCCGATTGTTTCGTGGGCCGTGCGATCGGCGTGCGGGGTAGGATCGCAGCGCTGACGGACGCCATCGATGGGGAAAGATGTGCTCAACGAACGGATCGCCGAACAGGATGCAGCCGAGGCGCCCGACCTGGCGACGCTGGCGCTTGCTTGGTTGGGCGCGGATTCGCGCCCAAGGCTGATCGTGGCGGCCGATCTGCAGGTGCTCTGGTCGAACCGGCCGGCATCGCAGCAGCTTGGCGACGATGCGGGCGTCGTCCTGCGCGATGGCGCGCTGGCCTTTGCCTCCGCCACCGCACAGCGCGACTTCACCGACTTCATCGAAGCGCTGGGGGAAGAGCTTGGGACCGTGTCGATCCCCTACCCCGACCGCTCCGCGCATCTCTTGTTCCGCGGGCGACGGATCGGCGTCGACGGCCGATCGGCGGCATGCCTTGAATTCACGCGCGATACGGCTGGATTCATGGCGAACTACAGCGACATCGACCGCGTCTTTTCGCTGACTCGCGCCGAGCACCGCATCGTGGTCGGCCTGCTCAACGGCCGCACCGCCAGCCAGCTCGCCACCGATCTGCTGATCTCGGTCGATACGGTGCGCACGCATGTCCGACGGATCTATTCGAAGGTCGGGGTCCGGTCGCGCGAGGAGATGTTCAGCAGGCTGCGGCCCTATCGCATTCTGTGAGGCGAGGCCGATTTTGGGCCTTCCCGGACCAGAGCAACTATTCCTTCCTGAAATCGGTGTAAGCTACCAACCGATATGAATAATTTCGTCCGGTCGATGTAGTAAACATCGCGCAGATCATATCCTATTCCGCTTTGTTTACTATGTTCGAAACGATCGGCTTGATTCCGTTATCGCCACCCATCGTTGTCCCGAATCCGAACGACTCAAAAGAAAGGGTTCGTTAACCACCTCCCTACTCCAGGTTGGGGATGCGGCCCCAAGGTGACGGTCGTTAATAAGCGATTAACAGAACAGGTCCGCGAGTCGCATGGGGTGCACCGCGGATTCCGAGGGGGTAAGATGGGGCAATTCGTTCGAACCGGCGCCTTTTGGCGCGCAATTCGTCGTCGGCTGAGCGGTCGCACGCTGGTCGTGATCGCCCTGCCGATCGTGGCGATTGCAATGACCGCACCGGCCGCCGCCCAGGACATCACCTATACGCCGATCAATCCATCGTTCGGCGGCAATCCGTTCAACTCGTCGCACCTGCTCGGCATCGCCAACGCGCAGAATGATTTCCGTGACCCGTCGTCGGTCGCGTCGAACAGCACCGAAGCCGACATCTTCGCGCGCCAGCTGCAATCGCGGCTGCTGTCGTCGCTCTCCTCGCAGATCGTCGATGCGATCTTCGGTGAAAATCCCCAGGAAAGCGGCACGATCAGCTTCGGCGGGCAGACCATCGACTTCTTCCGCTCGCTCGACGAAGTCACGTTGACCATCACCAACGATGCAACCGGCGAGATCACGACGATCGTGATCCCGACCTTCCTAGAGGTCCAGTGATGCGGCTGCTCGCGCTTCTCGTCGCGGGCGTATCGCTGTCCGCGTGCACCACGATCGGCAATTCCGGCCGCGACCTGATCCCCGAAACCAGCAGCCTGGCGGTCTATCCCGCCAAGACCCAGACGCAAAAGGCGCTCGAGGCGATCCCGCCCCCTGCCCGCCCGGTCGCGGTCGCGGTCTATGGCTTCACCGACCAGACCGGCCAGTTCAAGCCGAGCGACGTCGGCCAGACGCTGTCGCGCGCGGTATCGCAGGGCGGCGGATCGATCCTGGTCAAGGCGCTGCAGGATGTCGGCAACCGCCAGTGGTTCACGATCGTCGAGCGTGAATCGCTCAAGAACCTGCTGAGCGAGCGCCAGATCATCCGCGAGATGCGCGAACGCTATCTGGGCGAGACCGGCGTCAATGCGCAGGCGCTGCCGGCGCTGCTGTTCGCCGGCGTGCTGATCGAAGGCGGCATTGTCGGCTACGACACCAACACCGTCACCGGCGGTGCGGGCGCCGCGTTCCTCGGCATCGGCGCGCGCGGCGAGTATCGGCAGGACACCGTCACCGTCTATCTGCGCGCGGTTTCCGTGCGCACCGGCGAAGTGCTGACCTCAGTCACCGCGTCCAAGACGATCGCCTCGCGCTCGATCGGAGCCAGCGTATTCAAGTTCGTCGCGTTCAAGGAGCTGCTCGAGGCCGAGACCGGCGTCACCACCAACGAACCCGACCAGCTCGCGCTGCAGCAGGCGGTCGAGAAGGCTGTCTATGGCCTGGTGATGGAAGGCGTCGATCTCAAGCTGTGGGATTTCGCGGACCAGACCGCCGGCTGGCCGATGCTGTGGCGCTATCGCCAGGAGCGCGACGGCGTGTTCGACGCGGCACAGGTTCAAACGGCGATGAAACGCGCCGAAGCGGCCCCGCCCGAAAAGGTACGGCCGCGCGATGTTCCCCCTCCCGAACGGCGTGAAGGAGGGGCAAGCGCAGGCGGTTCGCGCTGACGAGATTCCCCGGACCGGCAATTGCGCCGGAACGGATCGAATACCGGAACGGGGCGTCCTGGCGTCCCTTTCGGAAACGAAATTCCAGGGTGGGGCACGACCGGTTGCAGTCGGCGCCAACCCCACAACGAAGCGCGCACCGGAGTTGCAGCTCCGATGCGCGCAGGAAGTCTGGGTTGCACTTAGCTATCATGTTGGCCCCGCTTGCGGGGGCGACATGGTTATCACGTCCGAACAGAGGATAGACAACCATGAAACGCACTATTTTGACGTCGGTCTCATCGATCGCACTCTTCGCCGCAATGCCGGCGATGGCGCAGGACAGCACCTCCACGGTTACGCAGAGCGGCGCGTTCAACGACGCCGTCGTGACGCAGAACGGCAGCAACGGCACCTCGACCGTTACCCAGTCCGGCAACGGCACCAACCTGGCGCGCCAGAATGAAGTCGTCGTCGAGCAGCGCGGCGACAGCGCGGACTCGGAAGTCGTGCAGTCGGGCTCCGACCGTAACGAAGTCCAGGTCTTCCAGAACGGCGACAACACCTCGCGCGTCAACCAGGCCGGCACGTCGAGCGAAGCCGAAGTCTATCAGGTGGGCACCGAGAACTTCTCTGAAGTGCTCCAGAACGGCAACAGCAACGGCGTCGGCAATGCGCTCAACACGTCGCGTGGCGGCGTCATCCAGCGCGGCGATCGCAACACGTCGACCATAGATCAGGATCCTTCGGCCTATTCGCGTGCTGCCGTCAGCCAGAACGGTGACGACAACGCGTCGTTCGTCCAGCAGGAGCAGAATGGCGGAGCGGGTGCCAACCTGACGAGCGCCGACGTGTCCCAGTCGGGCAACCGCAACGATTCGAACGTGCTGCAGAACAGCGTGATCCAGAACGGAAGCCAGGAAGCATTCGTCGTCCAGAATGGCGATGACAACCTGTCCGACGTCGAGCAGACCGGCGAAGACAATTTCGCTTCCGCCACCCAGGTCGGCAACGGCAACGTTTCAGACATCGCCCAGTCGGGCGCCGGCGCCAGCGCGACCGTCGCCCAGCGCAGCGACGACAATACCTCGGTCATCGACCAGTCGGCCGGCGCCACCGCCAATGTCGTACAGCGCGGCGGCCCGAACGGCCTTGGCCCACGTAACTGGGACGGCGATACGCTGCCTCCGTCGTCGGCTGGCACGTCGTATGCCAACAACGTCTCGCTGATCGACCAGGATGCCGACGGCGCCGATGCGTCGCTGGTCCAGAACGGCACGCTCAACCGCTCGGCGATCAACCAGTCGGCAGCGGCGACCGCTGATGTCCGTCAGGCAGACGTCTACAACACCTCGGTGATCGACCAGACCGCCGAAGCGACCGCCACCGTCAACCAGGGCAGCGTCGCGCCCAACGACTTCGGTCGCAACGCGTCGCGCATCACCCAGTCGGCCAGCGACGCCAACGCTCGCGTGTATCAGCGCGGCGCCAACATCGGTGCACCGGCCAATGCGCCGACCAACACCTCGCTCATCAACCAGTCGGGAGCGTTCGCCGATGCCGATGTCCGCCAGATCGGCGATGGCAACGAATCGAACGTGCTCCAGTCGTCGGGCGCCTTCACGACGGTGTCGCAGGACGGCTTCAGCAACAGCTCGTACGTCAACCAGACCGGTAGCGCTTCGGGTTCGAACGGCGACGTAGCGCAGCTGGGCGACGACAACAGCGCGTCGATCGAGCAGTCCTCGATCGGCGGCACGGTGTCGATCGACCAGGACGGCGACCGCAACGGCGCGATCGCCAAGCAGGAAGGCGGCGTCGACGGGTCGGCGCTCGACATCGCTCAGACCGGCAACGACAACTACACCTTCTTCCAGCAGAACTCGAATGCCGCCGGTTCGTCGGCTTCGATCACGCAGGACGGCGACGCGAACAAGCTGGAAGGCTTCCAGCGCGGCGCGGGCGCACAGGGTGCGGTGGTCGTCCAGAACGGCGACAACGCCCAGGGCTACACCTATCAGGGCGGCGCCGGCGGCAACCAGCTGACGCTGCGCCAGGGTGGCGACGGCAACATGGCACAGGTCACCCAGGGCGGCGTGTCCGATCCCGAAGTGTTCCCGCCAAAGGGCCATGACAGCCAGCCGACGACCGACGTCGCTTCGTCGGGCGACAACCAGGCCCGCCTGGTCCAGACCGGCACCGACGGCATCGGCCAGATCTCGCAGTCGGGCAACCTCGACATCGCGACCATCGTTCAGGACGGCGCCAGCAACCAGAGCCGCATCTTCCAGAGCGGCGGCTCGACCAACGACGCGGTTTCGCGTCAGGACGGCAACGACAACGTCTCGCGGATCGATCAGACCGGTTCGTTCGCGACCGCCAATGTCGTTCAGGACGGTGACAACAGCACCTCGACCGTGACGCAGCAGGCCGGCGGCGACGTCGTCGTGCGGCAGAGCGGCTGGAGCGGCTCGACCTCGACCGTGACGACGCTGGCGGATTCGAACCTCGCTCCTCCGGCCAACACGGTCCGCGTGGTGCAGAACGATGCCGGCATGGCGGGTTCGCCTGGACAGGCCAACATCTCGAACGTGTTCCAGGACAATGTGAACCTGGGCAGCACGGTCGATGTGAACCAGATGCAGAATGACGGCCCGCTCAGCAACGAATCGTACGTGACCCAGGGTCGCAACGCTTCGAACGGCGATGTCGTCGTCCGCCAGACCGGCGGCGACAACATCTCGAACTACGCATCGACAACCTCGACCGACAACGACGCGCGTATCGTCCAGACCGGCACGGGCAACCGTTCGGACGTCCAGCAGGACTTCCAGAACGGCAGCGCACGCGCCGACGTCCGCCAGAACAACGGCGGCGGTGCTGAGAATAGCGTGTTCATCGACCAGATTTCGGACGGCTTCGCTGCAAGCCCGGCCGAATTCGCGATGGGCGCAGTCGCCGAGGCGCGTCAGGACGGTTCGGGCAACAGCTCGACTATCAGCCAGACCGGCTATGCCGCGATGGCGGGCGACGCAAACACCGCCTATTCGCTGCAGGTCGGCTTCGACAACATGTCGAGCATCAGCCAGACCGGCACCGGCGGGTTTGCCGACGTGACGCAGCGCGGCAGCGACCACATGTCGACGATCGATCAGGGCGGGACCGACAACACGGCGACCGTGCTGCAGACCGGCATGATGAACGACTCGGTGATCATGCAGTCGGGTTCGAACAACTCGGCGATGGTCACGCAGGGCGGCATGTAACGACTGGAATTACCGGCGCCTTCCTTTGCGAAGGCGCCGGTTTTTTCTTTCGTCAAAGGATAACAGATCATGATCAAGCATCTCACGCTCGGCGGCGTCTCGGCGCTCGCACTCCTCGCTGCTGTTCCCGCGTTCGCGCAGGACAGCCAATCGACCGTCACCCAGACCGGCTCCAACGGTGTCGTCACGGTCGGCCAGACCGGCTCGAATCATCTCTCGACGGTCACGCAGGGTGGCAATCGCAACGAAGCTACCGTCACCCAGTCGCGCGACAGCGCCGATTCGACGATCACTCAGGACGATGGCGACGGCGACAATCGTAACACAGCGACCGTCACCCAGGCCGGCGACAGCACGTCGGTGGTCAACCAGACCTCGGACCGCAACGACGCCACCGTCGACCAGACCGGCGCCGGCAACAACAGCCAGCTGGACCAGGGCGGCGACGGCGACAATGTCGCCACCGTCACGCAGGACGGCAATGACAACGACTCGGTGGTCGCACAGACCGGATCGTTCGGCACGGCCGACGTGATGCAGACCGGCAGCACCAACATGTCGCAGATCGATCAGGGCGGCGGCATCAATTATGCCTATGTCGAACAGGCCGAAAGCGGCAACACCTCGATCGTGACGCAGGACGGCGTGCTCAACCTCGCCAGCGTCGAGCAGACCGGTCGCAACAACCAGTCGGTCGTCGATCAGGGCGGCTTCTTCAACAGCACCGGCTATTCGGCGACCGTTCGCGGCGTCATCCAGTCGGGCAACAACAACGAATCGAACATCCGCCAGCGCGGCGGCTTCCAAGATGCGCTGGTCGAGCAGTCGGGCAACCGCAACTTCGCCGACATGGATCAGGGCGGCGCGGCTGGCGGCGACCACATCGGCACGATCGTCCAGGGCGGCAACAACAATGCCGCTACCATGCTGCAGCGGGGCACCGCCGACATCGGCTATGTCGATCAGTCGGGGAACAGCAACTTCGCCGGCGTCGATCAGGGCGCCGCGGCGGGCAACGACCACCTCGCCACCGTGGATCAGAGCGGCAACCGCAACACCGCCCTCACCTTCCAGCGCGGCGACACGCAGGATGCCGACGTGATCCAGTCGGGCGACGTCAACTTTGCCGACGTCCAGCAGCGCGGCGAAACGCAGGTCGCATTCGTCGAGCAGATCGGCAACCGCAATACCGGCACCGTCGATCAGGGTGACGGCATGGGCATCGACCAGTTCGCGTCGATCACCCAGGGCGGCGATCGCAACCTCTCGTCGATCCTCCAGCGCGGCGACGGTCATGACGCCGCGACGATCCAGGACGGCGACGACAATGTCTCGACGATCGAGCAATATGGCGCGGACAACAGCGCGTCGGTCGCGCAGTACAGCAGCGGCAACTTCTCGACCGTCACTCAGGATGGCAGCAACCTGACGGCCTCGGTGACGCAGGGTCGTCCCTGATGTCGCACCCGGCCGGCATCGTCCGGATGCCGGCCGGGTTACTTGTTCGAATGCGTGAGGATTGGCGATGATGCGAACCAGGATAGCGACTGCGATGAGCGCCGCGCTGCTGTGCGCCGCCTCCCCCGCGCTCGCGCAGCAAACGGGCGAGCCGGTCGGCGAAACGCCCCCTGCCGAAAGCATATTCTATTCCGCGCCGGGCGTGATTGCTGTCGAGCGACCGGTGTTGCGCGGACGCAGCGTGTTCATCAGCCAGATCGGCTCCAGCAATTCCGCGACCGTCGAACAGTCGGCATCGCTGGCGCGCAGCGACCTTCGCCAGAACGGCGACCGCAACTCGGCGCAGGTCGAGCAGCGTGAATCGGCGGCGAGCTTCACCGAACTGCGCCAGACCGGCAACGACAACGATGCCGTCATCGCGCAACGCGGCAGTGGCGCGAACACGCTGTTCGTGCAACAACAAGGCGAAGCGAACCGGCTGCGCGCGCTACAGGATGCTGTCGCGGCGACCGACAACGGCGCGATCCTTGCCCAGATGGGCAACGACAACGACATGACGCTGTCGCAGCAGGGTGCCGACAACCAGGCGGTGCTGGTCCAGAACGGCGACGGAAACGCGATGACGGCGAGCCAGGACGGCGGCGGAAACCGCCTGATGTGGACGCAGACGGGTAATGGCTTGAGCGACCTCGGCATCGTGCAGAGCGGTGGCCAGGCGATGCAGATCACGCAAACGCGCTGAGGCGCAACCGGTAAGGGCAGGCAATGGCGGAAGCGACCCTGGTGCCAAGATCGAACGGCTTGACCGGCTGGACGCTCCCACTGGTCTGCTTCGTGCTTGCGGCGACCGCGGCGTCGGCCGGACAGCGTCAGGCCGCAGATGCGGATCGGGATAGCCGAACCAATATCCGCCAGATCGAAAGCGCCGCTGAAGAGGACACGGCATCGGCGACCGCCGAACCGCAAACCGATTCAACCGGTGTCGATCAGTTGGGAACCGCCCCCGCCGATCCGGCGATGGCGCAGGTTCCGACGGGATCGGCCCCCGCCCTCCCGCTGGTTCAGGTCGGCGGCCGCGATCGCGCCACCGGCGGCAGCCAGCTTTCAACCGGCGGACGCAGCGCACAGGCGGCGGCGCCGCTGTCCAGCCGCGGCCAGAGCCGCCCGCAAGCCGTCGTCCGCCTCAGAGGCGCCGACGCCTGCGATCCCGGCGCACCGGCGGCAGGCTCGGAGGCCTGCGCGCGCGTGATCGAAAACCGGTCCTCCGAATATCGCAGCGCCACCGCACCGGTGCTGTCACCCGAACAGCGGCTGCTGATCGATCAGCAGCAGCGCGAGGTGACCGGCGATCCCGCGGCGATCGTCCGGCGGCTCGGCCGCAGCGACGTCGATGCCGATGCGCGCGATGCGCAAAGCGTCGCATCCCTGGTGTTGCCGGGCAATCCCACCCAGTCGGCACCGGTCGATGCCGAGGATCCGACCGATGGCCTCAGCCCCGAAACGGTCAATCTGATCGAGGCGATCGTCCAGAACGCGCAAGGTGCTGTGCCGCAATGAACCCGGATTGGCCAAGGAGTGCCTGAGATGAAATTGATCCTTGCAGGAGCGATGCTCATGACGATCGGTGCCCCCCTTTCCGCCGCGCAGGAGGCGCACGCGCCGATCTATCTGGAAACCGAGACCGACGGCGACATGGTCAGCGTCCGCGTGGTCGGCAATGCCGACGCGGCGACCGACGCGACGTACACGCTGGCGGTGTCGAGCGGCGGCTCCGGCAGCAACCGGTCGGTGCAGAGCGGGCGCGCCCGACTGGAACCCGGCCGCCGCGTCACGCTGATCAACCTAAAGGTCAGCCGCGGCGGATCGGACGACTGGTCGGCAAAGCTCGACGTCACTCCGACCAGCTCGGCAAGCTACACGCAAGAGCGCGGGCCACAGGGATGATCGCCATGGCCGCTGCCCGACCCACGGTCGATCGGCATATCGGACAGACCGCGATAGCTCGGGGATGATGGAAAGGAATTGCGGATGGCCGGAATGATCCTGATCGCGGCGCTGGCGATGGCCGCCGCTCCCGTCGGAACCGGGGCGGCTACCGGTATTTTCGCCCAGGACAATTCCTCCATGCCGCGTCTGCCGGCGCGCAAGCCAGGGGCAAGTGCCATGCAATCGGCCGAGGGTGTCCAGAACCTCCCATTCGCGCGCGGCAAGGCGTTCCGCACCCTCGACGCCTATCTTTCCCATCTTAAGCAACAGGGTGCGATCGATTTGCCGTGGTGGCGGGAAATCGAACCAGGCGTCTACGAGCACGTCGTCCGGATGCCGAATGCCAAACGGGAGATCGCTACGCGCGAACAGCTCATGGAAAGGTTTGGTTTCTTGAAGTAAAGTCGCCTAGTCCAGATGTATTACGTGTGATCGCGTCCGTTGCTTTTGTTCAGCGCGGCGCCTTTTCCCGTGGTTTGGCGATCTGCGCATGTAGATCCGCGACGTCGACTCATGGTCGAATGGGTCGAATTGAAACGCTTTATGACCTCATGCCAAGCTGATCGCCTTCATCCGCGATGCGATCGGCATGGCACAAGCATCGCGATATTGCGCACAAGCCCTTAAGCAAGCGCGACTCCGGCCTATCCCCTCGTCAGCTTTGGGATGCTTTCCGCCATTGACTCGGGACTTGGCAATATCTGGTTAATAATGATTGTCGCGGCGCATATTTTATGATCTTCTCTGCGAATCGCGCTCGGCGTGCGCTATTTGCAGAGGGGATAGTTTCATGAAAACCGGTCAATCATTTTTCATTGGCGAATCGGAGACATGGGGTTGCGGTTGCGCTGCCTGCACTTCGCCGAAATCGCTTGCGGAACCGTTCGCGGTCGGTTCGACCGAGTCGCACCTGGCAGACGTTGCGGGCCGCCTGACGACGACCGCGCCAGCAGTGTCGGTTCCGGCGGAAATCCTGGTCGATGGCGATATCGACGGGTCCGAGATCGACGGCTATGAGATCGATCTGGTCGCGGGCCAGACCTATCTCTTCTCCGCGTACGGATCGGGAGCCGATCCACTCGGCGACACCTATCTCTATGTGTTCAACGAGGACGCCACCGCCCTGCTCGGCGAGGATGACGACGGCGGCAGCGCCACCAACTCGCTGCTGACCTACACCGCGGACTATACCGGCACCCACATCATCGGCGTCGGCGCATTTCCGGGCCAGGGCGCGACCGGCACCTACACGCTCGACGCGATCCTGTATTCGGGCGTGGACGAAGTTCCGGACACGTTCGCGGGCGCAGTCGAGATCGAGGCGGGGGTGGTGAATTACGGCTTCATCGACCCCGGTGCTGGGCCATTCGGCGCGACCTATTCCGAAGTCGATACCTACAAAATCGAGGTCGAGGCGGGTAAGCTCTATTCGATCGAACTCGCCGGCGGTGGTGCCAACTATTTCGACCTGGTCGATGGCGAACTTGATACCGTTTTGCAGATCTACGACGAAGAGGGCAATGTCGTCGCCTTCAACGATGACGTCGCATTCCCCGGCGATATCAGCTCGGCCGCCAGCTTCTTCGCGACCGAGTCCGGCACATATTACATCGATGCGCTCGCATATTCGGGGACCACGGGTGGATATTCGTTGACCGCGAACGAGATCGACCTGGCAGGGTTCGATCCGCTCGATTCGATCGACTGGGTCAACGCCGAGAACGTCCCGTTCGACGAGACCAACACCGCCTATGTCTATTTCGCGATGGAAGGCGAGACCTTTGGCGAGACGGCAGACGACGGCGTCAGTCCGATCCTGTCGCTTGGCTGGAACGACTATGAGAAGCAGCAGGTGATGGAGGCGCTCGAGCAGTATGAGAAAATCCTCGGCACCAATTACGAGATCACCACCGATGTCGAGCAGGCGACCTTCCGCCTGATCACGACCGAGTCGGAACAATATGGCGCCTATTTCTATCCGCAGGATCCGGCTTACGGCGATGCCAAGGGCATCGGCGCGTTCAACGTCCTGAGCGGCGGCTGGGACTTCGATCAGCAGCAGAGCCTCGAACAGGGAGGCTATTCGTTCGCGGTCATCCTGCACGAGTTCGGCCATGCCCATGGCCTGGCGCATCCGCACGATCGCGGCGGCGGGTCCGACGTCATGCTCGGTGTCACCGCGGCGCAGGGGTCGCTGGGTCTTTTTGACCTCAACCAGGGCGTCTACACGGTCATGTCGTACAACGACGCGTGGCAGCTCAACCCCGACGGTCCCTCGCCCTATACCGGCGCGACGATCGATCAGGGCTGGTCGGGCACGCTCAGCGCCTTCGACATCGCCAAGCTGCAGGAGCGGTACGACGTCCGTCCCGACTACGCGACCGGCAACACCACCTACACGCTCAAGGACGTCAACGATCGCGGTACCTATTACGAGACGATCTACGACACCGGCGGCACCGACACGATCAGCTACACCGGCAATCGGGACGCACGGATCGACCTGCTTGCCGCGACGCTCGACTATTCGCCGACCGGCGGCGGTGCGATCTCGTTCGCCGACGGCATCTTTGGCGGCTTCACCATCGCCAATGGCGTTGTCATCGAGAATGCCAGCGGCGGCAACGGCAACGACGTGCTGCTCGGCAACGACGTCGCCAACGTCCTGACCGGTGGTCGCGGCGATGACATGCTGCTCGGCGGTGCCGGTGCGGATCGTCTCGACGGCGGTGCCGGCTATGATACGGCGAGCTACCTCAACTCCGGGTCCGGCGTGACCGTATCGCTTGCCACGCGCGGCGGCAGCGGCGGCGAAGCGGCCGGCGACGTGCTGATCGCGATCGAAGCGGTCGATGGCAGCGCTTTCGCCGACACGATCACCGGCGGCACCACCAACGATCGCCTGTCGGGCAATGGCGGTGACGACACATTGTCCGGCGGCGCCGGCAACGACACGTTGCTCGGCGGTGAGGGGCTCGACCTGCTCGACGGCGGTGCCGGCAACGACACGCTGGATGGTGGCGCCGGTGCCGATCGCCTGCTCGGCGGTGCCAACAACGACACCCTGTTCGGCGGTGCTGGTGACGATGTGCTCGACGGCGGCATCGGTAACGACGTGCTCGACGGCGGTGCCGGTGCCGACTTCCTCACCGGCGGCACCGGGAGCGATACGTTCGTGTTCAGCGATCTCGGCGAAACCGATCGCATCGGCGACTTCCGCCGCGGCCAGGACAAGATCGACGTCAGCGGAATCGATGCCGTCGATGGCGGCGGGCAGGATGCCTTCACCTGGATCGACGGCGCCGCATTCAGCGGTGCAGCCGGCGAACTGCGCACTTATGCGCAGGGCGGCAGCTACTTCGTCGCGGGCGATACCGACGGCGATCTCGTCGCTGACTTCGTCATCCAGAGCAATGCGGCGATCATTCAGACCGACATCATCTTCGCCTGATCAGGACGGCCCGGCGAGACAATCTCGCCGGGCCGAACGATCAAGACCCCGCACGCGTCCCTAGCGATCAGGGGGCATGCGGGGTCTTTTCTTTTTGAATCGCATCGGATGGCGTGGGGCACGCGCCGGATCGCAGCGCCTACCTTCGGCCGGCGGTTATTGCGTCGCCGCGTCCGCGGCTGGGGTCGCCGTCGATGCCGCGGCAGGTGCCGCCCCGGTCTGCGCACCCGTGACAGCAGCGTCGAACTGCTCGGGCGTCAATCCGACGATGATTCCCCGCGGGCTCATCCCGAACGCGCTCGGCGCAAGGCTGACATCGCCTTTCGGCGTCGTCAGAACGATATTCGCACCCGCCGACTTGACCGTGCCCAGCACGGTCGTGCCATTGGCGCCGCGAACCTGAGCCCCCGGCACCAGCTGCGCCTGCAGGGCAGCCTGCGCCTGCTGCTCGGCCTGCGCCGCGGCGGCGTTGAGCTGCGCCTTGGTCAGCGACACCACCAGGCCCTTTTCGCCCGGGCCGACCGCAGTGGTCGGCACCGCGACCTTGGCGGTTCCGGTGGACACGATGATCGCGTTCGGTTGAATGCTGTCGATCGTGCCGGCTTCGATCCCCTGCGGATCGTACAGCATTGCGCCGACGGTCGGCGTCGCGGCGGCCTGCGGCGCGGGGGTCGGGATCGGGGTACGGGTCTGTGCCGCTGCCGCACTGACCGACAGCGCGGCGGCGATAGCAATCATACTCGTCTTCTTAATCAACGTCGTTCTCCTGGGTTCAACTGGTTCGATATAGCAACACTCGACCCGCCGAATCGTTTCGAAACAGACGAACCGAGACAGTTCCACGACCAGCGACGTCAGTTGCACGCGGCAGCCCGAATGATTGGCACGAACTTTTCCGCTGTTAGGCTCGCCCCCCCGACCAAGGCCCCGTCGATATCGTCCATCGCCAGGATCGCCGCGGCGTTGGCTCCGGTCACCGACCCGCCATAGAGGATGCGGATACCCTGCGCGGCGTCGCCGACCAACTGCCGCATCTTGGCGCGCGCGATCGCGTGGATCGAGGCGATCTCGTCGGGGGTTGGCGTCCGCCCCGTGCCGATCGCCCAACGCGGCTCATAGGCGAGCGTGAACCAGTCACCGCTGGCATCTTCCGGAACCGATTTCTCGATCTGCGCCTGCACGACGCGCTCGGCGCGCCCCGCATCGCGCTCCGCCTCGGTTTCGCCGCAGCACAGGATGACGTTCAGTCCGTGGCGCCGCGCCGCCGCCGCCTTGGCCCACGCATCCTGGCTGGTCTCGTGCTGGTCGGCGCGGCGTTCGCTGTGGCCGACGATGACGGTGCGCGCCCCCGCCTCGACCAGCATCGCCGCCGACGTGCAGCCGGTGTGCGGCCCGGCATCCGCCTCGTGACAATCCTGCGCGCCGATCGTCAGCGCGCCCGCGACCGCCACCGCGCGCTCGATCAGCGTGAACGGCACGCACAGCGCCGCATCGACCGACGGGTTGGCGGCGGCAGCGTCGGCGATGGCGCGAACCTGCGGCAGATCGGCGCGCAGCCCGTACATCTTCCAGTTTCCTACCACCAGCTTGCGTCGCGTCATCGGCATCCCCCGTCGAGCCATTGCCCGTTCAATCATTTGCTGCTGCCGGGCTTAGAGATTGAAACGACGCCGTGGAAGTCGCGGGAGCGCTTGATGGCACGAACGACGCACCCTAAAGCGCTTGCTTCCTGTTCCTGGTTGATTGGGGCTTCATGCTCGCTTCGTTTCGCAGCTTCGTCCGTTCGCGCGTCGGCGTAGTCCTTACGCTGATCGTGCTTGTCCTGATCGCACTAGCCTTTGCGGCGGGCGACATCAGCGGCTTGCGGCCGCAGGGCGCGGCGCTGGTCGGCGGCACCGTCGTCGAGGTCGGCGATGCCACCGTCACCGACGCCGAACTGACGACCCGCGCGCAAAATGCACTCGATCAGGCGCGCCAGCAGCAGCCGACGCTTGACATGGGCGCGCTGGTGGCGGCGGGCGGCTTCGAAAGCGTGGTGTCGCAGGTCATCCAGGCGCTGTCGCTCGAGGAATTCGCGGCGATGGCCGGGATGGAAGTAAGCCAGGCCGCGATCGATGGTCAGATTGCCAGCATCCCGGCGTTTCAGGGTTTCGATGGCAAGTTCAACCAGGATACCTATGAACGGCTGCTCGCCGATCGCCGCATCACGACCGAGCAGCTTCGCACCGACATCCGCCGCGAAATCCTGACGCAATGGCTGATCGCTCCGACCATCGGCGCCAGCCAGGTCTCGCCCAGGCTCGCGCTGCCCTATGCTTCGCTGCTGCTCGAACGGCGCCAGGGCTCGGTCGGCATCATTCCCAGCAGCGCGGTCCCCGCCCCCGCGGCACCGACCGATCAGCAACTCGCAAGCTATTATTCCGCAAATCGGTCGCGCTACACCGTCTCGGAGCGCCGCGCGATCCGCTATGCCTTGGTGTCGCCGGAGCGGTTCGCCGCCGGGATCAATCCCACCGACGCCGAGCTTCAGGCGGCGTATCAGGCGCGCCGCGCCGAATTCGCCGCGACCGAGACGCGGACTATCGAACAGGTGATCGTCGCGGATCAGAACGCCGCCAGCCAGCTCGCCGCCAAGGTCCAGGGCGGTACGCCGCTGGCCGCGGCCGCGCAGGCGATCGGGCTGGAAGCCTCGACCCAGACCGCGGTGCGCAAGCAGGCCTATGCCGCGCAAAGCTCGCCAGCGGTCGCCGATGCCGCATTCGCCGCGCCCGAAGGCTCGGTTGTCGGACCTGTGCGTGGCACGCTCGGCTTCGTCGTGCTGCGCGTGGCCGATGTCGAACAGGTCGCCGGCCGGTCGATCGCCGACGTTCGGGACACGCTTGTGACCGAATTGCGGAGGACGAAGGCACTTGAGGCGCTGACCGCGCTCCAAGAACAGCTCGACAACGGCATCACCGACGGATCGACCTTTGACGAGTTGATCGCCGATGCCAAGCTGCAGGCAGTGACCACGCCGCCGCTCACTGCCGACGGTCGCAACCCCGACAATCCGCAGGCGGAGATCGATCCCGCGCTGACCCGCGTCGTTCAGGCCGCCTACGCCACCGAGCCGGGCGACTCGCCGCAGCTGGTCCAGACCGCGCAGGACGGCACCTTCGCGCTGGTCGGGCTGGCCAATGTCCTGCCGCCCGCGCCGCGCCCGCTCGGGCAGATCCGCGACCGCGTCGTCGCCGACTGGACATCCGAACAGGCCAAGCAAGCGGCACGCAAGATCGCGCTCGGCGTCATCGCCAAGGTCAATCGCGGGACGTCGTTGGCGCAGGCGATCGCCACGTCGGGCGTGCGTGCGCCGGCGCCCGAAGCGCTCGATGCCACGCGCGCCCAGCTCGCCGCACAGGGTCAGCAACTGCCGCCGCCGGTCACGCTGATGTTCTCGATGGCGCCCAAGACCGCAAAGCTGGTCGAGGCGCCCAACAATGGCGGCTGGTTCGTGGTCTATCTCGACGCGATCGAAAGCGGCGATGCCAAGGGCAATGAGCGCGCGATCGCGTCGACCCGCGCCGGGTTGGGAAGCGTCATCGGTCGCGAATATGCCGAGCAATTCGCCATGGCCGCGCAGCGCAGCGTCGGCGTCCGCCGTGACGAGGCCGCGCTGGCCCGCGTCAAGGCGCAGCTCGCCGGACAGGGCGTCCGGCCCTGACGGTCGTCCAGGGGATCGCCGAGGGGCGCAGGGCCCTCGGCGAGGGGCGCCCGGCGCTGCTGTGGAGCCGGATCGTCGCCGACACCGAGACCCCGGTCGCTGCCGCGCTCAAGCTGATCGAACCCGGCCGCGGCGATTTCCTGCTCGAATCGGTCGAGGGCGGGTCGGTACGTGGGCGTCACAGCCTGATCGGTCTTGCCCCAGACCTGGTGTTTCGTGCCGAACAGGACCGCGCCGAGATCAATTCCGCATGGCTGGCCGATCGCGATGCCTTCGCGCCCTGCGGCAAGCCTGCGCTGGCGGCGCTCCGCGACCTGGTCGCCGAATGCCGCGCCGAAGTCCCGGCAGAGCTGCCGCGCGCGCTTGCCTGTCTGGTCGGATATTTCGGCTACGAAACGGTTGGCCTCGTCGAGACCCTGCCGAGGCCGCCCGCCAATCCGCTGGCGCTGCCCGACATGATGTTCGTCCGCCCGACGGTGCTGCTGGTGTTCGACCGGCTTGACGACACGCTGTTCGTCGTCGCGCCGGTTTGGCCGGGCGCGGAATCGGGTCTGCATGGTGTCGACACTGCGGCCGAACGGATCGAGGCGACGCTCTCCCGGCTGGCGCACGCACCGCTCCCCGCCCCGGCCCGCGCCGCCGCCACCGAGGTCGCGCCGACCCCCGTCCTGGCGGACGGGGCCTATGCCGCGATGGTCGATCGCGCCAAGGCCTATATCACCGCGGGCGACATCTTTCAGGTCGTGCTGGCGCAGCGCTTCACCACGCCTTTCCCGCTCGCGCCGTTCGAGCTCTACCGCGCCCTGCGCCGGATCAACCCGTCGCCGTTCCTCTATCATCTCGACCTGCCGGGCTTTGCGCTGACCGGCTCGAGCCCCGAAATCCTGGTCCGCGCCCGCGACGGCGAAGTCACCATCCGCCCGATCGCGGGCACGCGTCCGCGCGGGCGCACCGCCAGCGAGGACAGCGCCAACCGCGACAATTTGCTTGCCGACCCCAAGGAACGCGCCGAGCATCTCATGCTGCTCGACCTCGGCCGCAACGATGTCGGCCGCGTCGCCGCGCCGGGCAGTGTGCGCATCACCGACAGCTATGGCGTCGAATTCTACAGCCACGTCATGCACATCGTCTCCAACGTCGTCGGGGAGCTGGCGCCGGGCAACGACGCGCTCGACGCGTTGTTCGCGGGCTTTCCGGCGGGAACCGTATCGGGCGCACCCAAGGTCCGCGCATGCCAGATCATCGCCGAGCTCGAGCCGGAGACGCGCGGTGCCTATGCAGGCGGAGTCGGCTATTTCTCGCCCGACGGATCGATGGATTCGTGCATCGTGCTGCGCACCGCGGTGGTCAAGGACGGCGTCATGCACGTCCAGGCGGGTGCCGGCATCGTCGCCGACAGCGACCCAGCCTATGAGCAGCGCGAATGCGAGGCCAAGGCCGGCGCCCTGTTCGCCGCTGCCCGCGAAGCGATGGCCACGGCCGGAAACGCCGGTTTCGGCCAGTAAGGCGTCAGGGAATCGCCCGCGCCGCCGCGTCGTCCGCACGCCGCGCCGCGCGCGACTGCTGGATGAACTGCATCGTGCATCCGGTCTGCCCGCCCGTCCCAACGGGCGAGCAGCTGTTGGGCAGGCCGATCCGGTTGACCTCGCTCACCGTCTCCGCGCGCGCGGCCCACGCGGTGCTGGCGGGGTGGTACTTGGCTTTGCGCAACTTCTTGGGGATGCGGTACAGATCCTCCTGGTCGATACGCGCGCACACCACGATCTCCTCGCCGACCGCCTTGGGACAGGGTTCGTCGCCGACGACCTGGACGTTGCGGATGCGTTCGGGCGGCGCGCTGGCGACCTGTTCGCTGTCCTGCGTGGCCGCCACTGCCGGGGATGCGACCAGCGCGACGAGCATGAACCAGCGAAGCATTCGATCTCCTGTACCCTCGGCACTGTCGGCGCGGAAGCCTTGCGCTAGCATGAACGCACACCTGCGCGATTGCACCATGCGGCTGAGCAGCTAAGGCACATCCATGATCCTGGTCATCGACAATTATGACAGCTTCACCTGGAACCTGGTCCATTATCTGATGGAACTGGGCGCAGAGGTACAGGTCGTGCGCAACGACGCACTGACCGCCGCCGACGCGATCGCCAGCGGGGCCGCCGCGTTCCTGATCTCGCCCGGTCCGTGCACCCCCAACGAAGCCGGGATCAGCCTCGACCTAGTCGCCGCGTGCGTGCAGGCGCGTCGCCCGCTGCTCGGCGTATGCCTGGGGCATCAGGCGATCGGCCAGCATTTCGGCGGCCGCGTCGTTCGCGGGGGGCTGATGCACGGCAAGACCTGTCCGGTCGACCATGATGCTACCGGGCTGTTCGCCGGTCTGCCCTCGCCGTTCACCGCGACGCGCTACCACTCACTGGTCGTCGAGGACGTGCCCGACTGCCTTATCGTCAACGCGACTGCCGGCGATGCCTCGGTGATGGGGCTGCGCCATGCCAAGCTGCCGATCCACGGCGTCCAGTTCCATCCCGAGAGCATCGCCACCGAACATGGCCATGCGCTGCTCGCCAACTTCCTGCGGATCGCAGGGCTGCCGGTTCGGGCAATGACGAGGGACGCGGCGGCATGACGTCATTCGCCCTCCTCCCCGATCCCGCCACGCCGCTGAGCCGCGAAAGCGCGCATCAGGCCTTTGCCGACCTGCTCGACGGACGCACCAGCGAGGACGCGATCGCCAGCTTCCTGATCGGCCTCACCGAGCGCGGCGAGACCAGCATCGAGATTGCAGAAGCCGCGCGTGCCCTTCGCGAGCGCCTGATCCCGATCGCCGCGCCGCCCGGCACGATCGACGTGTGCGGCACCGGCGGCGACGGCCACCATACGCTCAACGTCTCGACCGCGGTCAGCCTGGTGGTCGCTGCCGCCGGCGTTCCCGTCGCCAAGCATGGCAATCGTGCCGCGTCATCGAAAGCCGGAGCTGCCGATACGCTTGAGGCACTGGGGCTCGACATGGCGCGTGCCGGGGCACTGGCCGAAGCCACCCTCGCTGATCTCGGCATCTGCTTCCTGTTCGCGGGCAATCATCATCCCGCGATGAAGCGTATCCAGCCGATCCGTCAGAAGCTCGGGCGCCGTACGATATTCAATCTGATGGGTCCACTCGCCAATCCGGCGCGCGTTTCGCGCCAGCTGATCGGCATCGCCCGGCCCGACTATGTGCCGATCTATGCCGACGCGCTCGAGCAGCTCGGCACCGAAGCCGCGTTCGTCGTGTCGGGCGAGGAAGGTCTCGACGAATTGTCGGGCAGCGGAGCGAGTGTCGTTGCCAGTGTCGGCAGTGCGCGACTGCCCGCGCGCATCGCCCCCGAAGACGCAGGCCTCGCCATCCATCCGGTCAGCGCGATCCGCGGCGGCGATCCACATGTGAATGCCGCGGCGCTGCGGGCGCTGCTCGGCGGAGCGCCCGGCGCCTATCGTGATGCGGTGCTGCTCAACGCCGCCGCCGCGCTGATCGTCGCCGGTCGCGACGACGATCTGAAGAGCGGTGCCGAACGCGCCGCCGCGGCGATCGACGATGGCGCGGCGCAGCGACTGCTCGACGCCTGGATCGCCTATCCATGACCGACATGCTCGACACCATCCTCGTCACCAAGCGCGCCGAAGTCGCCGAGCGGCGGGCGCGCATCGGCAGCGGCGATCTGTCCGCCGGGATCGCCGCGCAGATGCCGCCGCGCGGCTTTCGTGCGGCGCTGGATGCCAAGGCAGCCGACGGATACGGCCTGATCGCAGAGATCAAGAAGGCCAGCCCGTCCAAGGGTCTGATCCGCGCCGATTTCGATCCCGCCGCGCATGCCCGCGCCTATGCAGAGGGCGGAGCGGCGTGCCTGTCGGTACTGACCGATGCCGAGTATTTTCAGGGGCATGAGGAGTATCTGGTCGCCGCTCGTGCCGCCTGCGACCTGCCGGTGCTGCGCAAGGATTTCATGGTCGATCCATGGCAGGTCGACGAGGCGCGCGCGATTGGGGCGGACGCGATCCTGATCATCGTCGCCGCGCTCGACGACGGCGCGATGGCGGAGATCGAGGCGGCGGCGATCGACCATGGCATGGACGTGCTGGTCGAAGTCCACGACGCTGCGGAGTTCGACCGCGCGTTGCGGTTGCGGTCGCGCCTGATCGGGGTGAACAACCGCGATCTCAGGGACTTCTCGGTCGATTTTCAAAGAACCTATGATCTGGTCGATCGCGCGCCGCCGGAATGCAGCTTCGTCGCCGAGAGCGGCCTTACCGGGCGCGGCGATCTCGACGCGATGGCCGCGCGCGGCGTGCGCCGCTTTCTGGTCGGCGAGACGCTGATGCGCCAAGCCGACCTCGCCGCGGCGACCCGTGCGCTGATCGCATGACCGACCTCACCCATCTCGACCCCACCGGCGCCGCGCGCATGGTCGACGTGTCGGAAAAGGCGGCCACGGCGCGCGAAGCGGTCGCCAGCGGCCGGATCAGCATGTCGCGCGCGGCGGCGCTGGCGATCCGCGACGGCGCGGTGGCAAAGGGCGATGTGCTCGCCACCGCGCGGATTGCCGGGATCATGGCGGCGAAGCGCACCAGCGACCTGATCCCCTTGTGCCATCCGCTGCCGATCACCCGCGCCGCCATCGACCTCACGATCGACGACGCCGGCGTCACCGCGACCGCGACCGTCGCCACCGACGGCAAGACCGGGGTGGAAATGGAAGCACTGACCGCGGTTTCGGTCGCGCTGCTGACGATCCACGAC